>JACQWX010000079.1 GCA_016209035.1 Elusimicrobiota bacterium | reverse complement strand
TTCCAGGCCAAGTGGTCCAAGAACGAGGTCTACGAGAAGATCAAGGTCGAACGGCCCGCCAAGTACTCCCAGAAGATGACCGCCCTCATCTCCGAGATCTGCCTCGACGCCTACAACATCTTCGACTGCCACGACTACGCGCGCATCGAGGTGCGCCTCGACCGGCTCGGCAACCCCTACATCATCGAGATCAACCCCAACCCCTCCATCAACCGCGGGGACTGCGTGCCCAACTGCGCCGAGATGGTCGGCCTGTCCTACGAGGACTTCATCGAGGAGATCATGAGGGAGGCCATCCTGCGCTACCGCGAGCGCCCCCCCTACTACCACCTGCAGAGCGCCTTGGTGACGCTGTAGGGAAGCTCAGTAGCCCCTGGGCATGACCGGCACCAGCCTGCCGCGGACCCTGCGGAACTCGTGGAGGTTGGTGCGAACCCACTCCTCCACGGCGGACTCCTTGTAGCGGCCCGGGCCGGTCTGGATGACCACCCGCGCGATGCCGGCGTTGATGATCATGCGCTTGCAGATGCGGCAGGGCTCGGCCCCGTCGATGACCTCGCCCCCGTCGGGCGTGGTGCCCACCAGGTAGAGGGTCGCGCCGATCATGTCGAAGCGGGCCGCGTGGATGACGGCGTTCTGCTCCGCGTGCACGGCCCGGCACCACTCGTAGTGCTCCCCCTTGGGGACGTTGAGCCTGACGCGGATGCAAGACCCGATCTCGGCGCAGTTGGCGGTCTTGCGCGGGGCGCCGGCGTACCCGGTGGAGACGATCTGGTCGTTGTTCACGATGACCGCGCCGTAGTGCCGCCGCAGGCAGGTGCTGCGCCGCGAGGTCTCCTTGGCGATGTTGAGGTAGTATTGGTCTTTGGAGATGCGTCTCGGCTGGCGGGCGCGCTTCATCGGTTCCATCATATCAAGTTCAGGAACAGCCGAGGGAACTGCCGCAGTTCAAGCACTTGTAGCAGGAACCGGACCGGATCGTGACGTGGCCGCAGGAGTCGCAGAAGGGCGAGTCGCCCATCATCTCGCCGAGCAGGGCATCCTTCGCCTCTTCGGAGGAGGCCGTCTTCCCCGGCGGCACGTGCGCCAGGTCGTCGCGGCCGAGGTACTCGAGGCCCAGCAGCCGGAAGATGAAGTCCACGACCGAGGTGGCGCGCTTGATGTTCGGGTGCTGGACCGCGCCCGCGGGCTCGAAGCGCGTGAAGGTGAACCGCTCCACCATCTCCTTCAGCGGGACGCCGTACTGGAGCGCCAGGGAAGCAAGGATGGAGAAGCAGTTCAGGAGCTCCTGCAGCGGAGAGCCGGGCTTGTGGAAGTCCACGAACACCTCGCCGAGCCTGCCGTCCGGGTACTCGCCCGTGCGGACGTAGATCTTCTGCCCCGCCAAGGCCGCCTCGAAAGTCTTGCCGGAGCGGGTCTGGGGGAGATAGCGGCGCCGGAGGATGGAGGACGCGGTCTCGACGTCCTCGGCCTTGTCTTTGGAGACGGCGAGGGGCTGGGAGAGCTTGCAGCCGTCGCGGTAGAGGGTGATGGCCTTCAGGCCCAGCTTCCAGCTCTGGACGAAGACGTCCTCTATGGTCTGGACCGTGGAGTCGTGGGGGAGGTTGACGGTTTTGGAGATGGCGCCCGAGAGGAACGGCTGGGCCGCGGCCATCATGCGCACGTGGCCCATGGGATCGATGAAGCGCTTGCCCCCGCCGGAGGGGTTGGCGCAGTCGAAAACGGCCAGGTGCCTGTCCTTGAGATCCCTGCATCCCTCCACGCCGCCGGCGGCCAGGACGTGCCCCTCGATGCGGCGGCGCTGGTCCGGGCCGTAGCCGAGCCGTTCGAGCGCCGCGCCCACGGAGCCGTTGACGATCCTCACCGCGCCGCCGTCGGAGAGCTTCTTGAACTTGACCAGGGCGAAGTCCGGCTCGATGCCGGTGGTGTCGCAGTCCATGAGGAGCCCGGTGGTGCCGGTGGGCGCCAGGGCCGTGGTCTGGGCGTTCCGAAAACCCCGCCCGGCGCCCAACTCCGCCGCCTCGTCCCAGGCCTTCCCGGCCGCTAGGAGCATCTCCTGCGGGGCGCCCTTGCCGACCCGGCCCAGGGCCTCCCGGTGCAGGTCGATCACGCCCAGCATGGCCTTGCGGTTCCGGGCGAAGCCCTCGAACGGCCCGGCCGCGGCCGCCAGCTCGGCCGACGCCCGATAGGCCTCCCCCGTCATGAGGGCCGTGAGCGCCCCGCACCAGGCCCTGGCCTCGTCCGAGTCATAGGGCATGCCCTGCACCATGAGGGACGCGCCCAGGTTGGCGTAGCCCAGTCCCAGGGGCCGGTAGTCGTGGGAGTTCTGCGCGATCAACCGCGTCGGGTAGCTCGAGTGGTCCACCAGGATGTCCTGGGCGATGACGAGCAGGCGCACGGCGTGCCGGAAGGCCGCCGCGTCGAAGCCCCCGTCCTCGGCCAGGAACTTCATGATGTTGATTGACGCGAGGTTGCAGGCGCTCTCGTCGAGGAACATGAACTCGGAGCACGGGTTCGACGCCCGGATGGGGGCCGTCTCCGGGCAGGTGTGCCAGCGGTTGATGGTGCCGTCGAACTGGAGCCCCGGGTCAGCGCACGCCCAGGCCGCCTGCGCGATGGCCCTCATGACGGCGCGGGCCCGGTGCCGTTCGAAGACCTCGCCCGTGGTGCGCAAGACGGTGGCCCACTCCCCGTCCGCCTCCACGGCCCGCATGAAGGCGTCCGTCGCGCGCACGGCGTTGTTGGAGTTCTGGCCGCTCACGGTCCGGTAGGCCTCGCCGTTGAAGTCCGCGGGATACCCCGCCGCGACCAGCACCGCGACCTTCTTCTCCTCGCGCTGCTTCCACTGGACGAAGTCGAGGATCTCGGGGTGGTCGGCGTCCAGGCACACCATCTTGGCCGCCTTGCGGGCGATGCCCCCGGAGCGGATCGCGCCCGCGCCCTTGTCGAGCACCTCCAGGAAGAACATCAGGCCCGAGGGGCTGCCGCCCGTGGAGAGCTTCTCGTAGCGGCTGCGGATGCGCGAGAAGTTCGTGCCCGAGCCCGAGCCGTACTTGAAGATGCGGGCCTCGCTCTTGGAGAGGTCGAAGATGGACGTAAGGCTGTCGTCGATGGCCTGGATGAAGCACGCCGCGGCCTGCGGCCGGGCCAGGGCGTCGGGGACTTCCTCGATCTCGCCGGTCGAAGGGTTCCACGCCCAGTTGCCGGGAGCTCCTTCAAGCCCGTAGGAGCGGCTCAAGCCCGCGTTGAGCCACACGGGGGTGTTGAACGCGGCCTTCTGGCGCGCGAGCAGATGCGCGATCTCGGCTTCGAGGGCCGCGGCGTCGGAGTCCCCCAGGTAGCCCAGGCGCGCGCCTTCCGCGGCCACGGCCCCGGCGACCCTGCGGACCACGGCCTTGGCGCTCGTCTCGCGCTCGGACGCGTCGGCGTTCGTCGGCCTGCAGTACTTGGAGGCGAGGATGTCCGTGGCGAGCTGGGACCACTCCTCCGGCGCCTCGACGCCGTCCATCTGAAAGATGGGCTTGCCGTCCGCGTCCGTGATGCCGGACTTGCGCACGGCCCAACGCAGGTCCTCGAGCGGGTCGGCGCCGGGCCTGGTGAAGCGGCGGTCGATCTTGACGGTCAAAACGACACCGCCGCCTGATGCTCGAGCCTGCCGTTGTCGAACCTGACGGTGACCATCACCCCCGCTCCTCCGACCGCCGCAGGGTCGAACTCGGCCGTGCCCAGGAAGGCGTGGACCGTCGGCCTGTTGCGCCCGGGCAGGGCCTCGCGCCGGAAACGCTCGGGGGCCAACGGCTTGCCCTTGAGGCCGCCGACCGGCTGGGGCTCCATCGAGACGTCCAGCGCGCCGGACGCCGCCGCGCACGCCCGGTTCTGCGGATCGCTCATGACGAGATAGACGTAGACCCGCACCAGCCCTTTCGGCGTGGTCTCCCCCTTGACCGGCACCACCATGACATCCATCACCTCGTCCGCCCTCACCGTGGGGATGGTCGCCGCGCGCGCCTTCTGCACCTCTTCGGCCCTGGCCCAGGCCTCGGGCGAATCCTCGCAGTAGGCCTCGGCCTCGACCGAAAGGAAGCCTTGGCCCACGAGCCCCGCCTTGCAGGATTCCACCAGCGGGTCGGGCGGGGGCTTGACGACCACCGGCGCGGGGGCGGGCTGGGCCGCGGGCGGCGGCTCGACCTCTTTCTTGAAGGACCGGACCGTCAAGAACCCTCCCACGCCCAGCAGGACGATGCCCAAAAGCACGAACATCTTGATGTCCGGCTTCGGGGCCTCGAACACCTCCGGCTCCATGGCCTCCATGTCGAGGGCCGCGCGTCCGGTCCGGCGCGGGGCCGGCTCCGGCGCCGCCGGGATGACGGGAGCGGCCTGGGCCGAAGGCCCGGGGACCGACGGCCCAGGGGCCTCAGGGGCGTCGACGGGCCGGGGAGCGGCGGGGGCCTTCGGAGAGATCCCCTCGGGGAGGATGACCTGCCCGACCTGCTGCCCGACCGGCGCGCTGGGCGCGGCAGGGATCTGCGGGCCTGCCTGCCCCTGGGCCGCGGGCCCGGGGGCCTCAAAGACCAGCCCGCACATGCCGCAGGATTTCGCGTCGGCGGCGACCTCGGTGCCGCACTTCGGGCAATTCATGCCGCGCTCTTGCGCC
The DNA here is from genome assembly GCA_016209035.1 of Elusimicrobiota bacterium. GTDB lineage: Bacteria > Elusimicrobiota > Elusimicrobia > UBA1565 > UBA9628 > JACQWX01. Next base: position 5,137 of record JACQWX010000079.1, on the reverse strand, counting down.
GGACCTTCAGGGTCAGGCCCTCCGCGGCCTCGACCACGACCTCGGCCCCTTCCGGGATATCCCCCTCGACGCTCACCGCCTTCCATATCTCCCCGTGCCAGAAGACCGCGCCCTGGGGCCGCAGGGCGCTTCTGGCCACGCCTACCTCTCCTTTGACGTCCTCCAGGCCGATCTCGACCTTGCGGCAGAGCGCCTTCTTGCTGATATAGAGAAGAACGAGGAAGATCGCCAGGATCGTGCCCAGCGAACCCGCGAGCGCCGCGCTTGAGACCGCGACGCCGCCCGTCGGGTCCTTGAACAGCATCATGGCTCCGAAGAGCACGGACGCCGCTCCGCTCAACGCCAGGAGCCCGTAGCTCGTGATCTTGAGCTCCAGGAGGAGGAACAGGAGCCCGAGCATGATGAGGAGCACGCCCGCGTAGCTCGCCGAGAGCGTCTGGAACGAGTAGAAGGCCAGGACCAGCGACACCGCGCCGACCACGCCCGGCAGGATGAGGCCCGGGTTGTAGAGCTCGATGAGTATCCCGGCCCCGCCCAGGCTCATGAGCAGCATCGCGACATTGGGGTCGCACACCGCCGCCAGCAGGCGCTGGCGCGCGGTCATGGGGAGCCGCTCGACCTCGGCGCCCGCGGTCCTCAAGGCCGCCGGGAAATCCGCCAGCTTCCTGCCGTCCACGCGCTCGAGGAGATCCTCGATGCTGGCGGCCTCCAGGTCCACGATGTTCTGCCGGACCGCCTGGGCGGAGATGACGGAGGTGCTCTTCTTCACCATCTCGAGCGCCAAGGCGGCGTTCCTGCCGCGGCGCGTCGCGATGGCCTGGAGGTAGGCGCCCGCGTCGTGGGAGAGCTTCGCCTCCATGACGCTCTCGCCCTTCTCCTTTTCCTGCCCCTTGTCCTTGCCCTTGGGCTTGAGGAAGCCCGGCGCGTCGTCGTCGGTCTTCCCGAGGGCCACCGGGTGGGCCGCCCCGATGTTCGTGCCCGGGGCCATGGCGGCCACGTGCGCGGCCATGGTGATGAAGACCCCGGCCGAGGCGGCGCGCGCTCCCGCCGGAGAGACGAACACGATGACCGGCCGCTCGGACCCGAGGATGTCTTTGACGATCTCGCGCATGGGAAGGTCCAGCCCTCCCGGGGTGTCGATCTCGATCACCACGGCGTCGAATCCGCCGGAGGCGGCCTTGTCCACGGCGGACCTCATGTACTCGGCCGCGACCGGAGTGATGATCCCGGAGAAAGACGCCACGAGGACGCGGGGCCGCGCCCGCGGGGGCGCCTTGCTCGCGTGGACCGGCGCGGGGCCGGCGAACGCCAGCGCCGCGGCCAGCGCGGCAAGCCCCGCCCAGCAGCGCGCGCGGGGGCGCCTCATCGGAGCGCCCCCATCCTGGACGGCGGCCAGTAGATGAACCAGGCCTTGCCTTTCAGGTACTTCGTCTCGACCGGCCCCCAGTAGCGCGAATCGCACGAATGATCCCGGTTGTCTCCCATCATCATATAAGCCCCCTCCGGTACCGTGACCGGGCCGAATTGGTCCTTCACGACCCCCTCCAGCGCGCGGTCGAGGTCGTGGTTCCGCCAGAGCTCCTGATAGCGCTCGGGACCGAGGGCGTCGGCGCCCATGGCTTTGGGCTGACGGTAGGGGTCGCGTTCCGCCGGGTCCATGTTGACGAACGGCTCGACCGGGAACCGGCCGTTGACCTTGAGGACCCCGTTGACGACCTCGACCTTGTCCCCCGGGAGGCCGACCACCCTCTTGATGAAGTCCTTGCCGTGCTGGATCGAGTTGCAGTGGGCCTTGCGCGGGTCCTCGGACGGGAACCGGAACACCACGATGTCGCCCCGAGCCACCTTGCGCAGGGACAGCACGCGCCGGCCGCTGAACGGCACGCGCAGCCCGTAGATGAACTTGTTGACGAACAGGTGGTCCCCCTCCATGAAGGTCCTGCGCATGGACCCGGAGGGAATCTTGAAGGCCTGGATCACGAAATACATGAGCACCGAGGCCAGAATGACGGCCGAGAACACGGTCTCGGACCATTCCCAATCCTCCTCCAGGTAGTGGCCGCGCGCGGCCGTCTTGTCTCCCGACGCGTAGCCGCGCCAAAAACCCACGGCCCCGAAGACGACCCCGGCCAACGCGGCCGGGTAGAACTGGGACGCCCACAGGGCGCTTAAGCGCCCAGAGCCCTGCGGGCCCCGGCCCTCCATGGACATGGCCAGCACCAGCGCGACCGAAGATGCCGCCATCCCCAAGAACAGCCCGTGCCACAAGCCGCATTTGACCGGCGTGTCGACGGCGCCGTTGGCCTTCCACCTCCGCGAGAGCCATGCATAGGCTCCCATCGCGACGCCGATCCAGAAGAGACGAGTTTCCATGTTTACAGCCGGATTTCCGGAGGAAATCCGGCTTTGGTTTGACGGTCTTTCATTGAGAAATTCCTTTTCTTCGTCTATTCCGAAATCTTCAAAGCGGCCAAAAATGCTTCTTGCGGTATCTCCACCGACCCCAGCATCTTCGCCCGCTTTTTGCCCTCCTTCTGCTTGGCCAGGAGCTTGCGCTTGCGGGTGATGTCGCCGCCGTAGCACTTGGCCAGGACGTCCTTGCGTCGGGCGGAGAGCGTCTCGCGCGCGATGATGCGCCCGCCGATGCGGGCCTGGATAGAGACCTCGAAGATCTGCCTGGAGATGAGCTCCTTGAGCTTCCCGCACATGGCGCGGCCCACATGGGTTGCCTTGTCTTTGTGCACGATCTGGCTGAGGGCGTCCACCGGCTCGCCGTGGATGAGTATCTCGAGCCTGAGAACGTCGGCGGTCTTGCGGCCGAGCGGGACATAGTCCATCGAGGCATACCCCTTGGACACCGATTTCAGCCGGTCGTAGAAGTTGATCACCATCTCGGAGAGGGGCAGGTCATAGGTGACGATCATGCTGCCGCCCGCCGCGTACTCGATTGCGACGTGGGCGCCGCGCCGCTCCTTGAGCAGGGTGAGCACGCCCTTCTGGTACTGGTACGGCATGATGATCGTGAGCCGCACGAAAGGCTCCTCCACGGCATCGATGTCCCCGTAGGGCGGGAACTTGGCCGGGTTGTCCACCGTCTTCCACCCGGCTCTCGTCTTGACGCGGTAGACCACGTTGGGGCTCGTCACGATGAGGCTCAGGTTGAACTCCCTCTCGAGCCTCTCCTTGACGATGTCCATGTGCAGCAGGCCCAGGAACCCCAGCCGATACCCGAACCCGAGGGCCTCGGAGGACTCCTGCTGGTAGCCAAACGAGCTGTCCTCCAGGTTGAGCTTCTCCAGCGCCGCGGTCAAGGCCGGGTAGTCGGCCGGGTTGATCGGGAAGACCCCGGCGAAGACCACGGGCTTGGCCTCTTTGTACCCTGGGAGCGCAGCTCCCAGGGGCCGTGCGGCTTCCATCACCGTATCGCCAACCCTCACCTCATGGATATCCCTGATTCCGCAGATAAGATACCCCACCTCGCCGGCGGACAGAAGCCCGGCCGGGGAGTATTTCGGCGTCAGGTGCCCCAGTTCCTCTACCACGAACTCAACCCCGCTGGAGAAGAACCGGATCTTCATGCCCTTCTCCACATTGCCGTCCACGACCCGCACGAGGTTGACGACGCCCCGGTACACCGAGTAGATCGAATCGAAGATGAGCGCCGCGAGGGGCCGGTGCGGGTCTCCGGTCGGGGCTGGGACGTCGCGCACGATGGCGTCCAAGACCTCGGCCGTGCCGCGGCCTTCCTTGGCGCTCACCAGCAGGGGAGGGCGGGAGAGCTTGAGGATGCCGGCGATCTGCTCGGCGGTCCTCTCGATGTCGGCTGCCGGGAGGTCCACCTTGTTGATGATCGGCACGATCTTCAAGCCCAGTTCGGACGCCAGGTGGGCGTTGGCCAGGGTCTGGGCCTCCACCCCCTGGGAGGCGTCGACGACAAGTATCGCGCCCTCGCAAGCGGCGAGGGCGCGAGAGACTTCGTATGAAAAATCCACATGCCCGGGAGTATCGATCAGGTTCAACACGTATTCTCCGTGCCTCATCCTGACCGCTTTGGACTTGATCGTGATTCCCCTCTCTCGCTCGAGCTCCATCGAGTCCATGACCTGGGCTTGCATCTGGCGGCCCGAGATCGTGCCCGTCGCCTCCAGCAGCCGGTCGGCCAGGGTGGACTTGCCGTGGTCGATGTGGGCGATGATGGAGAAGTTCCGGATGAGCCGGGTCGGGGTCGCGGCGCTCACGGGTTCCTGTCCTGGCTGCCGCCCGCCTGGTCGCGCAGGAGCCGCCTGATCTCGTCGGACTCCGCGCAGCTCAGGGCCTGCCCCACGAGCTTGGCCATGGCGTCGTAGCGCAGGCCCCGAATAGTCTGCTTCACCCGCAGGAACATCCGGGGCGTGACGGACAGGGAATCGACCCCCATGCCGACCAGGAGCGGCACGGCCTGCCAGTCGGAGGCCATCTCGCCGCAGACGCTCACCGGCCGCCCCTTCTTGCGCGCGGCCTGCACGATCTGGTCCATGAGGCGCACCACCGCCGGATGGAACGGGTCGTAGAGGTGCGCGACGTGCTCGTTCAAACGGTCGACGGCCAGGGTGTACTGGATCAGGTCGTTCGTACCGATGGAGATGAAGTCCAAGAGAGGCAGGAAGACGTCGAGCATCAGGGCGGCCGAGGGAATCTCGATCATGGCCCCGAGCGGTATCTTGTCCGCGGTCTCGACGCCCTCGGCGTGGAGCTCCGCCAAGGAGAGGTTGATGAGCCGCCGCACCGAGTGCATCTCCCCGACCGAGGAGACCATCGGGACGAGGATGCGCAAGTTCCCCTTGGCCGAGGCGCGAAGTATCGCGCGCAGCTGGGCCTTGAAGATGTCCAAGTGGCGCATGAAGAGCCGCACGCCCCGCAGTCCCATGAAGGGGTTGACCTCGTTCTTCGGGGCGTCGACGCCGAGCTGGGCGAGCCGGTCGCCTCCGAGATCCGCCGTCCGGACGACGACCGGCCGCGGGGCGAAGGCCTTGGCCGCGGCCGCGTACACCTTCGCCTGCTCGTCCTCGGGCGGCGGGGAAGGCCGGTTGAGGAAGAGATACTCCGTGCGCAAGAGCCCCACCCCGTCCGACTGGAGGTTCAGCGTGGCCTTGAGCTC
>JACQWX010000078.1 GCA_016209035.1 Elusimicrobiota bacterium | reverse complement strand
TCTACAAAGACACTTTACGACGGAGGCAGGCTCTATTTCAAGCCCCTGCCAAAAATCCCCTCTCCGTTACCTTCTTCTTTCTTTTGGGGCACCATCTCCTTCCTTCCCCATCCCCAAACAGCGGGATGGGGAAGTTCTGACTGCCGGAATCCTTTTTTCCGCTCAAGCATCTAATCATGGAGGCTCCGGTTTAATATAATCTTCGGAAGCCCCCGGAGCGCCCATGCAGAGGATCTACTTCGACAACAACGCCACGACCATGGTGGACCCCTTGGTCCGCCGGGCCATGGAGCCGTTCTTCTGCGAGCGGTACGGCAACCCCAACTCCCTGCACCAGTTCGGCACCGAGGTCCACCCGGACCTGAGGGCGGCCATGGACCGGCTCTACGCGGGCATCAACGCCGCGGACGGCGACGACATCCTGCTCAACGGCTGCGCCACCGAGGGCAACAACACGGTCCTGAAGGCCGTCTGGTTCGACCTCATCCGCCACGGAAGCAAGGACCACGTCATCACGACCTCGGTGGAGCATCCCTGCGTGGGCAACACCGCCCGGTTCCTGCAAGGGCTCGGGGCCAAGGTGACATTCCTCCCGGTCAACCGCGACGCCCGCGTGGAGGCCGACGCCGTCCGGGACGCCATCACCCAGCGCACCGCGCTCGTCTCGGTCATGTGGGCCAACAACGAGACGGGCATCGTGTTCCCGGTGCGCGAGATCGCCGAGGTCTGCCGGGAGAGCGGCGTGCTCTTCCACACCGACGCGGTGCAGGCCATCGGCAAGGTCAAGGTCGACGTCCAGGAGGTCCCGGTGGACTTCCTGACCTTCAGCGCGCACAAGTTCCACGGGCCCAAGGGGGTGGGCGGGCTCTTCGTCCGCAAGGGCTTGAAGCTCTCCCCCCTCCTCCACGGCGGCGAGCAGATGGCGGGCAAGCGCGCCGGGACCATCAACGTGGCCGGCATCGTGGGCATGGGCCTGGCCATGGAGCTCGCGGCGCAGAACCTCGCCTTCGAGGGCTCGGAGGTCCGCCGCCTGCGCGACCGCTTAGAGGACGCGCTGCTGAAGATCCCCGACGTCATGGCCATCGGCCGCCGCGAGATGCGCGTCCCGAACACGAGCTTCCTCAGCGTCCGCGGCGTGGAGGGCGAAGCCCTGCTCTGGGACCTCAACAGGCACGGCATCGCCGCCTCCACCGGCTCGGCCTGCGCCTCGGAGTCGCTCGAGGCCAGCCCCATCATCTCCGCCATCGGCGCCGGGCCGGAGCTCTCCCACACCGGGGTGCGCCTGAGTCTCTCGCGGTTCACGACCCAGGACGAGGTGGACGCCGTGGTCCGCGTCTTCTCGGGAGCCGTGGAGCGGCTGAGATCCATCTCGTCGGCCTACTAGGAGGCTGCGCATGAGCAAAGACGACCTCATCGGCGGAGCCCTCTGGGAGCGCTATTCCAAGAAGGTCTCGGCCCGCATGGACAACCCCCTGCATCGGGGCGAGATCACTCAGGACCAGGCGGCCGGACTCGGCGGCAAGCTCATCATCGCCGACCATGGAGCCGAGGCCTGCGGCGACGCGGTCCGGCTCTACTGGGTGGTCGACCCCGCGACCCACGTCATCAAGGCCGCTACCTTCAAGAGCTTCGGCTGCGGCACGGCCATCGCTTCCTCGGACATGATGGCGGAGCTGTGCGTCGGCCACACCGTGGACGAGGTCGCCCGCATCACCAACCTCGACGTCGAGAAAGCCCTGCGCGACGACGAGGCGACCCCGGCCGTGCCCCCGCAGAAGATGCACTGCAGCGTCATGGCCTACGACGTCATCAAGAAGGCCGTCGCCCTCTACAAGGGCGTGGACCTCGCCTCCCTGGAGACCGAGACCATCGTGTGCGAGTGCGGCCGCGTCTCGCTGGGCACGATCAAGGACGCCATCCGCCTCAACGACCTCAAGACGGTCGAGGACGTCACCCACTACACCAAGGCCGGGGGCTTCTGCAAGTCCTGCATCGCCCCGGGCGGCCACGAGAGGCGGCGCCACTACCTCGTGGACATCCTCCGCGAGACCCGCGCCGAGATGGCCAAGGAGGGTCTCCGGGCGGGCCTCGCCTCCGACGACTTCGCCTCCATGACTTCGGTGCGCAAGATGAAGGCGGTCGAGAAGGTCCTCGACGAGTCCGTGCGCGGGATGCTGGCCGGCGACGGCGGGGACGTCGAGCTCGTGGACCTCAAGGACACGCCGGAAGGGGTGGAGATCTACATCGCCTATCACGGCGCCTGCCGGGGCTGCCCCAGCGCCGGGACCGGCACGCTCTCCGCCATCGAAGGGGTGCTCAAGCAGAAGCTGCGCCACCCCATCAAGGTCGTCCCGGTCTAGGTGCCGGGCTTGGCCCAGACACTCAGCCGAGATCGAAGCCTGGCGCCTGGGCTAGTTTAAGTCCTTGTCTTTCCAGTACTTCGTGCCCGCGACGGTCGCTTGCAGGGCCAGCCCGGATTCCGTGAGCTGATAGATCTGGATATTGTCTTCGACATAGGCCTCGCCGCCGGCGGCGCCGCCCTTCTCCCCGGACTTCGCGGCGGCGTCGGCCTGCCCCCCGAACGCCCAGCCCTTGTCGATGAACTCCTTGAGCACCCTCTTGTTCGTGAAGAAGAAGACCGCCCTGAAATCCTTGACCCCCATGCCCAGGCCGAAGCCCACCGAGCGCATCTTCATGAAGGTCTTCTGGCCCGCGGAGTTGTCGACCACGACGCCGTAGCCGTTGCCCCCCGCGAGGAAGAAGATGTGCGTGCCGATGTTGCTGAAGACCGCGTAGCCGGCGGCCTTCTTGACCATGCCCCGCGTCTCCGGCTTCTCCTTATGAAGCCTGGCCAGGGTCTCGTCCTTCATCTTTAGGACGTAGCTCCGCTTCTCCTCGATGGTCACCCCTTTAGGAGTGGCGCAGCCCGCCGCGAGCAGGCTCAAGGCAATCAGCGCCGGCAACCGCGAGCATCCATCCCTCATGACATTCCCTCCTGCCGCCAGTCAGTCTCCTGGGAACAAGCAGAGCCCCTCCCGGACCCCGCTCTTCTCCACGAGCGCTTCGATTCGCCGGGTGATGTTGACTAGTGATCCGACGCTTCGGCGTGTTGAACCAGAGGCGCTCGGCGAGGGACTTCATGCGCGGCCCACGGTCATATCGTATCATACCTTTTCAAGGCCGCGCTCATCTCCTATGGGTGCGGGGAAGATTTGATGGTCCCGAATAGCATGGGTCCCGAGAACCGCGGTTGTCAAGGGTCGAAACGCGACTACCGGGAGACTTCCTCCACCTCGAAGAGGTGCGCCTGGTTGGGGCCCAGCTCCAGGTAGAGGCCGGACTGGGCGAGGTCGGCGCCGCTGCGGCGGTAGACTACCGGCCGGCCGTCCGGGCCGGGGTTGGCGACGTCGCGCAAAACGTAGTCCTTGTCGGCCTTCGGGGAGAAGGCGCCGAAGGACTTGAGCAGGGCCGGGAACTTGAAGGCGCCGTTGGAGCGGCCTTCGGAGAAATTGGCCGCGAGGAGCAGCTTCGGGCCCTGCCTGGAGGACCCGATGGTCCAGGCGACGATGGAGGTGCCGTAGTTCGGGGAGAGCACGTCCATCACACCGTCGGCCAGGAGCGCGCGGTGCTCGTCGCCCTTGGCCAGGATCGTCCGGAGGGCGTCGCGGTTGGCGGGATCGACCTTGCTCCAGTCGAGCTTGACCGGGATGTCGAAGGGGATGGCCTTCTCCCGGTCGTTAGACTTGGAGAGGTCCGCGATCAGGTTGTCCCTCTGGCCCACGCCCTGCTCCACGCCGTTGTAGAGGATGAAGGGCCGCATCGAGAGGGCGGCCAGGGCGGCCGCCTTGACCCGCGGGCCTAACTTGTCGAACGGGTTGCCCTCGCCGGCGTCGTGGGTGCCGATGAAGCTCATGAGCCCGGCCGAGCCGGCCTGCCAGGAACGGAAAGCCAGTTCCTTCATATTCTCCCGGATGCGCGCGGGGTCGCCGCTCACCAGCGCGTCGTAGAGCCCGATCTTGTTGTAGGTGGCGTGGGAGCCCGCGCGGCGGATCTCCTCGAGCTTGTCGTAGACTTCGTCGAAGACGAAGACCGATGGGTTGACCCGGCGGACCGCGTCCATCATCTCCTCCAGGTACTCCCTGTTCCCCAGGGCCTTCTGCCGCTCCTCCAGGCCCTTCACGGCCTTGTCGAGCTCGTCGCGCAACCATCCCTGGGCGTGGTCGCGCTCCCAGGCCAGGGTCCCGCGCCAGTGCTCGTAGAACCGCTCGTTCAGCGCGAAGTAGGCCATGTCCCGGCGGATGCCGTCCACGCCGAACCGCTCGAAGAGCTCCTTGGCCTCCTTGAGCCGGAACTCCCTGGCGGCCGGGCGCGTGTAGTCGATCTGCGCCATGTCGATCCAGAGGATGGGGAACCCCCCTCCCTCGTAGGGATGGTGGATCAGGATGTGCTTGTGGACCCCCTTGCCTCCCTCGGGATAGTTCCGCGTCTCCACCAGGTGGTACATCGGCGCGCCCAGGTGGTCCTTGGGCACCGCGGCCAGGACGCGCTTCTTGTACGCGGCGAGGCCCTCTCCCGGGGCGGGCTGAGGCGGCACCACGTGGATGAAGCCCTCCGGCGCCTGGGAGACCATCTCGCTGTCGAGCGAGGTGTGGTTTGGGACGTAATCCACCACGACCTTGAGGCCCTTGGCGTGGGCGCGCCGGACGAAGCCTTTGAATCCCTCGTCGCCGCCCAGCTCGGGCTTCACGCGGTAGCCCTTGACGGCGTACGGGGAGCCCCCGCCCGTGCCCCAGCGGTTGATCTCGCCGATCTCGAACATGTCCAGGATCCAGATGGTGTTCGCGCGGGTCCGCTCCCGGATGGAGTCGAGCTCGGCGTCGTCGAGCGAATCGAAGAAGTCCTTGCCCGGCTTCAAGCGGTTGTAGGCGCGGGACAGGATCATGTAGACGCTCGCCTCCCGGCCCCAGACGGACGGAAGTCCTGCCCGCAGCCTTTTGACGTTCGCGAGCAGGAAGAGGTTGAGCTTCCAGTTCTTCTGGCTCGAGTCGAGCCGAGCCTTCCTCAGCTGCTTGAGCTCGTCGAGCATGCCCCTGGCCCAGGCAAAGGGGGAGAGCAGCGCCTCCAGATAGCCGAAGTAATCCTCCAACTGGGAGGAAGTCTCCCATCCCTGGTTCTCCAGCTCCAACTTGCTGTAGAGGAAACCCTCCAAGCCCGCGGACCGCGCCCCGAAGGACGCGCCGAGAGGCTTGGTCACGTGGAAGACGAAAGGCTGCATGGGGCCGGAGTCGGTCATGACCCCGTCGCCGAGAGCCTGACGCAGCTCATGCTCCAAGGCCTCCGCCTGGGCGGCGAACTCGATTCCCGACGGCGCATCCGCGCCGTCGTCCCGAGCGCGTTCGGGAAGTGCGTTCGCGCCCGTGGGCGGCAGGGCGCCGCCCTCAAGCGCCGGTCCGCCGCTCAGGAGGCCGTAGGAAGAGTCGAAAAGCGACGACACCGCGGCCATCGCCCGCCCCGTTGCCTGGCTCGAAGAGGACTCCGCCGGGGCCCCCTTCCTCGCGGCCGCCATGAGCTCGGCGGCCCGGGCCGCGATCCCGGCCGGGTCCAAGAGCTCGGCCTCCAGCAGCTTCATGGCGGCGGACTCGCTCTCGAAGAGCCCCGCGCCCACTTCGTGGGGGCGGCTCCCGGGCAACGGGACCAGCGTCCTTTTCACCAATTCCAAGAGATAAAGGAAGAACCCGTCAGGCAGGTCTTTCCCGCGGGAGAGACCTGCCTCAAGCAGCCTGCGCGCCAGGAGCGATATCTTGCGCGCGGAGTTCGCGGCCGCGACGGCGGTCCCGAGCTCGGCTCCCTCGACCCGGTCGGCCCAAGCGATGGAGGGCTGCTCCGGCGTGCCGCGGCCCGAGTAGAGCTCCGGCGCGTTGCCGGCGCCCACCGCGGCCACGACCACGGCCAGCCGGGAGTGCGCCTGCGAGGGCAGGCTCCCGACCCCGGGGCCCTCGTTGCCCGCGCCGGTCAGGACCCCGATGTTGCGCAGGACCAGCCGGTCGATGAGGGTGTTCAGCGGCCTGTTGGCCGCGCCCAGGCCCCCCACGCCCATGGCCACTACCACGGGGTCCTTGAGCGGGTCCCCGGCCAGGGAGACCGCCTTCTCAAGAGCCGCCATGACGCGCGCCTCGGAGACGCCCCTCGAAGACCCCTCTCCAGGAGTCAGCGCCTCATCGAGCGGCACGACCACGCTCCCGGACGGCTTGAACAAGGTGATGGCGGGCCTGCCGCCCTCGGAGTACTCGGGCGCGGAACGCGCGACGATGAGGCCCCGGCGCTTCATCTCATAGGCGAAGGCGAAGAGCTTGTGCTCGGGGACGGAAACCCACAGGGCGTTCGAAACCGGCAGGACCTCCTTGAGCTGGGCCTCAAACCTCGCCAGGTCCGAGGCCCGGATGGCCTCGGCCGAGACCTGGACGGAGCCGCCTCCTGGGCCTTCGGCCCAGGCCGCGGGGCGCACGATGATGTCCAGAGGGCCCAGGGCCGGGTCGACGCCCTGGACGCCCAAGCCCTGAGGATGGGGCACCGGGGTCGGGGAGTCGAGAGGGACGTCTAGATGCCGAGCGAAGAGCCGGACCATCTCCCCGAGGCCGCCCGGCTGGTGCATCTGGGCCCGATGCTTGAAGATGAACTGGGTCAGGGCCTCCCTCAATGCCCCCTCTTTCATCCTCTGCCGGAGGTCCTTGTTCTGCATCGCCGTGGAGAAGAACTTGGAGACGGTCCTGGACAGGGCCAGGTTCTCAGGGCCGCTCGCCTCCAGGAGCTCCGTCGCCACCTTGTCGCTGATGGCGGCCGGGTTGCCCAGCAGGATGTTGACCAGGGCCGCTACCGACAGGTGCCTGATGTTTCCCCGCTCGGAAAGGTCACCCACCCTGGCCGAGACCAGTTCGGCTTGGGCGCGCCCAAGCCGCCGGCCGATGTGGCCCAGGAGCCACACGACCGTGAACCTGATGCGCTTGTCGGGGCTTGCGATCTCGCGCTCCAGCCTGGCCAGGCCCGAGGGGTCGCCTCGGCGGGCCAGGGCGTAGGCGGCCCAGATGGCGTTCTCCGGGACGGTTCCCCAAGCCGCCTTGGCTAGGAGCTCGTCCATGGCGTGACTCGAGGTGTCCGCCAACGCCATGAAGGCGATCTGGCTGACGCGGAGGTCCGGGTCGTTGAGCGCGGCCTCGGCCAGCGAGACCGCGGCCGCGGAGTCCTTGAGATTGAGGAGCGCCATCGCGGCCGCCCTGCGCACCAGCCAGACCGGATGCTTGAGGAAGGCCTCAAGCCCGGGCAGGACGTCCTTCTTGGCCTCGTTGAAGCGCTTCCGGGCGTCCGGCGTCGCCGAATCCTCCGGCGCCGGCTGGGGCGAGGGCCTCAAGACGCCGGAATCAGGGTCCTCCTCGATGCGGACCTCGGGCTCGGTCCTGCCGATCTCGACCGTGGAGTAGACCCGGTCCTCGAGGTCGCCGACCTCCTTGAGGTCGGCGACCCACTTCCATGGGTCTTCCTCCGAAGCGGAGGCCAGAGCGCTCCTGGCCCCGGTGATCCGGCGCCACCCGCGCTTGAGCCATGACTCGATGGTCTTGCCCGAGGAGGCGATAACGAGCTTGTAGGCAGCCCAAGCGTCGACCAGGCCCGCTCCCTGGAACCACGCCGGGACGCGCATGTCCTTGGCGGTCCGCATGAGGATGGCCTTCACCGCGAACGGCAGGTTCTCCTTGATGAAGGGCGTGTACGCCCCGCCGGCCTTGAGCACGCCCTTGAGGAGGAGCGCGATGCCCGCCACCATGGGCGAGGCCATGGAGGTGCCGGACATCCTCGTGTGGCGGCCGTCCTTGGAATCGGCGGGAGCCGCCGGCATGGTCTTGGCCTTGGCCGCGGTGACCCCGTACTTGTACACGTCGGGGTCGCTCCCCTCGGTGGTGACGTCCCCGCCGATGGCGGTCAGGTCGGGCTTCAGGCGCACCCGCTTGATGGAGTAGCGCGGGTCCAAGTCCGGCCCGACCGAGCTGTAGAAGGCGACCTCAGGCACGCCGTCGGAGACGCTCTTCGTGGCGGCGGACACAGCGATGACGTTGACGCCGGTGGAGGGCTGGCTGCCGGTGCGGTCGAAGGGGCCCGCGTTGCCGAAGGAGCCCACCACGATGACCGGTTCGCCCTTGGAATTCACGCGCAGGGAGATGTCGGAGAGGAAGCTTGACAAGTCGTCGCCGGCGTTCCCCCGGGAGCCCAGGCTCACGTTGACCACGTCGACCCCGCGCTCCAAGGCCACGAGCGCCGACCCCTTGATGTCCCCGTCCGCCGCGCCCGGGGAATCCTTGGAGAAGACCTTGGCCACGATCCCTTTCGCGGCCCGCGCCATGCCCGCGATCCTCCCGAGGTACGACCGGCCGTCGCCCAGGGCGATCGATGAGGTCACGGTCTCGTGGCCCACCCAGTCCTCGGGACCCTCGCCCACGCGGTCCACGACCTCAAGGCGCCGCCCGAAATCCTCGTGCGCGGCGTCGCCGCCCGTGCCGATCAAGAGGATGGAACCGCCCTTGCCGGCATGCCCGGAACGCCATACCGGCGGCACCTCGACGAGCTCCGGGGAATCCATCAGGTGCGGCTCGAACCCCGCCTTCGACGGCTCCACGGACAGGGAGGAAAGGGCGCCCATGCGCCGGATGGCGGCGGTGCGGTCCCTGGGCACCGTCACGTAGATCTCGGACCGCCCGACGTCGGCGCCGTAGATGTCCCGGATCTCGGCGCCCAAGGCGTCGAGCTTCTTGAGCTGCTCGCCCAGGCCCGCGGCTTCGAGCATCTCCCTCGCGGCCCGCATCTTCTCCGGGGAGGACGAGACCCTCTCCATCGAGAGGGGGATCTCCCCGACCCCGTCCTCCAGGCGCGCGCCCCCCCCTTGCCGGACGCCCTTCGGCTTGATCCAGAGGCCCACGCGGGCGGAGACCTTGCGGGCCATCAGGATGTGGCCTCCGTTCTCCAGGTCCACCCGCGTCACCTTGAAGTGCCCCGGCCCGTCCATAGGACGGATACCATCGTCCTGCGCGCGGCCGCCCCCGGCGGGCTCCCAGAACCGCAGCAGCTTCTCCCAGACCTCGACGCCGCGGTCCTGAGGGCCGAAGGAGAGGAAGGCCAGCCCCTTGTCGGCCAGCGCCCCGAAGAGCGCGGAGATGTATTCGGTGACGGCCATGCCGGACAGCTGGTCCCGGGCGATGTCGCGCCAGAACAGCCTCACCTGCCTCTCGAACCGGTCCATGGCCGGCCGGTCGCCGGGCAGGATGCCGACCGCGGCCGAAACGAGCCTGAAGTAGCGCCGCCGCTCCTTCGAGCCGGGCTCGAAACTCTCGCCCCGCCCCTGCAGGCGGGTGCCCAGGACATAGAGGTCGTCGAGGGATTTGAGGACCTTGGCGAGCTTGCGCTCGTCCGGGCTGTTCTTCTCCGGAAGCACGCCGGCGGGCCTGTCGGCCGCCACGACCTTGAAGCGCTTGAGGTTGTCCCCGGCCTTCAACACCGCGATCGGGTCCGCGGTCCGGACCGTCTCGAGCCGGGCTTTGCCGTCGGAGAGCCGCCGGTAGACCTTCGGGTCCGAGAGCTCGTAGGAGCCGGGGTTGAGCACGAGGACGTCGTAGTAGTGCTCGCGCTTGAGGGAGAGCTGGGCGCGGCTCAAGGCTCGCTCCAGGACCGGGATGCGGAAGGCCCCGATGGCCTGGCCATACTTCCTCTCCGTCCACCTGGCCCTGAACTCGAGCTTGACGCGCTCCCAGAGCCCGGCCAGGCCGAGCGCGGGAGGCCCGCGCTCCCTGCGGTTCTTCAGGTGCTCGAGCTCGTGCGCCAGGACCGTCCTGAAGAGGTTGGGCGACGCGACCAGCTCGGGCCTGACATAGATCCGGCCGTTGAGGTGAGCGCCGTAGTTGAAATCGAACCTGCCGATCGGGCGGTAGGGCCGGATGAGGGCGGCCAGTCCCGGGGCGACCCTCCCGGCCAGGGCCTCCTCGCGCAGGAAGCTCTGGAAATCCTCGTCCGACACCTTGGCGCCGCGCTTCATGGCGGAGCGGAAGGCCGCGGCCGCCACGACCGCGGCGGTCACGAACACGGCGCCGGCGATCCCGGCCGACACGACCGCGGCCTGCGCGGCCATCCCCAGCCCGTCCAGGACGGCCGAATGCCCGTTCGATAGGATGGAAGGAGCGATGAGGGCGATGCCCTTGCCTAGGGCGGAGAACGCCGCATGCGCGGCCAAGCTGACGGCCCCGACGGCCGCCGCCAGGGCGGGTACGAAGAAAGCCGATCGATGCCCCGGCTGCCCCTCCGGGGCAGCCGGGATCCTCCGGAGTTCCTTCTCTTGCGCAGGCGCATGCAGGCCTCCGGGAGCCGAAAGCCCGCTCTGCTGGAGGCCGCCGGGGACGGCGGCGCCGAGGGCGTCTTGCAGGTCCTGCGGAGCCCCGTCGCCGAGCCTGACGTCGAAGTCATTGCGCGCGGCCGACGACCGTTCCTCGCCCGGAGCGTCGTCCGACAGCCCGGTCAATGGAGAGGGAGCTTCGAGGTCGGAGACCATCTTGCCGAACCGGTCCTGCGGCTTGGGCAGGACCGGGCTCAAGACGGGAACGCTGGGCGCGGACGGTCTCCACTCGCCCGGTGCCGCAGGGCGCTCAGCAAGCCCGGAGGCGGCCGGCAGTACCACCGCAGCCTCCGGCGATGCCGCGGCAGGCGCGCCGTTGACCATGCCGCCGACAGGCACGACCACCGAGCCGGAGAACTTGACTCCGCCGCCCGCATGCGGGGCGGCGTGATCGGCTCCGCCGCGCATGCCGCCCACCGGCAGGATATTGAGGCCGTTGACCGGCGAGGAATGGACCTTGGGAGCGACGACTTCCTGGCCGAAGACCCGGTAGGGCTCGATCCCGGCGGACAGCAGGAAGATGGCCGCGCAAAGCCCGCTGGAGAGGGTCTTCTTCAGTATCACAGAAGCTGATCCTTGTATATTGAGGAATTATAGTGGCAGGAACGGGGATTGTGATGGGCCGGAGGGCCTTGAGACCGGACCGCAATCGGCCTAGGCCCGGCAGGAACCTAGGGCCTACCTCCCGCAAAGACCAAAGCACGGCCTCCTATTTTTGCCACAGCGTCAAAAGTCGGTTGGATGGCGTGAATCTCCTTGCAGTAGCGTAGCTTTTTCCTGCCCGCTGTCCCGATTGTACCACGACCAGCCGTAGTTGAGCAACGACCATCTCCGTCGGGGGTGATCGGGAAGGGGGTGGCATTCTGTCTCCATATCTGATACAATAGGGATACGTAAGTCCCGATTGTATCGGAGCCCCCATGCTCGATCCGCAACAGGCCAAGGCCGCGCTGCGCAGGCTGTTCCGCAAGACTCCGGTC
>JACQWX010000076.1 GCA_016209035.1 Elusimicrobiota bacterium | reverse complement strand
CGAGCGTCCGCCAGTCAATCCCGATGCACGACGAGCGAGCAGAGGCCGATGGGCCCCACCGGCGGCAGGACCCCGAGCATGATTTGAATCGGGCAGGCTGGCCCGTCAGCCCTCAGGGAAAAGTGGGTGAGGTCGAGAAATAGGACCACTTGCGTCTTCTCCGTCGAATTAGTACAATAATCCCTGGGATTCGGGGAAAGTGGCTGAAGTCCGGCCGCTTTTTTTATTCTTAATGGGACCGCATCGAAGCATGGACCTCGGCAAGATCGAGACGCTGGTTTCGGCCATCCTGGAGCATGAGCGGGCCGAGTTGGTGGATTTGGAGCATCTCCGGGAGGGGGGTAAGTGGGTCCTGAGGCTCTATGTCGATAAGGAAGGGGGCGTGACGCTCGACGACTGCGAATACCTGTCGGACAGGGTCGGGGCGGCGCTCGACAGTTCGGACGTCATCGAGAGGTCCTATGTCCTGGAGATATCATCCCCGGGGCTCGACAGGGTCATCAAGAAGGACCGGGATTTCCAGAGGTTCGAAGGCTCGGCCGTGCGCGTGACCCTCTCAACCGAGGTGGAGGGACGCCGACGGCTGGCCGGCAGGCTGCTGGGGCTGCAGGGCGGCGAGGTCCTGGTCGAGACGGAGGGCCGGACCTGGCGGGTGCCAAGGTGCGACGTCGCCGAGGTCAGGCTGGACGACGAGGCGCAGGTGGAGGCGGATCTGAAACGCGAGAAGACGAAGGAGAGGAACTCGCCCCCCCGCGGGGAGGGCGAGTGACATGAAGTCCGAGCTCATCCTGGCGCTCGAACAGATCGAGCGCGAGAAGGGGATCAAGAAGGACGAGGTCCTCAAGATGATCGAGGGGGCCATGGTGAGCTCCCTGCGCAAGCACGTGGGCAAGAACGCAGTCATCGAGGCGTCCATCGACCCTGAGACGGCCGATTTCAAGGCCTGCGTGGTCAAGAAGGTGGTGGAGGCGGTCGCGGACGCCGAACTCGAGATCGCGCTGCACGATGCCCGCCGCTACCGGCGGGACGCCGCCGTCGGCGAGGACCTGCGCCTTCCCGCCCCGGCCGCGGATTTCGCCAGGATCGCCGCCCAGACGGCCAAGCAGGTCCTGCTCCAGAAGATCAGGGAGGTCGAACGGGAGAGCCTCTTCTCCGAGTTCAAGCCCAAGGAAGGCGAGATGGTGACGGGGGCCGTGCACCGGTTCATGGAGCGCAACATCATCATCGACCTGGGCAAGGCCGAGGCCATCCTGCCGCTGCGCGAGCAGATCCGCCGGGAGCGCTACAGCGTCGGCCAGTCGGTGCGGGCGGTCATCCTGAAGGTGGACAAGGCCCAGCGGGGCCCGCAGGTGGTGCTGTCGAGGTCCGCCCCCGTCTTCCTGCGCAGGCTCTTCGAGCTCGAGGTCCCGGAGATCGCGGACAAGACGGTCGAGATCGTCGACATCGTGCGCGACCCGGGGTTCCGCGCGAAGGTCTCGGTGCGGTCGAACGACCCGAAGGTGGACGCGGTGGGGACCTGCGTGGGCCTGAGGGGCTCGCGTATCCGGAGCATCATGAACGAGCTCGCGGGCGAGCGCATCGACCTGATCCCGTACAGCGACGATCCGGCGGCGTACCTGTCCAACGCCCTCTCTCCGGCCAAGGTCGCGTCGCTGGCCATCCTGGACGCCGAGGCCCGCAAGGCCGAGGCCCTCGTGAGCGCGGAGCAACTCTCCGTCGCCATCGGCAAGGACGGGCAGAACATCCGCCTCGCCGCGAAGCTGACCGGGTGGCATCTGGAGGTGAAGACCCGTGAGCCAGGGGCTCACGAGCCGGGGGCTCACGAGCCGGGGGCTCACGGCTCCCAGGGCGCTGACGCGGTCGAGGCCGGGCCCGGCGGCGAGGGTGCGGGGCCCGCGCTCTCCGAGCTCGACGGCGTGGGGCCTAGGACCGCGGAGATCCTTCGCAAGGCAGGATGGGACGACATCCACCGCTTGGCTGAGGCCAAGACCGAGGAGCTCACGGCCCTGGAGGGCATCGGCGAGAAGACCGCCGCGAAGATCGTTTCGAGCGCAAAGCAGTTCGTCAAGGATCATCCTAAACCAACCGCATGACAGACAAGAAGAAAGCGTCAAAGACAGGCACGAAGGCGGACGAGCCCGAGCCCAAGGCCGAGAAGGGGGCGCCTATCCGGAGGACAGGTCCGGTCGCAAGACGCCCCGCTGGGGCGTCTTGCCCCAGCCAAAGGCCGGGTCGCAAGAAGCCGGCGGCGTCCGGCCCAGGGAAGACGAAGAAGGCCGCTGCCCGGCCCGACGTCCGCAAGCAGGCCGCCGAGAAGCGTGAGACCCAGGAGGAGGGCTCCATCGCTCCTCCCACGCAGAGCCTCGTCTCCGCGTTCTCCCTCTTGAAGAAGTCCAAGCGCCCCGCCGCGCAGTCTCCCACCATCGCGCGCATCGCGCCGGGCGGGAGCCTTCCGAAGCCTCCTGCTCCGCAGACCCCTCCGCCGGCCCCTGGGGCCTTGCCCCACGCCGCCAAGCCCGCGGCGCCCGCGAGGGTCCCTGACGTCGTTCCTCCGGGCGCCACCATGCCGCCCGGCGTCAGGCCTGCGGTTCAACCGGCAGGGAAGCCTCCGGCCGCGCCGGCTCCCAAGGCCTCGGCCGCCCCTCCCGCGCCGCCGCCGGCGAAGCCGGGCATCACCCCGGCCAGACCTGCGGGCGCTCCCGCCGGCCGGCCAGGGCCGGCAGGGGCCGCTGCGCGTCCAGGAGCCTTTCCTCCCAGGCCGGGCGCCAGACCGGGCCATCCCGGGTGGAGGCCGCCCCATGGGCCGGCCAGGCCCGCCGGGGGCAGGCCCACGCACGCCCCCCCTCCCAGGCCCCCTGGGGCCTTGCCACAGGCCCCGTCGGTCCAGGGAGCCGAGCCGAAGATCGCGCCCAAGCCTGCGTTCAAGAAGCTCCAGGTCTCGACCATGGCCACGGTGCGCGAGCTCGCCGAGAAGATGGTCGTCAAGCCGAGCGAGGTCATCGCCAAGCTCATGACGCTCGGCATATTCGCGACCATCAACCAGAGGCTCGAAGGCGAGGCCGCGTCCATCGTGGCGGCTGAGTTCGGTTACGAGCTCGACGTGGTCGCCATGTACAAGGAAGAGGAATTGGCGGTCCAGGCTTCTTTGAAGGATCCGCCGGAGAAGCTCAAGCCCAGGCCTCCGGTCGTGACCGTGATGGGCCATGTCGACCACGGCAAGACGAGCCTGCTCGACGCCATCAAGTCGAGCAACGTGGCGGCGGGCGAGTCCGGCCAGATCACCCAGCACATCGGGGCCTACCGCGTGACCACGCCCAAGGGCGTCGTCGTGTTCCTCGACACCCCGGGCCACGCCGCCTTCACGGCCATGCGCGCCCGCGGGGCCAAGGTGACGGACCTCGTCGTGCTCGTGGTCTCGGCGGCCGACGGCGTCCAGCCGCAGACCGTGGAGGCCATCGACCACGCCAAGGCCGCGGGCGTGCCCATCATCGTGGCGGTCAACAAGATCGACCTCCCCGCGGCCAACCCCCAGCGGGTTCGTCAGGAGCTCTCCCAGCACGGCCTGCTCTCCGAGGAGTGGGGCGGCAAGACCATTTTCGTCGAGGTTTCGGCGAAGAAGCGCGTGAACATCGAGGGGCTCCTCGAGATGATAGCCCTGCAGTCCATGATGATGGAGCTCAAATCCAACCCGGACCGGCCCGCCCACGGCGTCATCCTGGAATCCAGGCTCGACGCCAAGAAGGGCTCCGTCGCCACGGTGCTGGTGCAGTCCGGGACCCTGAAGGTCGGCGACCCCTTCGTCGCGGGCTTGGCGCACGGCAAGGTGAAGGCCCTCCTCGACGAGCACGGCAAGCGCCTGATCGCCGCGGGTCCGTCCATCCCCGTAGAGGTCCTCGGCATGGCCGGGACGTCGCAGGCCGGCGACGTCTTCAGCGTGGTGACGAACGAGCGCCAATCCCGCGAGATCGCAGAACGCAGGGGCGTCGTCGCCCGCGAGCAAGCCCTGGCGCACCAGCGCCACGTGAGCCTGGTGGGCTTGAAGTCCCAGGTGAAGAGCCGCGCCGTCAAGGAGCTGAACGTCGTCCTCAAGGTCGACGTGGCGGGGTCCCTGCAGGCCATCAAGGACTCCCTGGAGACGCTCTCGACTCCGGAATGCCGCGTGCGGACCATCCACGGCGGTCTCGGCAACGTGACGGAGTCCGACGTCCTGCTGGCCTCGGCCTCGGACGCGGTCATCCTGGTCTTCCACGCCGATACGGAGCCCCGGGCCTCGGAGCTCGCCTCCCGGGAGGGCGTCGAGGTCCGCCGGTACGAGATCATCTACGAGGTCATCGCGGACGTCAAGGCGGCCCTGGAGGGCTTGCTCGAGCCGGAGGTCGTGGACGTCGTGGTCGGCAAGGGAGAGGTCCTGCAGGTCTTCAGCGTGAAGGACGGCGGCAAGGTCGCCGGCGCCGCCATCCGCGAGGGCAAGGTCGTGCGCGGGTGCATGGCCAAGCTGCTCCGCAACGGCTCGGTCGTCCACCAGGGCAAGGTCGTCTCGCTCAAGCGCTTCAAAGACGACGCCAAGGAAGTGGAGAAGGGCCTGGATTGCGGACTCTCCCTCGACGGTACGCCGGGCTACCAGAAGGGCGACCTGCTCGAGTTCGTCGTGACGGAGACGAGGACGCGGCGCTTAAGCGACGCGGCGCAGATGAAGTAGCGTCCGGCATGTACTCCCGCAACGACCGCCTCAACGCCCTCCTCATGGTCGAGATCAGCATCGCTCTGCGCTGCGTCAAGGACCCGGGGCTGGGGGGATTGCTCACCGTGACGGGGGTGGAGCTTGCTCCCGACCGCAAGGTGGCCACGGTGTTCTACTCGGTCCTTGGGGAGGCGCGCCAACGCCAATCCACGGCCCAGGCCCTCAAGCGCGCAGCGCCCTTCGTCCGGCATACGATGGCCAAGCGCCTCTCGCTCAAAGTCATCCCCCAGGTGGTCTTCAAGTTCGACGAGACCCCCCAGCGCGCCGACCGCGTCGAGACGATCCTCAACCGGCTTACGGAGGAGGGTAGGGAGCCGTGACGGGCGCCTCGCCCGGCGGGATGATCCTGTTCGACAAGCCGCAGGGCTGGACCTCCCACGATGCGGCCGAGGCCTTCCGGCGGATGCTCCCCCCCGGCACCAAGGTCGGGCATTGCGGGGCTCTCGACCCGGTCGCCACGGGCCTGCTGGTCCTGCTGGTGGGCCCCTGCACGCGGCTCCAGGCCATGATGCAGGGGCTCGACAAGACATATTCCGGCGTCATCCGGCTGGGGGTCGAGACCGACACGGGCGACGTCACCGGCAAGGTCCTCCGGGAGGGGCGCGTGCCGCCCCTGGGCCTGAAGGTCCTGCAGTCCTCGATGGACGCCTTCCTGGGCAAGGTGGACGTCCCGGTGCCCGCCTACTCCGCGGTGAAGCATAAGGGCCGGGCTCTCTACGAGTACGCCCGGAAGGGCCAGCCCGTGCCGGCCAAGCGCCGCGTCTCGCGCATCGACGAGTGGCGCGCCCTGTCCTACAAGGAGCCGGACCTCGAGCACGCCATCCGGTGCTCGAGCGGGACCTACATCCGGGCCTTGGCGGGCGAGCTGGGGGCGCGCCTCGGGTGCGGGGCCGTGATGCTGACCCTGCGCCGCGACAGCGTCGCGTCCCTGAGGCTCTCGGATGCCCTCACGCTCGAGGACGCCAAGAAGCTCACGCTCAATGGCCTCAACGCGCTCCTGGAGAGGTCGCTTAAGGCCCTCCAGGAAGTCGCGATCGGCCCCGCGCGATGACCGAACAGGGGGCGCGAATCTCCGGGGATGATTCGCGCCGCAGCATGACCATCAACATCCGCGGGGTCGTCATCAGGGGCGAGGGCCTGGGCCGCAGGCTGGGATGGCCGACCGCCAACCTCGAGCTCTGCGCGCCGGATACCCCGTCTGCCGTCCCATCCGGCGTCTTCCGAGTGGAGGTGGACGGCCCGAAGGTCGGTGGGCCGAGGCCCGGGGTGTGCAACGTGGGCGTGCGCCCGACCCTGGGCGCGGGCGGGCGCAAGCTCGTGGAGGTCCACATCCTGGACTTCGACGGCGACCTCTACGGATCCGAGCTTTCGGTGCGGTTCGTCGGGAGGATCAGGGACGAGAGGCGCTTCGAGGACCTCGCGGCTCTCAAATGCCAGATCGCCAAGGACGTCTCGGCCACCCGGCGCCGCCTTGCTTGATGGCCGGCATCTTCCTCGCGGTCGACCTCGGCGGCACCAAGATCGTCTCCTGCGTGGCGGTCGACGGCAGGGTCTCTGCTCGGGTCAAGGTCAAGACCGAGGTGGACGCCGGCCCCATGGGCATCGTCCGGCAGATCGCCGACTGCTGCGGCCGGGCCCTGGCGGCCCGGGGCCTGCCATGGGACGCGGTCTCGGCCGTGGGCGTGGCGGTGCCCGGCCTCGTCGAGCACGCCACCGGCACGGTCCTCGAGGCCCCCAACCTCGGCTGGAGCTCCTTCAAGGCGCGCGCCAAGCTCGAGGCCGTCCTCGGCCGGCCCGTGGTCCTGGAGAACGACGTCAACGCGGGGCTCGTGGGCGAATGGGCCTACGGGGCTTTGAGGCCTTTCCGGACGGCCTGCGCCTCCGGGGACTGCGTCCCCCTGGCCGCCGTCTTCGTGGGCACCGGCGTGGGCGGCGCCTTGATGGTCGACGGCCGGCTCGTCACGGGAGCCTCCGGCATCGCCGGCGAGCTGGGGCACATGAAGGTCCTGGCCGGAGGACCCCGATGCAGCTGCGGCAGCCGCGGGTGCCTGGAGGCGCTGGCGAGCCGCAGCGCTATTGAGAAGGCTGTCGGCAAGAGGAGGCTCACCAGCGGCCGAATCAAGGAGCTCCTGGAGCGCAAGGGCAAGAAGAGGCTCAAAGGTGCGGTGTCCCGGGCCGCCTACTACCTCGGGATCGGCGTCTCCAACGTCGTGAACATCTTCAACCCGAGGGCCGTGGTCCTGGGCGGCGGGTTCATGGAAGCCCTGGGCAAGCGCCTCCTGCCCGACGTCATCGAGTCCGCCCGCGAGCATTCCTTCAGGAGGGCGTTCGCGGACTGCCGGATCCTCCTGTCCGAACTCGGGGACGACGCCGTTCCCTTGGGCGCAGCGTGCCTCGCCGGCGCGCGGTCGAGGCCGGAGGCCGAGCGTGCCGGCCGTCCTTTGGGGAAGGCGTTGGCGGCCGGCGAGCGCTCCTGACGCATCCCTTGCCGCCATGGGACTAGGCGAGGGCTCCTGGTACGGCGCAAGCCGCGTCATCCTGCAGTCGATGCTCCTGCTGTTCTGCGCGGTAGGGCTGCTGAGCCTGCCGTCCGTAGGCATGCAGTTTGGCCGGATACGGCGACGCACCTGGCTGTTCCTGCTGGCGGGCGTGCTCGCGTCCTTGTTCGTGCTCAAGCCTTGGGTGGCGCACAATGTCTGGTACAGCAACAACCACGGGATCCGGATCGTCGCGGACCTGCGCGACGCCGCGCCCGTGCCGAACCTGAGCGGGACCCACGGGCACGGGTACTACGAGCTGATGAAGGGCCTGCAGGCTCTCTCGTTCGGCCGGCTTTCCATTTTCAGCATCGACTACCTGGTGTCGGCCGCGACCGGGGTCGTCGTCTTCCTGCTCGCCTATCTCCTCTTCGAGAGCGAGCTGGCGGCGGGGCTGTGCTGGCTCCTGCTGGCCGTCGCCCCCCTGCAGCTGCGGCTGGCCGCGAGCGAGGTGCACTTCGTCGCGGCCCGGTTCTTCCTGGCAACCTCGCTCATGTTCCTGGTGCTCTACCTGAGGGCTGGCGGCTGGAGGTTCCTGCTCCTGTGGCTGCTGTCATTGTTCATCCTCATGCAGACGAGGGCGGAATGGATGCTCCTGGGTCCTGCGAGCGCGGGGCTTTGCGTCCTCGTGCTCCGAGGGAGCTTTCCCGGGCGCCCGCGCCTCGGGACCCCATGCGGCCTTCGGCCGTTCCCCCAGGCACGGCCGGAAGCGGAAGACCCGCCTGCGGCGGGCGCCCGCCGGCCGCGCTGGGTCTTGAAGGCGGCCCTCTGCGCGCTTGCCTTCGCGGTCTTGACGCTGCCATGGCTGGCCCACCTGCGTTCGCTGCGCTCGTCGGTCGATCCCAGGTTCGCGGCCGCCTTAGGCGCGCGCGTGCTTTGGCCCTTCCCGCATCCCTTCGGCTACGCGCGCATCCCGGATGCCTTCTTCAACCCGTCCTACACCCCGCTCATCTACCCCGCGTACCTCCTCCTGGGCATCGCGGCGGCCGTGAGCGGCCGCAGGCGCGCGTGCGGCCTGCTGCTGGCGAACGCGGTCCTGGCGGGCTGGTTCTATGCCGGGTATCACGAGAACCGCTCCACCTACACGCGAGTCAGCCTGATGACCGATTTCCTGTACGTCGCGGTGGCGGGCTACGGCCTGGCGGAGCTGCTGGGACGGTGCCGGAGGAGCAGGCCTGCCCTCGGCTGGTGCATCGCGGCCAACGCGGCGCTCTTCGTCGTCAGCTACCGTCCGCACGCGGCGTTGCTCGGACGCCTCTACCCGGGGCAGGTCGAGTACCTGCTGCTGGAGAAAGCCCACGCCGCCATCCCTCCCGGGAGCACGGTGGTGTGCCTTTCCGATGAGGACGCGCCCGCCGGCGTCGCGGTCGAGACCCATCATCTGGAGCGCGACTACCTTCAGCGGTTCCTGGCCAAGACGGACGGTTCCCGCCGCGTGATCGGGATCAAGCGTTTCCTGTCCCATGGCCAGGGGCCGGGAGGGCCGGGTCGGCTGTTCTACTACCAAGGGGCGCCATGCCACCGGCCGGTCCCGCGGCGGCACGCGCCGTACGTCTCGCCGCCGGAGCGCTATCTGGACCCGTCCTGCCGCCTCATGGACGAGCGTTTCGACCTCGAGGCCATGCTGGAGGAGCGCATCAGCCCGGAGCCGGATGACCTCGGCTTCCCATGGGAGGGCGCGGCGTCGGAAGGCCGAGTCGTCGGCCTCTACGAGATCAAGGGCTCCATGCGCCCTCCCTCCTCGGCCCCTGGGCCTTTGGCCCAGGCCGCCGAGGGAGGGGCCGCCTTGAGCGCGCCTTCGGGGAAGGGGCTCGGGACCATCTTCAACAACGACATCAACAACATCCTCGGGTGGAGCTCGGGCCCGGACATCACGGCCGAGGAGTACGAGGCCGCCGTGGAGCGCATCCTGGCGCTTGCCCCCGGGGTCCTGGCGCAGAACGTCGGGATGCCGGACCCGGTCATCTACCGCAGCAAGGCGGCCACTACCTGGGACCGCTACACCGCCGATGCCTTCAAGGCGGTCTGGCCTTCGATGACGGATGAAGATGCCGGCCGCGAGGCGTCGGCGATGCGGCGGCTCCTGGAGCTGGGCACGGACCCGTTGGCCATCACCGTCAAGGCCTGCCGGCGGCGGGGCGTCCGGGTGGTGGCCAGCTTCCGCATGAACGCGGAGGATTTCTACGGCCGGCAGCTCGACACGAGCGATTTCGGCAGGCGCCACCCGCACCTGCGCATTCCCGGCGCGAACTGCCTCGACCCGGCCCAGCCCGAGGTCTACCGTCACCTCATGGCGGTCTTCACCGAGGTCGCCGGCTCCTACGACATCGACGGCATCGAGCTGGACTTCCGCCGCTGGTTCCACATGGTCTCCGATCCCGAGAGGAACCATGTCGTCCTGACCAGGCTGGTGGCCGACGTCCGCAGGATGCTCGACGAAACCGCCCGGCGAAAGGGCGTGCCGCGGAGGCTCCTCCTCGGCGCGCGCGTCGGCCCGATGCTGGAGGGGAGGTTCCGAAAGGAGGATTTCCCGGGCGTCTACTACGGCGAGCCCCAGAACCGATCCTGCCGCGGCCTGGGCCTCGACGTCAAGGCCTGGATCGCTCGCCGGCTCATCGACTATGTCAGCCCCGCGCTCTTCGAGCCCATGGGCCTGCCCAAGACCAGGGAATTCGCGCGGCTCGCCGTTGGGACGGGGGTCGGAGTGTACCCGACTTTATCCTATGTGCCTGGCTGGGCGCATGACGGCGCGCCCGCGCGCCTGCCGGACGACGACCGGACGAGGCGGCGCCACCGGGATTTCATCATCCAGGAGGCCCTGCGGAGCTATGAGGACGGGGCCGACGGCGTGAGCCTCTTCAACTGGTGGCCGCATGCCTTCCCCCTTCCGGGGCAAGACGACCCTGGCTGGGGCAGGAAGAGGCGGTGGTCTGAGACCTACGGGGTCCAGGCGCTCGGGTTCGGCCGGGTCCAGCAGGCCGTCCTGCCCAGGCTCCGCGACCCTCGGGCCCTGGCCGCGCTCCTCCAGGAATGACGGCTTACTGGTCCTGGAGCGGGTCGATGAACTTCCCCTGGTAGTGCGAGAGGTGGAAGTACTGGGCCGCCTCCAGGCTGAACTCGCCCAGGGCCTTGATGGCCGCGCTGCGCAGGATCACGCTGAGGCTTCGGTCGCGCGACATGTCCTCCAGCATGGACTTGGTCGAGTAGTCGTTGTTGAGGATGAGGTGGTCCAGGATGGCGACCTCGCGCAGGGCCTCGGGCGCGTTGGAGTCGCGCGCGATGTCCTTCATCAGGTTCTTCACGTCGTACTCGTTCATGACGCCGAAGAGGCTCTTCGCCGCCTCGACGCGCAGGCTCACCGGCTCGCGGGACTCGCGGACGGCGTCCATGAGAGCGCGGCGGATGGAGTAGTCGTTGTGGGCGGCCCACAGGGTCCAGGCGGCGGCCTCTCGCACCGCGAGAGGCTCGTTGGAGTCGTTCAGGGCCTCCTTGAGCGCCCGCTGGACGTCGTACTCCCGGGGGGCCGCCACGTAGAGGGACTTGAAGGCCACGGCGCGCAGGGACGCGTCGGCGCCGCGGCTGGCGGCGAGGTCGAGGAGTTCGCGCTTGGTGCCGTCGTGCTGGGCGGCCCAGGCCAGGCTCTTGGCGGCCGCCTTCTTGACGGAGACGGCCTCGCCGGAGCGGTCGAGCGCCGAAAGCAGGGCGCGCTCGGCGCGGTAGCTCGTGAGCGCGTAGCGGCGCAGGGACTTGGCCGCCTCGGCGCGGACCAGCGGGTCGGGATCGTCGAGCAGGTCGATGAGCCGGTCCTCGTCCGAATAGGCCCGGAAGTCCTTCAAGGCCGCGACGGCGAGCTTGGGCGGGGTCTGGAGAGCGGATTCGAAGGCGGCGGCGCCCGAGACGAGGGATTGCTCGAGGCCGGCAGCCGCGAGCGCGGGGGCCAAGAGGGCGAAGACGACGAACAGCGCGGACTTAGGGGTTCTCACGGGATGGTCCTCCAGGGGTCGTCCAGCGGCCGGAGCTTCTACGAGGGGTTGCGTTCTCATGGGCGGCGGACGCAAGCATTGTACGCGGAAAAGGGCCTAGAAGGCAACGGCCTAAGGGCCTGGACGAGAATAGGCCTAAAGTCCCATCTCAGAAGTCTCTGGGGGCCCGCCGGAGGAACGCGCCTCCTCCGGGCTTGCCCACGAACCGGCCGTGGCTGACCATGCGCCGGCCCCGCAGGAACACCTCCCTGATGACGCCGTGCGCGGTCCTGCCTTCGTAGGGCTCGTAGTCCACTCTCAGATGATGGCTTGCGACGCCGAAGGCATGGGTCTTCCTGGGGTCGATCACGACGATGTCCGCGTCGGCCCCGGGCGCGAGGTGCCCCTTGCGCGGGTAGAGCCCGAAGATCCTGGCCGGGGCGGAGGCTACGACCTCCACGAAGCGCTGGGGCGAGATCCTCCCTCTCTGCGCCGCGTCCCACATGAGGAGCATCCTTGTCCCGATGCCGGGGGCGCCGCGCGGCTTGCCGCCCTTGGATCTCATGGAGAACGAGCAGTGGTCGGTCGAGACCGCCTGGAGCTCGCCGTCCCTGAGGGCCTGCCAGAGCCGGGTCTCGTTGCCCCGGGGCCTCAAGGGCGGGGACGACACGAACTTCGCGGCCTCGAAGCCCGGCCGTTCGTATTCGTCCGCGGTGAGGAAGAGGTACTGGGGGCAGGTCTCGGAGAGGACCTTGACGCCCCTCTTGCGGCCCCGGCGGACCTCGTCTAAAGCCCGGGCGGCGCTCAGGTGCATGACATAGACCGGGGCGCCGGCCATCTCGGCTAAGGCGATCACCCTGGCCGTGGCCTCGGCCTCCGCCTCCATCGGCCTGGTCAGGGGATGGAACCGGGGCCCGGTGTTCCCAGCGGCAAGGGCCTCGCGGATGAGCTCTTCGATGACCCGGCCGTTCTCGGCGTGCATGCAGACGAGGCCCCCGTTGTCCCGGGTGCGCCGCATGGCTCTGAAGATGGCCCCGTCGTCGGACATGAGCCGTTGCGGATTGCTCGTGAAGAGCTTGAAGGAGGTGACGCCCTGCCGGACCATGCGGTCCATCTCCCGCAGGGTTTTGTCGCAGACGCGCGTCATCACCATATGGAAGCCGTAGTCCGTCGAGCATCGGCCGTCGGCCTTCCGGCGCCGGGCCTCGAAGCCCAGTTCGAGGGCCTCCCCCTTCCCGGGGGTCGCGAAGTCGATGATGGTGGTGGTGCCGCCGAAGAGCGCGGCAACGGAGCCCGAGGCGAAATCGTCGGAGTTGGTGGAGCCGCCATAGGGCATGTCGAGATGGACGTGGCAGTCGACCCCGCCCGGCACTACGACCATGCCTTCGGCGTCGACGACCTGGGCGCCTTGGGCCGCGGCCAGGCCTTCGAGCCGGCCGAGGGCGGCGACCCTCCCCTGCGACACCGCCACATCGGCGACGAAGCTCTCGGAGGTGGTGATGACCGTCCCCCCCTGGACCACGAGGTCCCAACGCTCAGCCATGCCTCTCGTCCCGGATGCGGCTGTTGAGCTGGTCGAGGCGTTCGGCCACGGAAGGCACGTCGAGCATGCCTTTTTCCGTGGGCATGACGGAGCCGTCCTCGATGGGGAGCTTGAGACGGTACTTGTTCTCGCCTTCGTCGAACTCGAACTGGGTGCCGTAGGCCTGGGCGAGGCCCGCCGACATCAGGAACCTGTCGAGGGAGGCGGCCAGGAGCCACCGCGCCGGGCGGTGCCCGCCGACGGCCGAGAGCACGGCGAGCCGGTGCGCGGCGAGGAAGTCCTTGGGCTCGGAGCCGTGCTGGAGGACGACCGCGGCGTGGTAGAGGTCGACCGGGGTCTTGACCGCCCCCTGGGACATCATCTCATGGACCAGGTCGCGCCGGAGCTTGTCCCGGGCCGCGAGGTCGTCCACCCTGGCCTTGCTGTGGTAGACCTGCTCCCTGTCCTTCTGGTCCCCGAGATAGAGCTCGTGGAGCCGGCTGTCGCTGTCCATGTCGGTGTCGGTGTCAGATGCCTGACTATATATCAGTTTTCGGCCTTCCTCGCCAAGTGTCCGTCCGTCTTGTATAATAGACCCTGCTTATGGGTTCCCCGGCGTCGGATCCTCTGATCGGCAAGGTCGTCGGCCCTTGCCGCATCGATGAGTACTTGAGCCGCGGGGGGATGGGGAACGTCTACCGCGGCCGGCACCTGGCTTTAGACCGCGAGGTCGCGATCAAGATCATCGAGCCGCCTGTGGTCAACGGCGAGGCCGTGGTCCAGGCGGTCCTCAGGGAGGCTCGCGCGGCCGCCAAGCTCGAAGACCCTCGGATCGTGCAGGTCTACGACGTCGGCCAGCAGGGCCCCTACTGCTACATCATCATGCAGCTCATGCGGGGCGAGACCCTCGAACGCATGCTCGTGCGCAGGAGGTTCCTCAACCCCCCGGAGGCGCTCAAGATCATGCGCGAGGTCGCCGCCGCCCTGGCCGTGGCCCACCGCCTGGGCATCGTGCACCGCGACGTCAAGCCCGGCAACGTCATGATCGACGAGGCCGGCCAGGTCCGCATCATGGATTTCGGCATCGCGGCGCCGGTGGGGTCCGACCCCCAGGCGGCGGGGTCCGTGGATTTCATGGCGCCTGAGCAGGCCTACGGCGGCAAGCCCGACCCGCGCACGGACCTCTATGCCTTCGGAGCGATGTATTACCTCATGCTGACCGGCAAGTTCCCCTACCCGGCCTCCAGCACTAACGAGGCGATCCTCAAGCACCGCGACGCTCCCATCCCCTGCGTGCGGGACGCCGATCCCAGCCTCACTCGCTTCACCTCTTGCCTGATCGCGCGTCTCATGGCCAAGACCCCCGATGAGAGGCCCAGCAGCGCCGACGAGGTGATCAAGGCCCTCGACTCCCCGGAGATGCTCATGGAGAGCCAGGCCGCGCGCATGGATGATGGGCTCCATGCAGGCGCGCCCCTGCCTCCCGGACCGCCCGCCGTGCCGCTGCCAAGCGTCTCGCCGACCGCGCTCTCCCAGGCCATCTTCCTGGGTCTGGTGTCCGTGGCGTTCTGCAGGGCGTGGGCCTCCGCGGTCCAGGCCGACTGGATGGCGGCAGGCTTTGCCTCCGCGAGCCTCCTGCTGCCCTTCTACCTGGGCGAAAGGGAGGGCTGGCGGAGGAAGCTCCCCGCCGCGGCCGCGCTCCTGTGCATGATCGCATCGTTCTATAAGTTCGGGCTTCCCGGCTCCTTGGATTGGGTCCCGTCAAGGGCCCCGTCCATCGAGGTCCTGATCCTTCTGGGCTTGGGCGCGGCGGCGGGCGCGGGCTCGCTGTGGGAAGGGGTCTTCGACGAGGAGAGCCGCAGCCTCGAGCTCGCCTTGTGGCTCCTGGCCCTGGCGGTCGTCTCGCTCGCCCTGGGCGGGGCGTCCTTGAGGCTCTCGGGGCAGGGGGACCTGTGGTGGCCGGGGTTGAAGGACCTAGCCGTCCGCGAAGGCCGCTCCTTCCTCTCCTCGCAGGGCCTCTGGCGGTGGCTCGGCGTCGCCGTCCTCTACGCCGGCTCCTGGGTCTTCTTCCCCAAGCGCAAGCAGACCGTCCAGAAGATCGAGGGAAGGGTCGTCGGGTACGCCTGATTGACCGCTTCCGAGTTGGGGAATTCTTATGCCCAGAGTCCGGATAGCACTCGCTCGAGCTCTTTCCTTGGAACGATTCTGAGAATATAGATCCCCGTTGCAAGCGCCCGTCCGCTCAATCCAGGGTTAGGCAGGCAATGGCCCGCCAAGCACGCCCAATCGTTTCGCTTCGCGGGAAAGAGCTTTGTCTTTGCTCCATATCTTGGCGCCAGCAAGCCTCGCCGAGGCAATAAGATGCATATCGACAGAGCCGAGCCCCGTGCCGTAAAGACGCGCGTTTGTGATCAGATCAAGAACCTCCGAATGCTCCACTAGCGGAGCCTCTGGAAGAGAATGTAATAGTTCCAAGGTCTCCTCGCGGTCTGGGAGATTGCCGCAGGCGATTTCCTCGATGACGAATGGATGGATCAAAACAGACCCCTCATTCAATAGTGTGACTAAGCCGGACTCTGCCTCCCGCAGATGGTCGGCCCAGACAGATGTGTCGACGAGGATCATCGGCGTCTGCGCCCAGCACGAAAATGAGGCGCCGAGCCACCCAGGGCTATGAGCCGCTCGCGGGCCTTCTTTTCAATCAAGGCCTCAAGACCGGCATGGACCAATGCGGTCTTTTCATGTAAGCCGGTCAACTGAGCGGCACGCTTCAATACGTCGTCCCTAATAATCAATGTGGTTCTCATACATATAATTATGCATCAATTATATGCCAATGTCAAGGGGGCATCGGGGGCTGGGCTTTGCTGGCGGTTGGGGGAATATTGAAATGCGGCCTACGGCAGGAACTTCGCCGAGAGCTGGGCCCAGGCGGCCAGGCGGTGCGGCAGGATGCCGAAGAAGAGGGTGACGGCCAGGGCCAGGGCCGCCGTCGCGTAGAGACAGATCCCGATGCGCGGGGCGCGAGCCCCCTTCCTCGGAGACACGAAGAACATCCGGTACGAGATGGACATGTAGTAGTACACGGACACCACGCTGTTGACCACCGCCGCCACGGCCAGGCCGTAATGGGCCGTCCCGACCGCGGAGCCGATGAGGTAGAACTTGCCGAAGAAGCCCGCGAGCGGCGGGATGCCGGCCAGGGAGAGCAGGAAGAAGGTCATGGCCAGGGCCGCGGGGAGCGACCGGGAGGCCAGCCCGTCGAAGGAGTCGAGGTCGTAGGGGTCGGCGGCGTCCAGGCCGGATGGCCCGCCGTGCCGGGCGCCGTCAAGGCGGGCGTGGGCGCTCGGCGAGGCGCCGCGGCGGTCGTTGGCGAGCGCGATGGCGACGGCGAAGGCGCCGATGTTCATGGCGACATAGACGAAGGAGTAGATCAGGATGCCTTGGATGCCCATGGCGTCGCCGGTCACGACGCCGATCACGATGTACCCCGCCTGCGCGATGGAGGAGTAGGCCAGGAGTCTCTTCACGTTGCGCTGGAACAGGGCGACGAAGTTGCCGACCGTCATGGTGAGGCAGCACAGGATGGAGAGGAGGTTGCCCAGGTCCACGGAAGCCGCCGGGATGAGCGCCGCCAGGAGCCTGGCCAAGGCGCCCAACGCCGCGATCTTGGGAGCCACGGAGAGGAAGGCGGTGACCGGGGTGGGGGCGCCTTCGTAGGCGTCGGGCACCCAGAAGTGCATGGGGGCCAGGGCCGCCTTGAAGCCGAATCCCACCAGGATGAAGAGAAGCCCGGTGAGCGCCAAGGGACCCAAGGCCCGCACCGCGATGAGGGTCGTCCCCCCGGTGGCGCCGTAGAAGAGCGAGATGCCGTAGGCCATCACGGCCGAGGAGAAGGCGCCGAAGATGAAGTACTTGAGCGAGCCTTCGTTGGACTTGGGGTTGGCGCGCTCGTAGCCGGCGAGGATGAAGGAGGAGATGGAGACCAGCTCCAGGGAGACGAAGACGAGGAGGAGGTCCGTGGCCGACACCAGGAACATCATGCCGACCGTGGAGAGGAGGATGAGGCAGCTGAAGCTCCCCGAAGCAGGCTCCGGGATGCTGGAGTCGTCGAGGGTGAGGAGCAGGGCTAGGACCGCCGAGCCCAGCACGACCATCTTCAGGAACAGGCTGAAGGGGTCTACGGCCCGAGGCCCCACAAGGGCTTCGGCCCCTGGAGCGGCAGGACCAGCAGGACCATCACGGCCGCGCCTGAGAGCAGCGTCAAGCCGTAGAGGAGCCGCTTTCGGCGGGGGGGCGCGGCCAGGTCGGCGAGGAGGAGCCCCAGTCCGTTCATGCTATTTGAACAATCCCGCCAGGTTCACCATGGTCGCGTTCATCATGTCGAGCGCAAGCCTGGGCCAGATCCCCAGCACGACCATCAGCACCGCCAGGGGCACGAGCGAGACCAGTTCCCGCGCGTTCATGTCCGTGAGATCCGCCCAGCGGTTGTTGAGAGGGCCCAGGAAGACCTTCTCGAGCATGCGCAGGAAGAAGGCCGCGGTCGTGAGGATGCCGAGGACGGAGATGGCCGTGTAGATCTTCCAGCGCGGGAAGGCGCCCAGGAAGCAGAGGAATTCGCTCACGAACCCCGCCATGCCGGGCAGGCCCAGGGACGCGAAGCACGCCAAGGACATCAGGCCCGCGTAGACCGGCACCTTGGTGGCCAGGCCGCCGAAGGCCCCGATGTCGCGGGTGTGGGCCCGGTCGTAGATGACGCCGACGAGAAGGAACAGCGCCCCGGTGATGATGCCGTGGTTGACCATCTGGAAGGCAGCGCCGGAGAAGCCCGTGGCCGTGACCCCCGCGATGGCCAGGAGGCAGTAGCCCATGTGGTTGATGGAGGAATAGGCGACCATCTTCTTCATGTCGTTCTGGGCCATGGCGCAGAGCGCCCCGTAGACGATGTTGATGACCGCGATGACCACGAGGTAGGGCAGGAACCACTCGAACCCCAGCGGGAGCATGGGGTAGGAGACCCTCATGATGCCGTAGACGCCCATCTTGAGGAGCACGGCCGCCAGGATGACCGAGATCGCGGTCGGAGCTTCGACGTGGGCCAGCGGGAGCCAGGTATGGAACGGGAAGGCCGGCACCTTGACGGCGAAGCCGAAGTAGAATGCCAGGAACACGAGGGCCTGGAACTTGAAGCTCAAGGCCCCGTGGATCTTCATGAGCTCGAGCATGTCGAAGGTGTGCGGCGTGGCCTTGAAGTACATGGCCAGGATGCCAAGCAGCATGAAGACGGACCCGGTGAGCGTGTAGAGGAAGAACTTGATGGCCGCGTACTCCTTCTGCGGCCCTCCCCAGATGCCGATGAGGAAGTACATGGGGACCAGGGTGATCTCCCAGAAGACGTAGAACAGGAAGAAGTCGAGCGACTCGAACACGCCGAGCATCCCGACCTCGAGGATCAAAAACCAGAAGGCGTACTCCTTGAACCGCTCCTTGATGCCCAAGCTCGCGATGAGCGCGACCAGGGACATGAGCGCCGTCAGCATGACCAAAGGCGCCGAGAGGCCGTCGACGCCCAGGTAGTAGTCGATGCGCACGGCGGACGAAGAGATCCAGCCGTGGCGCTCGACGAACTGCATGGCGGCGGTGGACCGGTCGAAGGCGAAGTAGAGCCACGCCGAGAGCGCGAAGGGGACCGCGGCCGCGGCCAAAGACACCCCTTCGATGGCGCGCCGGAGGTCCTTGGGCAGGCACAGCACCGCCAAGGCCCCGGCCAGGGGGATGAAGGTGATCAACGACAGAAGTGGAAGTTCCATGGTGAAGTCCTATTTCATGATCGCGAAGAGGCTCACTCCGACCGCGAGGTAGAGCAGGTATTCCTGGACCTGGCCGCGCGCGATGAGGCCGCGCAGGCCGGCCCCGACCCAGTCGCGGCTCAAGTACCCGCAGCCGTCCACGGCCTGGTCCACGAACAGGGCGTCGAAAAGGTGGCTGATCTCCGCGGCGATGCGAGTGAGCACCCCCCAGCCGTCCACGAAGACCTTGTCGATGACCTCGGTGTCGACCCACTTGGCTAGGTCCGCGACCCTGTCGGCGATGTCGACCAGCGCGAGGAAGAAGGCGTCGAACCCCCAGCGGTTCTCCAGCAGCTTGAAGACCGGCAGGAACCTGGCCTTGAGCCGCTCCGCGGCCCCGAGGTCCGGGCCGCAGTAGAGCGAGTAAGCGAGCGCGATGAAGCAGCACGCGCCGGCGGTGACGGAGGCCGCCAGGACCGTGGGATTGACGTGGCGCGCCGCGCCCGTCGCACCGTGCTCGGCTGCGGCGACCCCGGGTCCCACGAGGGAGGCGAAGGCGCCTGGGCCTGCGGCCCCTGGGCTTGCGGCCCAGGCATGCTCCAGGGCCCAGCCCGAGACCAGGGAGAGCGCGGCCAGGATGAGGAGAGGGATGGTCATCACGGCCTGGGATTCCTCCGCGCGGCTGACCCGCTCGTTGTTGCGGCCGTCGCCCCAGAAGGTCAGGAACAGCATCCGGAAGGTGTAGAAAGCCGTGAGGCACGCGGTGAGGGCCAGGACCCCGAACATGGCCGGGCTGTGCTCGAAGACCTTCTCGAGGATGAGGTCCTTGGAGTAGAACCCGGCCAGGGGAGGGATGCCCGAGATGGCGGCGGCTCCCACCACCATGGTGAGGAAGGTCAGGGGCATCCGTTTGGACAACCCCCCCATGGAGCGCATGTCGTTGGTGTGGACCGCGTGGATGACGGAGCCGGCGCACAAGAAAAGCAGGGCCTTGAAGAAGGCGTGCGTGGTCAAGTGGAAAAGCCCGGCGGTGTAGCCTCCCACCCCCAGGGCGCACATCATGAACCCGAGCTGGCTCACCGTGGAGAATGCGAGCACCCGCTTGATGTCGTAGGGGACCAGGGCCATGGTCGCCGCGAGGAAGGCCGTGACGAGCCCCGCCCAGGCCACGGTCTCCATGGCCAGGGGGCTCGCCGCGAACACGAAGTAGCACCGGGCCACCAGGTAGATGCCGGCCGCCACCATGGTGGCGGCGTGGATGAGGGCCGAGACCGGGGTGGGGCCTTCCATGGCGTCCGGCAGCCAGATGAAGAGCGGCGCCTGAGCGGACTTGCCCGCGGCTCCGCTCAGGAGCCCCAGGCCGATGAGGGTCACGACGAAGGGAGGCATGTAGCCCATCTCGACGACGTCCTTGACGCGGACGATGTTGAAGCTGCCGGCGTAGAGGAAGGTCAGGAGCAGGGCCAGGAAGAAGCCCAGGTCCCCCAGCTTGGTGGTGATGAACGCCTTCTTGGCCGCGTAGGCAGGAGCCTCCCTCTCGAACCAGAACCCGATGAGGAGGTAGCTCGACACCCCGACCAGTTCCCAGCAGCCGAAGGTCACGAGGAGGTTGTTGGAGACGACTAGGCCCAGCATCGAGGCCGTGAAGAAGGACATGTAGGCGAAGTAGCGCTTGAACTTGGCGTCGCCGCGCATGTAGCCCAGCGAATAGACCTGCACCAGCAGGCTCACCAGGCAGACCACCGCGAGCATGGCCGCCGCCGCTCCGTCGACGAGGACGCCCGCGCGCATGTCGAGGATGAAGGGGTGCCCCTTGAGGTCAGCCGCGAAGGAGAACCACGACCAGTCATTCTCGTAGGGAAGGGCCAGGGTCCCCAGGGCGACGTCGAAGAGGATGCGCAGGGCGATCCAGAGGGAGGCCCCGATCGCCGCGATGCCGACGAACGGCAGCGGCGAGTCCTCCCGCTCCCGGCCGAAGAAAAGGATGACGAGCGACGCGGCCAGCGGCAGGATCGGGATCAGCCAGGCGCGGGAGATCATTAGCCTCTCATGAGGTTGATGTCTTCCATGTAGATCTTGTCCCTTCTTCTGTAGATCGCCAGCACCAGCGCCAGCCCCACCACCACCTCGGCGGCCGCGACCGTCATGATGAAGAGCGCGAAGGCCTGGCCCGTCACCCCGGTCGGGTGGAGGTAGCGGTTGAAGGCTGCCAGGTTGATGTTGGCCGCGTTGAACATCAGCTCGACGGACATCAGGATCCCGATGACGCTGCGCCGGGTGAGGGCCCCGAAGACGCCGATGATGAAAAGGATCGACCCGAGGGCGACGTAGTGGGAGAGGGTCATGCTACGTGCCTCCCCCACGGCCTGGCTTGCCGTTTTCCGTTGATTTGGGTTCGTCTTCTTTCCGTGTGAAGAAAATCGCGCCGAGCAGGGCCGCCATGAGCACCAGGGAGATGAGCTCGAAGGGGACGGCGAAGTCGCCCAGCATGAGCCTGCCCAGGGGCTTGGTCGCCGCCTGCGCCGCCAGCGCACGGGCGGGCGCGTCCGCGGCCTTCCCGAGGAAGCCCTTGGCTTGGCGCAGGAGGCCCGCGGCCGTGATGGCGCAGACCAGCAGGCCCGCCAGCCATTCCTGGTTGACCTGCCTGAGGGTGAGGTCGGAGGTCCTGCCCATGAGCATGACCGCGAAGATCATCAGGACCGCGATCCCGCCCACGTAGATGAGAATCTGGCTGACAAAGAGGAAGTCGGCAGCCAGGGTCCCGAACACGCCGGCCACGCCGGCGAGCGAGAGCCCCAGGAAGAGCGCGCAGTGCACGGTGTTGCGCAGGGTCACGACCAGGACCGCCGAGACCAGGGCCACGGCGGCCATCGAGCAGAAGACGGCAACCTCAATCATGCTTGGGCCCCTTTTCGTCGTGGCGCGCCGGCACTTCCTGGATGACGACCTGCCCTGACGGGTCGCGGAAGGCGTCCTTCTTGGGGTCGTGGACCCAGCCTGCCAGCGGGGTCCCCGGCTTCCAGCAGCGGACCATCTCGTCGCGCGACCAGAAGACGAGCTCGTAGTCGATGGAGTGCCAGACGACCTTGGGCTTGAACGGGCACGATTCCTCGCAGAGGCGGCACCAGCTGCACCGGCCCAGGTCGATGGCGTACCAGGCGGCCTTGGGCGCCCTCTTGCCCGCCTCGTTGACCTGGTTCTGGAGGGAGATGCAGTTCGAGGGGCAGGCCTTCGCGCACAGCCCGCAGGCGGTGCAGCGCTCGACGTCGTAGAGCAGGACGCCGCGGAACATGGGCTCGGGCGTGAGCTTCTCCGTCGGGTACTGGACCGTGATGGAGGGCTTGACCAGGGTGCGAAGCGTCACCCACATCCCCTTGCACACGGCCCAGGAGTCCCGGGCGATCCGATGGAAGTAGCCGGTCATGTCATATCCACAGCAGCATGATTCCCGCCAGCCCGACGCAGGCGAAGCTCCACGGCAGCAGGAACTTCCAGTTGAAGTCCATGAGTTGGTCGACCCGGAACCTCGGCAGGGTCCAGCGCAGCCACATGAAGAGGAACATCATGGCCAAGGCCTTGGCCAGCATCCAGATCCAGCTCGGCACGATGGCCAGGAAAGGCAGGGGCGCGGCCCCTCCGCCGAGGAAGAAGACCGAGAGCATGAAACAGGCCAGGAGCACGTAGGCGTACTCGGCCAGGAAGAACAGCGCCCACTTCATGCCGGAGTACTCGGTCATGAACCCGGCCACCAGCTCGGACTCGGCCTCCGGGATGTCGAAGGGGACGCGGTTTGTCTCGGCCAAGGAAGCGATGAGGAACAGGAGGAACGCCAGGGGACCGGCGGGGAACCAGAAGACGAACCACCGTGGGAAGAAGCCCCACCAGTAGCCCTGCTGCGCCTGGTCGATGACGGCCAGGTCAAGGGAGCCCACGAACATCAGGACCGGGACGACCGCGAAGATGCGCGGGATCTCGTAGCTGACGACCTGGGCGGCGGAGCGCAGGCCGCCCAGAAGGGAGAACTTGTTGTTCGAGGCCCACCCGGCCATGACGATGCCGATGACCGAGACGCCGGAGACGGCGAGGACGTAGAGGGCTCCGACGTCGAGCTTCGCTGCGGCCAGTTCCTTGCCGAAGAGCACCGGGGCGAAGGCCAGGACAGCCGGGACGATGACGACGACCGGCGCAAGCCTGTGCACGGCGCCGTCCGCGTCGGCCGGCCGGGCGTCCTCCTTGAGCAGGAGCTTGACGGCGTCTAAAGCGGTCTGCGCCCATCCGTGGAACCCCCCCGCGTACATCGGCCCCAGGCGCGACTGCATGTGGGCCGAGAGCTTGCGCTCCCACCAGACCGCCCAGAGGCCGTTGAGGTTGATGACGGCCACGATCACGATCACCTTGAAGGAGATCCACGTGATGTCCGCGGCGTCCCCGAGGAACCCGGCCGGCGCGCCGTAGGCCGGGAGGGTCTGGTGGAGCCAGGCCGTGCCGGTCAGGAGGAGCCGATAGAGGAGGTCGCCCCACTTCGAGAGCTCGCCCACGACGACGCCGACCAGGAGGATGCCGAAGATGATGCCCGCCAGCATGCCGGCGGACCTCCTGTATTGCGGCTGGGACCAGGGGCTGGCCCATCGCTCGGTGGGCCAGAGCCTGGTCTTCAGGAGCCTGCCCGCCTTCTTGCTGAAGACCGGTTTCGGGTAGAGCTCGCTCACCGGTCGGTCTCTCCCAGGACGATGTCGATGGACCCCAGGATCGCGACCACGTCGGCTACCTTGCAGCCGACGAGCATCTCCTGGAGGATGGCGAGGTTGACGAAGGAGGGGGCGCGGACGTGCAGGCGGTAGGGCGAGGGCCCGCCGTCCGAGACCAGGTAGATGCCGAGGTCGCCCCGGGATGCCTCGACGTGGGCGTAGGCCTCGCCCGGCGGCGGCTTCACGGTCTTCGCCACGCCCTTGGCCACGATGTCGCCCTCGGGAAGGCCCGCCAGGGCCGCCTCGACGATGCGCACGGATTGGCGCATCTCGAGGGCGCGGCAGTAGTATCGGTCCCAGCACGAGCCCGCCTTGCCCAGGGGCACCGAAAAGTCGAACCGGTCGTACCCTGAATAGGGGTCGGACTTGCGCACGTCGTAGTCGACGCCGGAGCCGCGCAGGTTCGGGCCGGAGAGTCCCCAGTCCACCGCGGCCTCCTTGGAGATGAGGCCCACCCCTTGCGTCCTCGCGAGGAAGATGGGGTTGAAGGAGAGGAGGTCGTCGTATTCCTTCATCCTGGGCTTGAAAAAGCCCAGGAACTCACCCGTCTTGGAGGCCCACTCCGGCGAGATGTCGGCCATCACGCCGCCGATCCTGATGTAGTTATAGGTGAGCCGCGCGCCGCAGAGCATCTCGTAGAGGTCCAGGATCATCTCGCGCTCGCGGAAGGCATGGAGGAACGGGGTGAATGCGCCCAGGTCGATCCCGTAGGTGCCGAGGAAGAGGAGGTGGCTCGCGATGCGGTTGAGCTCGCACATGACGACCCGCAGGTGCTGGGCCCGGGGAGGGATCTCGACTCCGAGGAGCTTCTCGGCCGCGAGGCACAGGGCCAGGTTGTTGGGCATGGCCGAGACGTAATCCCAGCGGTCGGTCAGCGCCACGCATTGGTGGTAGCCCCGGGCTTCGGCGAGCTTGGAGGTGCCCCGGTGCAGGTAGCCGATGTCCGGCTCGGCCTTGGTGATGACCTCCCCTTCCAGGGTCAGGCCGACGCGCAGGACCCCGTGGGTCGACGGGTGCTGGGGACCCAGGTTGACGAACAGCTGGTCGAACTTTCCGCCCGGGAAAGCGTCCACTTTACTCATCGTACCTGTCCTTCACATGGACGTAATCTTTTCTCAGCGGATGCCCCTGCAGGAAATCCGGCGTCAGGATCTTCTTCAGATTGGGATGCCCTTCGAACCGGACCCCCAGCAGGTCGAAGACCTCGCGTTCCTGCCAGTCCGCGGCCTTGAAGAGGCCGGTCAGGCTGGGAACGGCAGGGTCCTCCCGGGGGATCTCCAGGCGCAGTAACAGCCGTGCCCTCGCCGGGATGTTGGCCAGGCACCACAGCATGTCGAACGCCGGCTTGTAGGCCGCCGCGGGATTCTTCACGGCCACGAGCGCGGGCGCCTCCGGGGCCGAGAACGGATGCGGGTTCCTCCCTCCCCGGGTGTAGCCCTCCGGGCTGACGGGCCCGAGCCAGTCCACGGCCGTGATGATCTCGAGATAGTCGAACCCGCGCTCCTTGAGGAAAGAGGCGGCCGGCAGCAGGTACGCGGCCGAGGAGAGCCTCATCGTCGGATAGGACTTGACATAGCTGGGATCGGCGGCCAGGACCACGCCCGGGACCTTCGCGGCGAGGTCGGCGACGAGGGACTCGATGTTCATGCCGCGACGTTCCTGGGGCCCTTCTCGGCCTGCGGCGTGGCTCCCGCGCCCTTGGAGATCCTCATCTTCTGGACCTTCTCCTGGAGCTTGAGCACGGCGTAGAAGAGGGCCTCGGGACGCGGCGGGCACCCGGCGACGTAGACGTCCACCGGGATGATGCGGTCGACGCCCTTCACCACGGAATAGGAGTCGTAGTAGGGGCCGCCGCAGTTGGCGCAGCTGCCCATGGAGATGACGAAGCGGGGCTCGGGCATCTGGTGGTAGATCCGGATGATGGGCTCGGCCATCTTCTTGACGACCGTGCCCGCGATGATCATGACGTCGGCCTGGCGGGGGCTCGGCCGGGGCATGACGCCCATGCGGTCGAAGTCGAACCGCGAGGCGTAGGCCGCCATCATCTCGATGGCGCAGCAGGCCAGGCCGAAGGTCACGGGCCACAGGGAGTACTTCCTGGACCAGTCGATGAAGACGTCGGCCGTGGTCAGGACCACCCCGGCGCCGGGCACGCCTTTCACGGCCCCGGGGAGCCTCTCCAGGATCACTCCCATTCGAGGGCCCCCTTGCGCCAGGCGTAGATCAGGCCGAGGAACAGGATGGCCAGGAAGACGGCCATCTCGGCTAAAGCCACGCGCCCGAGCTCCCGGCAGACGACCGCCCAGGGGAAGACGAAGAGGGTCTCCACGTCGAAGACCAGGAACAGCAGGGCGAAGACGTAGAAGCGGATGTTCAGCTTGACCTGGGTCGTGCCGACGGTCGGCATGCCGCACTCGTAGACCGTGAGCTTCCTGGCGTAGCCCAGGGCCGGGCGCAGCAGCCAGGCGGTCACGAGCGCCCCGGCCGCGAACAGGAGCGCCAGCACGAAGAGGGCGAGGACGGCGTTCACTTGCCCTCCCCCACGGGGAGGGCAAGTAGCCGGAGGGGGCTAGTCGCCGTTTCTTTCCTTTGTATGAGCACCTTGTGGGTTTCCCCCATGCCGTCCGGATGGATGAGGGTCTTGATCCTGAGCAGTGAGATCGCGTCGGCCGCGGCCTGCGCCCCCGGCGCAGGGGCCGGCGTGACCGCCCGATCGAGCCCTGGGCTTCGCCCAGGACGGATCGGCGAGGAAGAGCCTATACGATCCAGGAGGAAGCGGCCGAGGGTGGAGAAGGATTCCATCTCGAGCCCCAGCTTGGCGCCTTCCTGGATGAGGGTCTCGAAGTCCACGTTCGCGGTGAGGTCCCTGCCCGGGGCCGTGAGGCGGTCGTCCTCGGCGTGCTTGGAGTAGGCCCTGGGCGGGTTGAGGGCGCAGGGGGGCATCCTCGCGCCGTAGTCCACGGTGATGAGGCAGCCCGCGGTCATCCCGCGCGCCACCGCCCTGAGCCACCGCAGGGCCTCGAGGCTCACGGCGTGCCTCAGCCCCTGCGCCGCCTCGGGCAGGCTCCGGGCGTAGGCCTCCAGCTCGGGGGTCGAGAGCTCCCCGAGGACCGTCGCCCCATCCGATCCCACGTAGACTTCGTGCACCTTGTCGCCTCGCCTCTCCAGGAGATGGAAAGGGAGGGCGTCCACGAGCTCGTTGGAGAAGAAGACCCCGGCCGTCGGGGGCAGTTCCGAGACGTCGGACGCGCCCGAGATCCTCATGCCCAGCTCGGAGAGCCGCAGCACGCTCGATACCAGGAGCTTGCGCTCGCGCTCGACCAGGACGTAGCGGACGCCCTGGACCCGCCCCGGATGGTCCCGCCGGAGGGCCCCGATGATCTGCTCGGCCAGGAGGCCGGACCCCGACCCCATCTCGACGATGGAGAAGGGACGGGCCGCCCCGCCGCGCTCGAGGTCGTCGAGGCGCGTGAGGATCTCCCCGGCCAGGGTCTCCCCGAAGACGGGGTGCAGCTCGGGCGCGGTGTAGAAGTCTTCCTTGGGCGCGCGTCTCCCGTAGAATCCCCCCTCTCCGTAGAGGGCGGACTCCATGAAGTCCCTGAAGGTGACCGACGACGCCCCTTTGGCGGCTGCCGAGTTCAACGGACCCGCCGTGAAAACGGGACCTAGAGGTCCTCGGCGCCGAGGGTCTTCTTGCCGCCTTCGGTGTTGACCTTGCTGATGGACGCCTGGACGAGCTCAACGACCTTCTTGGAGAGCCCGTCGACGTAGTCGGCCCCGGTCCTCAATCCCGCGGCCTTCACCATCGCCTTGATTTTGCTGACCACGACCAATGTCTC
This sequence comes from Elusimicrobiota bacterium, assembly GCA_016209035.1. Classification (GTDB taxonomy): domain Bacteria; phylum Elusimicrobiota; class Elusimicrobia; order UBA1565; family UBA9628; genus JACQWX01. The sequence continues at coordinate 44,579 of JACQWX010000076.1, read as the reverse complement.
TGCCATGCGACCTCCTCGTGAGGATTCTACCCTTGCCGATGCGACAGAAGGCGCCAAGGGACCCCATTCAACAAAATGTCCCGGTCCCGTTCAAGTGCGGCCGTCAGGGCCCGGGCTTCTTGACCTTGAGTTCCTCGGCCCTCCGTTCGTCTTTGAGGGCTTGGTCGGCCAAGCCCAGGGCGCGGTCGATCCGCGCGCGCAGGAGGAAGTAAACCGGCTGCGAGGGCTCAAGCAGGATGGCCGCGTCGACGTCGGAGAGCGCGGGCCTGGCCTTGCCCAACTCGAGCAGGGCCCTGGCCCGCCCCGCGTAGGCGGCGTCGAGGTCCCGGTCGAGCGAGATTGCCCTGTCGAAGTAGTCGAGGGCGGTCCGGTACTCGGCGTTCAGGACCGCCGATTCCCCGATCATGGCGTAGGCCGGCGCGTTCTTGCGGTTGAGCCTGACCGAGTCGTAGAGGTCCTCCGTCGCCTTGGCCCTGTCCCCAAGGCCTGCGAGCCTGGAAGCCCTCCGGTAGTAGGCGTCGCTGGTCTGAATGGCGAGCGCGGCCTTGAGCTTAGGTATTAGCGCGGTCGCCGCCTTGAAGTCCGCGATGGCCCCGTCGTCGTCTCCGAGCTTGTAGCGCGCGGTGGCCCGGTTGGCCAGGGCCCGGGCGTTCTTGGGGTTTAAGGCCAGGGACTGGTCGAACTTCTTGAGGGCTCCGGCGTAGTCGTTCTTGAGGAGGAGCGCGACGCCCTCCGCGTCCAGGTCGGATGACCCGCGGTGCCGGGCGCCTTTGGGAGTGGCGTTGGCGTCCGGCGCGCCGTCAAGGGCGTCGGCCGTGGCTGTTCGGGCGTGCGCGGGGGGGAGGAGGAAGGCTCCCATGATGAGGCATGAGAAGGAAACCCGGAACGCGCTTTCCGCGACTTCCCTATGAGAATTCCTTCTCACGCGATGCCTCCAGAGGTCGGATCCCCCGGCGGAGAATTGGCGCGGGGTGGAATCGAACCACCGGCCTGACGCTTATGAAACGCCCGCTCTAACCTCTGAGCTACCGCGCCGTCGTTTCCGGTCGTGGGACGAGATTATACCAAAACTCGATTAATATGGTATAACTTGCGCATGAGAAGCACGACGAAGAAGATCAAGGTGGTTCTGGCGGACGATCAGACCCTGTTCCGGGAAGGAATCCGGGACCTGCTAGAGAACGAGAGGTGGGTGGATGTCGTGGGCGAGGCCGGAGACGGCCCCGAGGCCATCCGGCTCGTCAAGAAGCTCAAGCCCGACGTCATCCTCATGGACATCAAGCTCCCCCACATGGACGGCATCGCGGCCACCCGGCTGATCCACAAGGAGTGCCCGCATACCAATGTCCTGATGCTGTCCTCCTACGAAGACGAGTCCCATGTCATGGAGGCCATCCAGGCCGGAGCCAACGGCTACCTCTCCAAGATGCTGCCGGCGTCCGAACTGGTCAACGCGCTCAAGGCATTCGCGGACAAGGGCGTCATGATCCCCCAGCCGGTCATGAACAAGCTCATCGACGGCCTTCGCCAGATGGGCAACGTCAACGCCGAGGCGTCGCTCGTGGCGCTGACCAAGACCGAGATCAAGGTGCTGGCCCTGCTCGGCCGCGGCAACTCCAACAAGGAGATCGCCTCCAAGCTCGAGTGCAGCGTCAAGACCATCAAGAACCATCTGAACAGCATCTTCCAGAAGCTGGGCGTCTCCAACCGCACCGAGGCCGTGGTCAAGGGCATCGACATGGGCCTCATCTCCCCGGAGGAGCCTCACTAGCGTCGTAACATTCCCGTAATTTCTTCCATTCTCTCTCCTGTTATACTTTCTCTATAGAGCGAGCCTTTCCGACTCGCCACGCCCATGCTTTTCAGGGACATCCGAGCCCAAGTCCGGTCCATCTGCGTCGGCGCAGCCGCCGCGTTCGTCCTCGCCCTGGCGCCGGCCGTGTCCTTCGGAGAGCCTCCGTTCCCCTTCAAGGACGGGGAGAAGCCCCTGACTCCGCGGCAGCAGGCGTACCTCAAGGGCAAGGTCCTCAAGATCGACAAGGTCCTGCCCAACAAGCAGTCCACGATGAGGGCCGCGGCGCTTGGGGTGAAGGAGGGCCTGGCCCCATCGGTCAAGAACTGGCAGTACCTGCCGGACGTCGGGAATCAGGGATCCCAGAACAGCTGCACCGGATGGACCACCTGCTACTACCAGAAGACCTACCAGGAGGCCAAGGAGCGCGGCTGGAATCGGCCTAACCCGCTGAACTATCCGGACAGGATCATGAGCCCGGCCTTCTGTTACAACCTCATGAACGAGGGGACCGACGACGGGAGCAACCGGCTGTGGATCGCGCAGATGGTGGCCGAGCGCGGCAGCGCGACCCTGCAGTACATGCCGTACGACGTCAACGACTACTGGACCTGGCCTTCCGAGTCCGCTTTCCGGGCCGCTCTCCCGTACAGGGCCCAGAGCGCCGCGGAGTACATCGTCGGCGCCGCAAACCCGAGCGGGATCGACTCGCTCAAGCAGGACCTTGCCAACGGGGACCTCGTGACCATCGGGATCCATGTCCACCAGACCTTCTATTCCAACTATCCCAATAACGCGGCCGGGATCAACAACGGCGTCCTGTATGACGACAACGGCGCCTATCTGGGCGCGCATGCCGTGACGCTCATCGGCTACGACGACAACAAGGCCTACAACGACGGCAGCCCCAAGACCGGCGCGTTCTACGCCGTCAACTCCTGGGGGGGCAACTGGGGAGTGTACGACTCGGACATGGCGTCGAGCGGGTTCCTCTGGATCGCCTACGCCTACGTGCGCGACAACATCCCGGACGACCACACGGCCGTCACCATGGTCGACCGCGCCGGCTACACCCCCACGAAGTTCGGCGTGTTCGGCGTGACCCACCAGAAGCGCGGCGACCTCTGGGTCCAGTTCATCGGCGGTGACAACCCCGTTTCCCCCAACGAGGATTGGTTGGTCGACGTCCTGTACTACGCGGGCGGCGACTTCCCCGTGGACCAGAACATCGTGGCGGACCTCACCGACGAAGACGTCAACCCCTACCGGGACAACTGGCTCGGGGTGGCGGACGACAACCCGACGGTCGACGTCGGGGTGATCACCTCCATGAGCATCGAGATTCCCTCCACCGGGGTGAGGGCCTCGGCCGACGTGCCCAAGAACACCGTCAACGGTGGCGACATCTACGTCGAGCTCAACGCCCTTCCGGTCGCGGCGCCATCCGGGCTGACGGCGGCCGTGTCCGGGACCAGCCAGATCACCTGGTCCTGGAACGCGGTCTCGGACGCGCTCTCCTACAATGTCTACGTGGCGTCCAACACCGCGACGCTGCTGGGCAACACGGCCGCCACCTCGTTCTCGAGGACGGACTTGACGGCCAACACCTACACCGGGGTCGTGGTGCGGGGGTTGAACGGGCACGGCGAGGGCACGCCGGCCATCGGCCCGAGCACCGCGACCTACGCGCCGGCGAGCGCCGTCACGGCGGCCGTTCCCTTCGTGTCGAGCGTCACGGCGGATTTCAACACCGTCGCATCGAACTCGGGCTACCGCGTCGACGCGTCAACGGCCTCGGACTTCACCGGCACGATCTTCTCTTCGGGCTCGGCTAATCCCGCGTCGAGCCGGCTGACGGTTCCGGGCCTCTCGCCCTTGACCAGCTACTACCTGCGGGTCGCGGTCTTGAACCAGCTCGGCGCCCAGGTCCTGACGACCTACGGCAGCCAGGTCTACACCTTGACTTCCATCACCGCGCCCGGCCCGGGCGCCTTCCGGGACTTCGGCTACCGGCAGGTCCGGATGAGCTGGACCGCGGGCTCCAACCCCGGAGGGCTCAATTACACGGCGCAGGCCTCGACCGCGTCCGATTTCACCGGCACGGTGTCGAGCGCGGCCGGCGCCGACATGTTCTCGAACCTCTTCGCCGGGCTCCAGGTCAACACGAGCTACTACTTCCGCGTCTGGGCGACGGGCGGCCCCGCCTGGAGCACCGGGCCGGTTGCGACCTACGCCCTGTCTCCCGCCACGGCGACCCCTCTCTTCCAGGGCGTCGCGGCCCAGGGGTTCACCGTGAATTGGACCCCGAACGGCAACCCCGCGGACACGCTCTACGAGTCCCAGGTCTCCCGCGCGGCCGACTTCTTCACCATGCCCGTGGTGTCGTCCTTCACTCGCAACAGCTACGCCGCCTTCGGGACCCTCACCCCCAACAGCCTCTACTACGCCCGGGTGAGGGCGATCAGCCACGGGGGGCAGCCGATGCCGCTCGAGTACCGGAGCCTCTCGTCCACGGGCACGCTGGCCCAGACCATCGCGCCGGTCGACCCCTACTTCCAGTCGGTGCGGGTTTCGAGCCTCACGGCCCTCTTCGACAGCGGGACCAATCCGGCCGGGACCGGCTACATCGCCCGGTTGTCGACGGCGGCCGACTTCTCGGCCGTCCATGCCCAGGTGACGGGCGTTATGGTCTCGGGCGTCAACGCCGTGCTCTTCACGGGGCTCGAGTCCAACCGGAGGCTCTACCTCCAGACCGCGGCCTTGAACGTCACCCAGACCCCGACGGCCTTCACCCCGGCGGCTCAGAGCACGGCGACCTTGGCGGCCATCCCCGCGGCGTCCGCGACGCCGTTCACGGTCTACTTCACCTCCATCACATTCCGGTGGTCGAGCGGCGGCAACCGCGCGGGCACGCAGTACGACGTGCTGGTCGACGACGACCCTGACTTCGCGTCGCCCAACGCCGGTCAGACGACGTCCCTTTCCTCTACCACGGTCGACCTGTCGTCGAACACCGTGTACTACCTCCGGGCGCGCGCCCGCTCCCTGGAGCCGGACAACCCGGACAGCGTCTACGCGGACCTGCCCTCCCGCTTCACCCTGCCCGAGCCGCCGAGCGCGGATCCGGCCGGCGCCTTCGTCTCGGTGACCTTGACTAGCGCGACGGTGCGCTGGCTCGCCCGGCCTCCGGCGCCGCCTACCGCCACCTGCTCCGGCTACCGCATCGAGCTGGCCAGGACGGCGGATTTCTCCGGCACGGTGTACGCGGCCGAGGTGGCCGGCGCCGCCGCCACGGTCGGCGCGCTGAAGGGCCTGCAGCACTCGACCACCTACTACCTCCGAGTCGGAGCCATGAACGCGGACGGCAATGCCGCGTACACCTCGATGGGTTCCACGAGGACCCTCGTGCCGCGGATCTCGTCCGGCGCGATCCTGGGCTCGACCGAGCTGGTGGTGGTGCCGACCTATCCGGAGGTCACGATGCTGCGCGTCAGCATCCCGGAGAAGGCCTTCGCGGTGGGCACGCCGGTCGAGCTCGACGCCTCGGTCGAGGACGGACTCCCCTCCTTGGGGGCCCAGACCGACCTGTCGTTCCTGGGGCCGGGGGCGGGGTTCTGGCTCGACGCCGGAGGGCTCCAGCCCCAGAGGCCGGTGCCGATCACGCTGGGCTATGACCTCCCCGCGGGCGTCGACGCCGACCTGCTGATGCTGGCCCGCTACGACGAGATGTCGCGCCATTGGGTGCCGCTGCCGTCCTCGGTGGACAAGGGCGCCAAGACCCTCACGGGCCTGACCGACCATTTCTCCTTCTTCGCTCCGGTCATCGTCCAGCCCGGCTCGGGCCTCTCCGGGGTGGAGATCTACCCCATCCCGTGGGAGCCCGAGTCCGGCAACATCCTCCACGGCGGGGCCGTCCTCACCGTGGCGAAGCTCCCCGCCCTGGCCAAGGTGCGCGTCTACACCATCATGGGCGAGCTGGTGGACGAGGGGACCGCGGGCGCTTCCGGCGTGCTGCACTGGGACGGCAGGAACACCCGCGGCCGAAGGGCGGGCACCGGGACCTATCTGGTCATGCTCGAGTGGGGCGGGGGCAAGGATGTCAGAAGGATTGTCCTGATAAGATGAGAAGGAACTCGGCAAGGAAGGCGGACGCAATGTGTGCCTCAGGTCGCGGAGAGGCTTCCTTGCCGTCAGGTTTGCGTTCCTACAGAGCCTTCCTTATCGGTCTGTCGGCGGCCTGTCTGTTGACGCCCAGGCTTGCCTGGGCGTTCCTGGACAACACCGGAGGCTCGGCCGGCCAGTTCCTGCAGATCGGGGCCGGCGCCAGGTCTCTCGGGATGGGAGACGCCTTCTGCGCCGTGGCCGAGGGCCCGGACGCCCTCTACTGGAACCCCGCCGGCCTATCGGGCATGAAGAGGCCCGCGTTCGCCTACACCCGCTCCGAGATCGCGGGCTCCATGCGCCACGATTACGGCGTCTACGCGCACCCGGTCTCAGCCCTCAAGGGGACGCTGGGCATCTCGCTCACCTATCTCGTGCAGGACTCCCTGCCCATCATCACGAACACGAACCTGGTGGTCGGCAGGTTCAACCCGCACTCGGAGTCGCTCGCCTTGGCCTACGCCACGAAGTTCCAGTCCGGGGAGTTCCGTTCGGCCAGGGAGTACTTCGGCGAGTACTGGAACGTTCCCGGCGTGGACCGGCCCATGGGCCGGAGCTTCGAACCATGGGCCGGCGCCGTGATGCTCGGGCTCGCGGTCAAAGTCGTGCGCGAGAACTTCTACATCCGCAACGCCACCGCCTTCGTGTTCGACGGCGGGGTCATCTTCAGGCCCGACTATCTCAAGGGGCTGACCTTGGGCTTCGCCTTCAGGAACGCGGGCGAGAAGATGAAGTTCATCAACACGGGGCAGCTCAACCCCGTGGAACTCGACGCCGGCGCCGCCTACGATTGGCCGCTCAAGCGCTCGCGCCTATTGACCGCTGTCGGGGTCGGCCTGCCGTATTTCGGCGCTCCTGAGGGGCGCTTCGGCATGGAGTACTCCATGCCGGTGACCAAGAACCTCGGGGCCGCCTTGAGGTTCGGCTACAAGTCCCGCACCTTCGACGACCTGGACCCTGTCACCGGGGTCACGGCGGGGGTGGGTTTCACCATGTACAGGGCGAAGCTCGACGTGGCCATCCAGCCGATGGCGGAGTTCGGCGTCCACTACAAGGTGAGCCTCGGCTACCGCTTTTAGGCGCCTATTTCCGTGACGCGGCTTCCCTCACCATCATCATGCCGATCTCGTTGCGCTGGATCTGGTTGGTGCCCTCGTAGATCTGGGTGATCTTGGCGTCGCGGACGAACTTCTCCACGGGGAAGTCCCGCATGTAGCCGATGCCGCCGCACATCTGGAGACAGTCCAGCGTGACCTTCATGGCCGTGTCGGAGCAGAAGACCTTGCACATGGCCGATTCCTTGGTCCAGCGCTTGGTCTTGAGGGCGTTCATCTCGTCGTAGACGATGGTCCCTCTCTCGACCCCCTTGTCCACCGCGGGCTTGAGGGCCCGGTCCATGGCGCGGGTGGTGGAGTAGAGCAGGGCCCGCGCGGCCTCGATGGCGGTGCCGCAGTCCGCCAGCATGTGCTGGATGGCCTGGAAGCTCGCGATGGTCTGGCCGAACTGCTTGCGCACCCGGATGTAGGCCAGGGTCTCGTCTAAAGCGCCTTGCGCGATGCCGACGGCCTGGGCCGCGACTCCGGTCCGGGAATTGTCGAAGGTCACCTGTGCCACGTGGAGCCCGTAGCCTTCCTTGTATAGGACGTTGGCCTTGGGGATGCGGCAGTCCTTGAACACGAGCTCGTAGGTGGGGTTGGCCCGGATGCCCATCTTCACCTCTTTCTTGCCGAAGGTGAAGCCCGGCGTTCCCTTCTCCACGATGAACGCGGTGACGCCCCGGGCCCCCCTGACGGGGTTCGTGGTCCCGAAGACGGTGTAGATCTCGGAGACCTCGCCCCCCGAGCAGAAGTTCTTGATGCCGTTGAGCACGTAGTGGCCGCCGTCGAGTTTGGCGGAGCACTTGACGGCGGTCGCGTCCGAGCCCGCCTCCGGCTCGGTCAGGGAGAAAGCGCCGAGGCGCGAGCCTTTGGCCATGTCCGGGAGGTATTTCTCGCGCTGTTCGGCGGTGCCGAAGAGCATGATGGGGATGCCGCAGAGGCCCGACGCCCCCGTCGAGAGGGCGATGGCGCCGCAGGCGCGCGAGAGGGTCTCGAAGGCCAGGGCCTGCTCGAAGTTGAATCCGCCCAGGCCCCCGTATCTCTCGGGGAGGTAGACGCCGAAGATGTCGGCCCGGCGCAGTTCATCGACGATGGGCCAGGGGAATTCCTCGGCCTCGTCGTAATGCGCCCGGACCGGCTTGATCTTCTCCTCCGCGATCCGCCGGCAGAGGTCCACGATCATCTGCTGGGTTTCGGTCAGTTCATAGTCCATCTAGTATCCCTCCAGGGCTTCGCGCGCGGCGGCCTGCTCGGCTTCCTTCTTGCTCTTCCCCATCCCCCGGCCGAGGACCCGGTGGCCAAGCCGGACGACCACCGAGAACGTCCGGTCGTGGTCGGGGCCGACCGACTCCAGGAGTTCATAGGTCGGAGTCTGCTTGTGCTTCCTCTGCAGGACCTCCTGCAGCCTGCTCTTGTAGTCCGTCTCCACCAGCTCGCCCAAGCCCGAGAGGCCCCAGCGCTTGATGAAGCCGGTGGCGGCGGCATACCCTCCGTCGAGGAAGATGGCGCCGATGAGGGCTTCGAGCGCGTTGGCGAGCACGCTCGCCCTGCCGCGGCCGCCGGAGCTCTCCTCGCCCACCCCGAGGAGAAGGTGCGCCCCCAGGTCCACCTTCTTCGCCCATTGGGCGAGGCTGCCCCGCGAGACCAGCTGGGAACGGATCTTGGACAGGGTCCCTTCGCGTTCGTCGGGGAAGATCAGGTAGCAGTGGTGCGCGACGACGGCGGAGAGGATGCTGTCCCCCAGGAACTCCAGCCGCTCGTTGTAGAGGTCCGTCCTCGATTCCGAGGCGTAGGACCGGTGGGATAAGGCCTCCCGGAGGAGTCCTGGGTCCTTGAAATGGTACCCGATCGCCTCTTCGAATGGCTTGGTCATGGCGCGCGGATCCCTTGCCGACGGCAAGGGATCCTGAGGCCTTGCACGCCAAGGGATTCCGGCGCCTGCGCCTGGCGCAGGGGCGGCAGCCGGAATCCCTTGGCGTGCAGGTTATTTCTTCGCGTGGGCCGCGATGTACTCGATGGCCTGGCCGACGGTCTGGATCTTCTCGGCCTGTTCGTCCGGGATCTCCATGTCGAACTCTTCCTCGAGGGCCATCACCAGCTCCACGGTGTCGAGGGAGTCTGCGCCGAGGTCGTTGACGAAGTGGGCCTGCGACGTCACTTCGGCGGCGTCCACGCCCAGCTGCTCGACGATGATCTTCTTCACGCGGTCTGCGACGTTGTTGTCAGTCATGCTCTCCTCATATGCTCTTAGGTGTAGCCTCCGCCGTTCACCGGCAGGACCGCGCCGGTGATGTAGGAGGCGTCCTCGCTCGCCAGGAAAAGGATCGCGCGCGCGATCTCCACGGGCTCGCAGATGCGGCCCAGGGGGATCTTGTCCAGGAAGTACTTTCGCACCGGGTCGGGAAGATGCTCGGTCATCCTGGTATGGACGAACCCGGGGGTGACGGCGTTGACCAGGATGTTGCGGGACGCAAGTTCCCGGGCGCAGGATTTGGAGAAGGCGATCAGCCCCCCCTTGGAGGCCGAGTAGTTCGCCTGGCCGGCGTTCCCTTCCTGCCCGACCAGCGACGAGACGTTGATGATGCGGCCCCAATGGGCCTTCATCATGGGCCGCACGGCCGCCTTCGTGAGGTGGAAGGCGCCCTTGAGGTTCACGTCGAGGACGAAGTCCCAGTCGGCCTCCGACATGCGGATGAGGAGCCCGTCCTTGGTGACGCCCGCGTTGTTCACCAGGATGTCGAGCCTGCCGAACTTCTCGACGCACAGCTTGACCGCGTGTTCGCATTCCTCGAACTTCGTGATGTCGGCCTTGCACGGGAGAACCTCAAGCGCTTTCCCGGACAAAGACGCCGCTCCGGCGGCCAGGGCCGCCTCGTCCACGTCCACCATCACGACCCGCGCGCCTTCTTGGCAGAAGACCCCGGTCGTGGCCAGGCCGATGCCTTGGGCCGCGCCGCTGACGATGGCGGCCCTGCCCGCAAGGCGTCCCCGGCCGCCCGCGGCTCCTGCGCTCGAAGCGCGGGGGGCGTCCGGGGCGGCGTCCCCCTGGATGTTCTCGGGCGGCGTCTGGTCAGGGGTTGTCATGTCAGGCCTTGATCTGGTCGGGCTCGAGGCTCTTCTTCATCTCCTCGAGGGACTGGGTGATCTGCGAGAGCGCGCCGCCCTCCACGAGGGACTTGGCCGCGCGCAGGGCGTTGGAGATCGCCTTGGCGTTGGACTTGCCGTGGCAGATGACGACGATGCCGTTGACGCCCAGGAGCGGCGCGCCGCCGTACTCGTCGTAGCTCATCTTCTTCTTGAGGGCCGAGAAGGCTCCCTTGAGCAGCAGGGCGCCGAGCTTGTGAAGGGAGCCGGTGATGGAGCCCTTCAGGAGCGACAGGATGGTGGCCGCGGTCCCTTCGATGACCTTGACGACTATGTTGCCGGTAAACCCGTCGCACACCACCACGTCCACGGTGCCGGCCGTGATGTCCCGGCCTTCGATGGGGCCGTAGAACCTCAGCCCGCTGGACTTGAGCAGGGGGACGGCCTCGCGCACCAGGTCGTCGCCCTTGGAATCCTCCTCCCCGTTGGAGAGGATGCCCACCGTCGGCTCGGACACGCCGAGGACATGCCGGGCGTAGACCGTGCCCATCATGCCGAACTGCAGGAGGTGCCACGGCTTGCATTCCGTGTTGGCCCCGCCATCGATGAGGACGCTGGTCCCCCGGCCCGTGGGGACGGGCACCGCGATGGCGGGCCGGAGCACGTCGGGCATGCGCTTCAAGTGCCACAGCGACGCCACCATGGCGGCGCCGGAGTTGCCGGCCGAGACCATGGCCGCAGCCTTGCCAGAGGCTACGAGCTCGGCGCAGACCAGGATGGAGGCGTGCGGCTTGTTCCGGCAGGCCGTGGACGGGTCCTCGCCCATCGTCACCAGCTCGCGGGAGTCTACGATCTCGAAGCGCTTGTCGCCCGCGGGCACTCCGCTGGACTCCAGGGCGGATGCCACCTCATGCACCGGCCCGACGAGGATGACCTCGACCCCCCAGGAGTCCGCCGCGGCGATGGCGCCCTCGATGTTGGGGGCGAGGCCGATGTCGCCCGCCGCGGCGTCGAGCGCGATTTTCATCTTCCTACTTTTTCCCTTCCTCCTGAGTCCCCTGTTGAGCCCCGCCTTCGCCGCGCTTGCTCTTCTTCCGCCGGGGCGCGATGACGAGCTTGCCGTTGTACCAGCCGCACTCCGGGCACACGGTGTGGGGGCGCACCAGCGTCCCTTTCTTCACGCATTCCGGGTTCGTGCAGGCGCTCAAGGGCAAGGGATCGAGCCTCCAATTGGAGGCCCTGCGGCTGTCGCGGCGCGACCGAGTATGTTTTCTTTTGGGATTGGGCATATCTTTCCTTCGCTAATAGCGTCCAGAATTCTATTTTGTTGGCTTGATTAAGTCAAGGGAGGACGGCCGACCAGGTCTTTGACGAAATAGGCCTTCTTGTCCTTGATGTCGAAGTACACCCGGATGAGGATCTCCGCGAGCAGGCCCATCAGGATCATCTGGACCCCGACCAGGCCAAGGAAGATGGAGACCTGGAACAGGGGCTGGTCCTTGACGAACACGCCAAGGAACAACTTCTTGTAGAGGGTATAGGATGCCAGGGCCAGTCCCAGGAGCCCCGCCGCCAATCCCCATCCCCCGAAGAGGTAGATGGGTTTCGCCATGTACGCGGACATGAACTTGACGGTCAGAAGGTCGAGCAGGACCTTGAAGGTCCTGGAGAGTCCGTACTTGGACCGCCCGAGGGTCCGGGCGTGGTGGCGCACCGGGACCTCCGCGATCCTCGCGCCCAGGAAACCCGCCAGGGCCGGGATGAACCGGTGCATCTCGCCGTAGAGGCGCAAGGGCTTGAGATAGGAGCTGCGATAGGCCTTCAGGGTGCACCCGTAGTCGTGCAGGCGCACCCCGGTGATCCGGGAGATGAGCCAGTTCGCAGTCTGAGAGGGCAGGCGGCGCGTGAGCCAGGGGTCCTGCCGGTCCTTGCGCCAGCCGCTGACCACATCGTAGCCCTCGGACATCTTGTCTAGCAGGGTCTTGATGTCCCGCGGGTCGTTCTGGAGGTCGGCGTCGAGGCAGACGATGAACTCCCCCCTGGCCTCGGCGATGCCTGCGGACAAGGCCGCGGTCTGCCCGGCGTTCCGTCCCAGGCGGAGGCCCACGAAGCCGGGACGGCTGTTCGCCAGCTCGGCGACGATGTCGAAGGAGCGGTCCGTGGACCCGTCGTCGATTAGGATGACCTCGTGGGTCCCTTCCACCCCTTCGAGGGCGGCCGATATCTCGTCGGAGAGCCGGTCGAGGCAGTCCTCCTCGTTGTAGACCGGAACGATGACGCTGAGCCTGCAGGGTGATGGATGTTCCGCCATTGCCTTGTCTACACCGATCCCCGGGAACTCAAATATCTGGCCATGAGGGGCAACATGCGATTAAGATTCCCGATCGTCCCTCCCCGCTTGCGAGCCCTACCGCCGCACTCGATTGGCAAGTAGGTCCTCCAAATGTCGAGAACGAAGTCCGTTTCGTCGGCGGCGTTGTCCCTGACAAAGTGAAGCATGTCCCGCGTCAGTTCGCTATCCGAGAAGAGTCGAAATGCATCCGGGTCTTCCCCCCGCAAAGCGAATTGCCGTCCGGGGCTCGCAATCAAGAATTGCCGTAGTCCGGAGAAGTTCCTGCGAATATGGCCTTGCAGATTCCCTTCTCCTCTTGCCCGTGCTAGAATGACATGGGCAGCCCGAACTCGCTGTCTGCGCAGCCAACGCAAGAAATCGTCATAGTCCCCGGCCATCAAATGCCGTCCGCCGAAACGTGCTTTGGGAAGGCGGTCTTCTCCCGCGGGACGTCGCTCCCCATGCGCAGCCTTCCGGGCGCGGCGTACTGCATCCCAATGTTTCAGCACGAAGGTCTCGATTTCCGTCAGACTCGTCTTCCTTAGGTTGCGGAGATATCGCTTTACGGCCGATCGGGCAAGCGATACCTGATCTGCGCCAACAAGACACACCATCTCTGCTCCTGCCCCAAACCCCCGGGTCGTCAAATTAGCGCTACCGATGATTGCCCCTCGATTTCCGACAAAGACCTTGGCGTGAGCCTCGGGTGATGTGTAAAGGTTTACGATGACGCCTCGATCTTGCAGCCCGCGAACAAACGATGTCAGAGCGGGCGGATCGATGTAACCGCGAATCCAGTCTGCCTGGTCATGAAAATCCAGGCGTACGCCTATGGTGACCTTCCGAGCTGCTATTTCGCGGCCCAGCCAAGCTAGAGGACTCGCGGAGTAGAATGCCGTTGCAATGTAGACTTCCGAGGCACTTAGCCCCACCTGTCTGAGCAGCGAGAGGGCCGGTCCCGGAATCCAAGTGCCCATGCTGGACCTAGGAAGACCTGGGGACAGCTCTAGAGCCGCTGCAGAGAGAAGACTGGTTCCTTTGCCAGTAGAGCATAATATGAAGCAATATCCATCCTCAGACCCAATGATTTCAACACAAAGTCATCAATCTGCATGCGCAGGCCGTTGCCCGACGCCGCAAGCTCGAACTCAGCGGGGAATTGCAGCAGCGGTTGACTCTTAATCCGGCCGTAGAAATGTCTCCATTCATCCAAATCTAGTGTGTCGGGATTGGGAATCAGCAGATGGTCAAGCTGGTCTTTCTTGGTCTTGAAGATCTCTCCCATACTGTTGGTGCTGATTCCCAAGTAGCACAGCAATCCCGGCGTTGAGTTAAGCCATGTCAAGACCACTGGCTTGATCTTTTCATCATTGAGCTGAATTTCCCAAAAGGCGGTTGCCAGGACGGGAATCTCAGTTTCCACGGCGATGACACAGTCGTTGCTGAGGTGCGGGCGTTCAGAAATCAGGACACTAGATTTCCTCGACCTGTGCAGCAGTTCGGACTTCGTTCCTTGCTGTGCAAGTCCGAAGCCAATAGCATCCTTAGCGAGAAAAAGCGTTGCCATGGACGCCTGTTGCCCCCACAACAAGCGATGCGGGGTTGCCGAGGACGCGTGCTTGAAGGCGTCCTTGATTTGTTTGATGTCTGTGCCGGTGCTGCTCGCAAGATCGCGCATCCTCACCGCATGCAGACTTCCGTTAAGCAGGCGGATCAGGAGCAGATTCAGAGTCGGATTGGCAAAGATCGATGGGTAAAGCCAATTAAGCCGCAATTTGTCCTGCCCAATCCTTAGTACATGGCCGATGTTCTTCCCGGCAATCCGAAGCAGGTCTGCGTCCTCCTCCGCCATTCGCTTGCGCTTTTGCTGAACCTGTTGGGAGATCAGCAGGCTCTCGACCTCGTTCCGGGGCTTGTTCCAAAGTCCCACATATGTCACCAAATTGTCTACCGCTCCCTGCGGCGACTTGATCTCGTTTGAATCACGCAGCTTCCTGGCGACGACTAGCACTTCCGCCAAATCGGTATTCTCACTCCAATTCCAAGGCTCGATTCCGGATTCCTTCTCCCCCGGATCGTAATTAGAAACGACATACTCGATGGCGTAATTGTCTCGCAGCAATTCCCGAATCTTGCCCCAGGACACGCCCGATAGCAGTGCCCTTGGGAGAACGAAGGCCATTCTGCCGCCGGCCTTGAGGAGCTTGTCGGCGAGCACGACAAAGTAAGCTCCTAGCCCCGCATGTCCAATGCCTTCCAGCCCCAAGTCCCTGGTGATGTTCTTGAGGGCTGCCACCATCCTTTTCCTTGCGGTGGCATCGCTATACCCAAACTTGACGTTGGGGTTAGCGCTTCGTGAAAAAGGCGGATTCATGATAACAAGGTCCACCTTTATGCAGTCCAGGCGCGCTTGTTCCCGAACCTCGAGCCCGGTTCGCAAGGCGACATCGCCAAAATCCAGGCTTCTGCCCACCAGCGCAATCTGCGAAGAAAGGTGGTCCAGACTCCCCAGACGAACCTCGCCATGTTCGTCTATGCCGGCAATCATGACGTGAAAATTGGATTGCCCAAACTCCGCGTGATGATGCAATGCCAGCGTGGTGAGAGATAAGTGTGCCGCAAAGTCCAAAACGTCCCATCCATGAATCACTTTCTCAATCGCCCATCTGTGGAAGGCTCTGGTGTCAAGCGCTTTGGGGCCCGCGAGAATTAGATTGTCTCTCAGGGCCATATAGCTCGCGGAAAGCAACGTGCCCGACCCGCACGCGGGGTCCAATATCCGGAAGTCTGCCAATCGATCGATGCTTTCAAATCGCCACTCGGGATGCTCCGTTCGAATAGCCAGCTGCGCCAGCAGCCAGGCCGCAGGGATGCTGGTGTAGTATGTGGCGTAGAAGTGTCCAGTCGTTCTTAGGAGCAGCTTGTGGTAGATGCGGCCAAGAAAATCGTGTTTGCGAAGAATGCCAGATGACACGATGTCATCGGCCGCAATGATGATTTCCTTGAGGATTTCCTCGGTCTCGGGCGCGGCAGGAAAGTCACTCAGTATTTCCCGGGCAATCTGGAAGACTTCCCGATAGTCGATTCTAAGGATGTTTTCCCATTCCGACAGGAGTGCGCGGCGATAGGGAGCCCGCAGGCGGGACAGCGGGGCGACTCTCGCGTTCGCCGCGGAGAGCGATTGGTGGAAGATCAGCGCGTCGAAAATGATGAAGGTGGCGACGCGCAGAAGCTCCGGATCAGTCTTCTCTGTCGTTGGAGGTCTTGCTGCCTTGGTCGGCATCGGATATCCCAAGAGTGCGTCTAAGGCGATGTACCAATACGTCGGACCGGAAGAAGAGGCCTGTCGTGGACGCCCTATGCACAATGCGCTTGAGGGAAGACTCTGTGCACGAAACGGCCTCCTTGATGGTCGCGTCCTTGACCATCAACGACAAGGTCGAATTGATCAGCTGCACCAAGTCGGCGATGCCGGCATTCTCAAAACTCTCGGTTTTCGAACCATGGCCGATATTGCACAGAGCCCCGCTGAACTTGACGCGCTTGAACTTGTCCCTGATCTGCTCCAGTGTCCTGGCATCCTGCAAATCCGGTGGATAGACGACGGCCATTCCAATGTCGGCGAGCCCTTCGTTCACCCGTTCACGCGTCGTCTTGAGCAAGTCATCTAGATTTGAGAAACGGCCTTCGAGCACGACCTTGATGCCGCCCATGTTGACCAAGACATCTGGGCGGCCTTCTCTCCAGATGGTTTCGGGACTGGCCTCAAGGCCATAGGCTGAGAGCAACTCAGCTAGAGTGACGTTGAAGACTTCTTCCCTGAAAGTCTGGTTGGGGCGGCGGGCCATCTCTGGAAGAGAGGATAGCATACCTAGTATACGATTGACCACCTCGAAAAGTTCCCTCCGCCTATCCAATCGCCACTCCAGGAATCGGGGAAAGCGCATGTGAATGCGTCAGAAATTACATCCTCATATTTTCTCGAGCGGTCGAGGAATTCCAGCGCCAGCTTGCCATGAAACAGGTTTGGGGCTGCCAGAAAGGCGAGCGCGGCAAGGGGTCTCCCCTTGCCGCGCTGTCGTTGCCGCCAGCAGGCTTGCGCGCTCCTTTATCGGCTGGGCCGCAACAGCTCGCAGTAGAGCTCTTCCTGCCGGCGCACCATGAGGTCTATGTCGAACTCGGTCGAGACGCTGCGGCGGGCGTTCTCCCCCAAGCGGCGTCTTGAATCCGCGTCCTGAAGGAGCCCTCGCACCCGCTCGATCAGCAAGGGCAGGCTGCCTTTGGGGACGAGGCAGCCGTTCTCGGCGTCCCGCAGGAGGTCCTTGACGCCGTCGGTCTCGTAGCACGCGCAGGCCAGCCCCGTGGCCATGGCCTCGACCAGGGTCCGCGGCAGGCCTTCCCACAGCGAGGTCAGGACGAAGACGTCGCTCGCGGCCAGGATCTGCGGGACATCCAACCGCCAGCCGGGCAGGGACAAGGAGCCGGGGGCGTCGCCGACGCGCTGGTCCAGCTCCGGGCGCAGCGGGCCTTCGCCGACGAAAAGGAACCCGGCGTCCTTGAACTCCCTCGCGAGCCTGCTCGCGAGGGAGAGGAAGTCATGAGGGTTCTTCTGGGGCTTGAGGTTCCCGATGGAAGTGACAAGGAGCTTCTTCCCGGGAAGACCGACCGAAGAAAGCAAGGCTTGCCGGTCGGCAAGCCTTGCTGGAAAGTCCCCCAGCTTGACACCAGAGCGTATGAGGGTTTCCCGGCCGTGCTTGATGAGCCCGTGGCGCCGGGCGTAGTCGACGTTGGCGTTCGACACGAAGACCACGCGGTGGGTCAGGCGGCATGCCAGCCGCTCGGCCTGGACATAGAGCCACTTGCGCCAGGCAGGCATGAGGTCGTGGAAGCCGAAGCCGTGGTAGGTGTGGACGACCGCCCGGACGCCGGCAAGCCGGGCCGCGACCCTGCCCAGGATGCCGGCCTTGGAGCTGTGCGTATGCACGATGTCCGGGCGCTCGGCGCGGAAGAGCCGCCAGAGCCGCCAGATGGCCCCGAGGTCGCGCAAGGGTCGGATCTCGCGCACCAGGCCCGGGACGAAGACCGTCCTGGGCGGGGCGCGCGAGAGCAAGTCCTCGTCGAGGACTCCGCCCGGGCCGACGGCGACGACGCAGTCGAACTTCGCAGGGTCGAGGTGCCTGGCCGTGTACAGGGTGTTGCCCTGGGCGCCGCCGAGGTCCATGCGGGTGATGACATGGACGACCTTGAGCCTGCCCACTACTTCTTCTGCCTGGACTTGCGGGATTTCCTCTTCCCGGGGGGGCCTTGCGGCTTGTGCTCGCGAGCCCGCGGGCTCCAGATCACGAGCCCGGGGAAGTAATGCATGAGGATCTGGCCGTACTTCCTGCCGACGCTGGCCTGCCCGATGGCGCCAGCTATGCACAGCCCCAGGCCCTCGCCGGTGCCCGCGCCCCAGAGGAGGAAGTGCGTCGGGGTCTTGCCCGAGTAGAGCGGCTGGATGGTGAAGAGGGTCGAGCGCAGCGACCCGGGCGACAGGAAGGCTCCGATGGCCTCGGCCCCGTTGAGGACGAATGAGTCCGCCGAGCCGGCGACCTCAAGGGAGAGGATCCTCCCGCCCGACGAGCGCTTGAGCGCCCGGATGTGCCGGATGCCTCCGATCGCCCGGAGCCGCCGGGCCCTGCGGCTGAGCTCCTTGGCGTCGAGAAGGCGGATCCAGCGCGCCTCGGCCTGGGCGGTGAGGCCTCCCTGGTC
Organism: Elusimicrobiota bacterium; assembly: GCA_016209035.1. Classification (GTDB taxonomy): domain Bacteria; phylum Elusimicrobiota; class Elusimicrobia; order UBA1565; family UBA9628; genus JACQWX01. Next base: position 26,362 of record JACQWX010000076.1, on the reverse strand, counting down.
GCAGTACCGGTCGGGGTTGGGAGCGGCGTGGAGCCAGCGCTCCAAGGCTTCGGGGCTATCCAACCGGGGCGCGGGGCCCGGCCTGTCCGCGCCCGGCGTTCCTGGCGCGGACGTGCCGCCTCCGCTTGACATGGGAAGCGGCCCGTCCGAGACGGAGCGCAGATGCGCGAGGGAACCTGAGCCCTGCTCGGTCACCCCGCCGCAGTGGGCGTGCTCGCGGGCCTCGGCGAGCCTGCCGTCGAGGTGGCGCAGGTATGCGCCTTCCGTCTCCGCGACGGCCTTAGTCGCGGACGCTGTCTCGGTGTTCAAGCCCACGTACCTTTGGCGGCGCGACGAGTCGCTCAGGTCGTGCGGGAACGGCCCCGGTACCGGGTGGGCCTTGGCCCAGAGCGCCTTGGTCCTGGCGACCACCGCCTGAGCCTTGTAGGCCTCGAGCGGGGAGCCCGGCGGCAGGGCGGCCGACACGGCGCCGTAGAGGTAATCCTCCAGGGGCAGCTCATTGACGAGCACGAAGCCGTAGGGCGTGGGCACGACCTCGATGGCCCCCCGGAGCTCCCGGTCGCCGGGGTCGAGGATGGCGGCGCCGCGCAGCTCGGCGCTCTTGATGAGGACCGACCCGAACCTTGACAAGGGAACGATCCGGAACGGCTGCTTGCTGTAGTATTGGAGGTTATGGGCCGTGTCGCGGACCTCCACGATGTTGTCCTCGTCGCGAAAGACGATCTCCCACTGGACCATGCCCGTGGGGTCCTCCCGGACGACCTCGCCTTGACGCGCGATGAGCTGGAAGGGCGCGTTGGCCATGAAGTAGAGCCGCAGGATGTGGGCGGGCTCCCCGTCCTCCGCGGAGAAGAGAGCGACGCGCAGCGTAGCCGCCGAGCCTGACGGCGCCGGCCTCCCCTGGCCGGCCGGGTCGAGGAACGGCCGCGAGAGCCGGCGCTCCGGGATCGCCCGCGTCGGGTCGCCCAGGATGTGCTTGGAGGCCTTCTTGGCCCGGGAGGACGCGTCCTCGTCGTCCGGGTCGAGCCTCAGGATCGTCTGAAGGTAATGCCATGCCTTGAGGTTCTCGCCGACGCGGGCCTCGAGCCGGGAGAGGTCCTTGATGGCCTCGACATTCAGGGGGTCGCGGTCGATGCTCTGCCTGAAGTACTCCAGGGCGGCGTGCTCGTCGTCGACGGCGAGCTTCGCCAAGGCCGTCAGGTAGGCCGCCATCGGGATGACATAGGGGCCCTGGAGCCACGCCTCCCGCAGGGGCGGCAGGGCCGCCTTGGGGTGGTCGTCCCGGATGGCCGCCAGGGCCAACCCGAGATTGGCCTCGGCCTGCGAGGCGGTGGTGGTGGAGACGTCGAGGACCCTGCGGAAGGCCGTCGCCGCCTCCCTGCAGTCGCCCAGGGCCAGGTAGGCCCAGCCGCGCTGGTTCCAGATGAAGCCGTCCGCTTCCTCGGGGAGCGACGCCTTGGTCCAGACCGGGAGGGCCGCGTCGGGCTGGGCCATGTCCCTGAGGATGAGGGCGAGGCCCGGCTCGGGGTTCGGCGCCTTGATGCCCAGCGTCGAGAGATAGCGATAGTGCTTGCGGGATTCCTCCAGCCGGCCTTCCATGAACGCCCGGTTCCCCAGGGCCAGGGACTCCGCCACGTCCGAGAGGGGCAGTTCGGGCGCCGAGGCGGCCAGCGCGGCGATGGAGGCGAGCGGCAGGAAGCCCGACAGGATCCGCGGCCGGGCGGTCATGGGGGAGAGCCTCGCAGGTCGACGGTCTCGGAAGCCTTGATGGGGATGTCGCGGCGCACCTCGTTGAGCAGCCGGTCGGCGTCGGCCCGGGTGGGCGCCGCGTTGAAAGAGCGGGCGGTGTCCGCCCGGGTTTCCAGGTCCGCGACCTCGAAGCCTTCGCTCTTGGCCTTCGCCAAGTCCGCCAGGACGCTGCGGTAGAGGGACTCGATCCTGTTGTGCTCCTTGTTGTCCAGGTCCCGGAGAATCTCGGCCCCCAGGGGGCTCGATCCCTTCTGCGCAGGGTAGCGCCACTCGTTGAATTTGGCTATGGGATAGGCCCTGTAGCGCACGGCGAGGACCAGGCCGCCGAACGCAACGAGCAAGACGAGCAGGGTCTTGGCGCTGGTGAGCCTAAGCAGGAGGTCCACTGTCCTGCGTCCCGTTCTCCGGGGTGGATATCTTGAGCATGACCCTGGAGGAGATCAAGAAGGGATAGCCCTTCGCCTTGTCGTAAAGGACTTCGACGTCTTGGACCATGTACCAGGCCTCCACCTTGAGGTCGGTCTCAGGGACCAAATGGTGCAGATGGCGGAGCTGTTCGTTGAGGTTGGCGAGGTCCTTCTCGAACTGGCTCACCATCTTGAGGAGGGAGCGGGCCTTGTCCAGGGCCCTCGTGTCCGGGTCGAAGTGACATTCGCGGTCTATCCACTCCATGAGACCGGCCAGCGAGGTGCTGTCCTGGATGAAGGACCGGACATGCCGCCGCAGTATCTGGAGGTCGTCCGCGAAGAGGTTGTCCTTGTAGGCCGTTTTGTTCTTGACGGCGTTGGCCCAGCGCTGGGCCCGGAAGAGGAGGTCTTCGGCCCGGGCGGTCATGCCCTGGACCTTGTCCGTGAACTCGGTGAATCGTTCTTCGCCCAGATTGAGGAGCCTTTCTTGTTCCATGCCGCTGATCCTCTCCTGCCTGCGATACATAAGGAATGTATCAGTTTATCTTCCGGCGCTCAAGTGCGGGGGCTACTGTCCGAGCAGGTCGTCGAGCAGCTTGGCGTCGTCGGCCTCGGACTCCTGCGCCGTAGGCGCATGGGGCGCGGGCGTCCCGCCTTGCGGGACAGTCCCTTCCTGTGAGTGATGGGAATGGGACGCCTTCTTGGACGTCCCGGCGGGACGGGGGGGAGCGGGCGCGGCCTTGGGGTCGGCCTTCCTCGGCTCGGGCGCGAGCAGGTCGTCGAGGCTCGGCTCCGAGCCTGCCTCGGCCGCGGGCTGGGCCGCGGATCTCCTGCGGCCGGGGGGCCGCGCCGAAGCTTTGGGCTTGGGTCTCGCCGAGGCCTCGGCCGGCGCGCCGTCGGCCGGGGCGCCGAAGAGCTCGTCCACTTCAGAAAGGTCGGCGGGCTTTGCCGACTCTGGATCAACCCCGAACAGCGCCTCGGCGTCCGCATCGGCGGTCTTCTTGGGCTTGATGGCCGTCTTCTTGGGCTTGGGCGGCGGTTCCTTCGCCGGCTTGCCTGCCAGGATATTCTCCGCCGGCTTGTTGAGCCCCTTCACCGCCTTGGTCTCCAGCGTGATCTCGAAGGCCAGGACCTCGGCCCCCAGGGGCGAATCCTTCGCGGGGTAGAAATTCGCTTGGTAGACGCCGTCCTTGGTCTTCTCCACCATCCAGGGAGTGAGCCCGGCGGAGGCCGCCGGATCCTGCGCTCCCGCGGCCTGGGCCGAAGGCCCGGGGGGCGCTGGCACGGCCGCGCCGCCTTCCAGCTCCATGGCCACCGTCTTGCCGCTGGGCAAGGGCCATGCCCGGAGGATCTCCAGGGCCAGGATCTTGCGCTGGGCCTCGACCACCTCGGGAGGAGGCTCGGCCGGAGGCGGGGGGGCCGGCGGCGGGGCCTCTTGAACGGGTTCTGGGGGCGCAGCCTTCTTGCCGGTCGGGATCACTCCCAGGAAATAGGCGCTCACTGTCGCCAGGGCGACGCCGACCACCGCGAAGATGAGGAGCTTCGTCTTCTTCGGCTTGGCCGGGGGGGACGCGTCGGCGACCGGGGGGATCACGGCGGGCTTCGCCGCAGCGTCAGGGACTCCCCCTACGAACCCGGCAACGCCCTGGTCGGGAGAAGGCGCGACAAAAGGAGGCGAGGCGAAGCCAGGGACGGGCTCGGCCGGGGGGGCCCCTGCGGGAGGCGAGCCGATGATCGGCTCGAAACCGGGAGTGGCTGCGGGCTGGGCCTGGGCCGAAGGCCCAGGGGCCGGGGCGGCGGCCGCGGCCTCCACCTTCTTCTCGATCTCATGGAGCTCTTCCTTCAGCTTCTCGATCTCGCCGACGGGCTTCTCGATGTTGTGGAGTTCCTCCTTCAGCTTCTCGATCTCGCCGGCGGGCTTGCCGATCTGCTGGATCTCCTCCTTGATCCTCTCGATCTCGCCGACGGGCTTCTCGATCTCGCGCAGCTCGCCCTGGAGCTTGGCCAGGTCCGTGGAGAGCCCCTCGATGGTCTTGCGCTGGTTCTCCACGCTGGTGGCCGTGCCCCGCTCCTCCTCCACCGCCTTCTGGATGTTCTCCTTGAAGGCCTCGCCCATCTCGGCGAGCTTGGCCTCCAGGGAGTCGAGCTTCTTCTTGAGGTCCGAGGCCTGGACGCCCCTCTCCTCGAACTGGATGTGCAGGGTGGAGAGTTCCGTGTCCTTCATGCGCAGCTCTCCCTGCAGAAGGGAGAGGGCGTTTTCCAGGAAGCTCACCTTCTCCTGGAGGCTTCCCAGGGCGGCCAGGTCCCTCAGGGTCGGCTCCGGGGGGAGCCCCGCGATGACCCGCGGGGAATCCCCGGGTCTCGATGTGACGGAAAGCTGCGAAGCCTTGACCAGCGAGAGGGAGAGTTCCGGGACGAGGCCCGCCCGCTGCCAATCCCCCATGCTCGTGCCCTTGCGGCCTTCGGGGCACACCAGAGACTCAGCCGAGAAATACGGGAGCTGCGAGATATCGTCGGTCTCGTGGGGCCCGAGCACCTGGTTGTTCTGGAAGATCCAGTATCTCATGTGTCGCTTCCCTCCCCCGCGGGGAGGGAAGCAGTCGAGATTATAGCAGGACCTCCTACAATTTCAATATCCAATTTGTTACAATGCCTGCGGTGCTTCGAACACCGCAGGGGGCTATTAGCTCAATTGGTAGAGCAGGCGCCTCTTAAGCGCAAGGTTACAGGTTCGATTCCTGTATAGCCCATGTTTTCCAATGACCGCGTCGGCGGCCATTGGAATGTTTTTCAGGGGCGGGTGGCGGAACTGGCAGACGCGCACGGCTTAGGACCGTGTGCCGAAAGGCTTGGGGGTTCAACTCCCCCCCCGCCCATAAGGAGTCTTTCATGGGTCTATTCACCAGACAATCGCCGAACCAGCCTCGTTTCAAAAAGGTGAAGGAGGACGGATGCCTCGTGACTTTCTCCGTGGAGGTCCCCGCGGATGAGGTCGACGCCGAGGCGCACAACGGCCTCCTGCGGATCCAATCCCACGCCCATCTGCCCGGGTTCAGGCCCGGCAAGGCTCCCATGGAGCTCATCCAGAGGAACTTCTCGGACCGCGCCATGGAGCTCGCCGTCGAGGACATGATCAAGAAATACGTCCCGGCCGCGCTGCGCGAGCTCCAGATCGGCCCGGTCGCCCCGCCGAGGATATCGGACGTCGCCCGCAAGCCCGGCGAGCCCTTGAGGCTCACGGTCGTGGCCGAGGTCGCGCCGGAGGTGGCGCCCAAGGCCTACGCCAAGATCCCGGTGCGGCTGAGTTCCTACCCCGCGACCGACGAGGCGCTAGCCTCGCGCCTCGAGGACCTCCGCGAGAGCCATGCGCGGCTCGAGCTCGATGACGCGGCGGTCGTCGGGAAGAGCCACTATGTCGTGGTGGACTATGTCGGCCGGCAGGGCCTGGCCGGATCCGGCGTCCTGGTGGACATGTCGTCGGACGAGAACCTGGAGGGGCTCTCCAAGGGGCTCGAGGGCCAGGCCCGGGGCGAGACGCGGGACATCCCGGTCAAGCTCCGCAAGAAGGACGCCGTCCTGACCGTGACGGCGCGCGAGATCAAGAAGAAGGTCCTGCCGCCCCTGGACGGCGATTTCGCCAAGGACCTGGGCTTCCAGACCCTGGAAGAGCTCCGGGCCGCGCTCAAGGAGGTCATCGAGAAAGAGGGCAGGGAGCGTTCCGAACGCGAGGTCGTCGCCCAGATCGAAGAGGCGCTGCTCAAGGCGAACCAGATCCCGCTTCCCCCCTCCCTGGTCGAGGCCCAGGTGGAGTCCATGGTCGAGCGGCTCAGGAAGCAGTACCTCGGCGAGAGGCCTTGGCCCGCCGGCGAGGCGGAGAAGCTCAAGCCCAGGCTAGCCCCCCAGGCGGAGAAGGAGCTCCGGCTCTCCTACATCCTCCAGTCCATCGCGGACCGCGAGAAACTCTCGGCCTTGGACGAAGAGATCAAGGCCGAGATGGAGAAGTCCCTCGGCGCGGCGCGCGACGAAGCCCATAAGGAGGAGCTGCGCAAGCTCTTCGAGGAGCGCAAGGACACCATCGCGGGCATCATCCGGGACCGCAAGACCATCGCCTTCCTCAAGGAGAAGGCGTTATTTGTATAATGCGACCATGATGATACTACCGACCATCCTCGAGACCTGGAACCAGGGCTCGGCCATCGCCTACGACATCTATTCCCGCCTTCTCAAGGAGAGGATCGTCTTCGCGGGGGGCTGGGAGGGCGCGGTCACCACGGATTCGGCCAACCTCATCATCTCCCAACTCCTGTACCTCGACGCGGAGGACCCCGAGAAGGACATCAGCCTGTACATCAACTCGCCCGGCGGCATGGTGTCGGCGGGCCTGGCCGTCTATGACACGATGCAGTTCATCAAGGCCCCCATCCGCACGATGTGCATGGGCATGGCCATGTCCTTCGGCGCGGTGCTCCTGGCCGCGGGCTCGAAGGGCAAGCGCTTCATCCTCCCGCACGCCCGGGTCATGATCCACCAGCCCGCCATCCGCGGCGACCTCTCGGGCCAGGCGAGCGACATCGCCATCGAGGCCGCCGAGATGCAGCTTCTCAAGGAACGGTTGAACGGGGTCCTCTCCCTGCACACGGGCCAGCCCGAGGACAGGCTCCGGTCCGACATGGAGCGCAACTACTACATGTCCGCGGACGAGGCGAAAGCCTACGGCATCGTCGACCACGTCCTGCAGCCGTCGAAGGCCTAAAGGTGAGCACCGACCCTCCCCGGCCGGCCCGCCTGCCCTTGTTGGCGGTGAGGGACGTCGTGGTCTTCCCCCACATGGTCCTGCCGCTCTCCGTGGGGAGGCCCAAGTCCATCAAGGCGCTCGAGGCCGCCATGGCCCAGACCAAGCTCCTGGGGGTCGTGGCGCAGAAGGCCAGCCACATCGAGGACCCGGGGGCCTGCGACCTCTTCGCGGTCGGGGTCCTGGCCGAGGTCGTGCAGTACATGAGGATGCCGGACTCGACCCTCAAGGTCTTCCTGCAGGGGCATCGGCGCGCGGCCGCGGCGAAGATGGAGTTCTCGGAGACGAAGGGGTACTGGGAGGCCGACCTCGAGTATCCCGAGCCTCCCCCGCCCGCTCCGACCACCGAGATCAAGGCGCTCATGCGCCATTCCATCGAGCTCTTCGATGAGCATGTCAAGCTTTCGCGCAAGGCGAACCTGGAGGGCCTCTCCAACCTCTATCAGATCGAGGACCCCTCGCGCCTGGCCGACCTCATCGCCGCGAACTCCCTGGTGAAGACCTCCGACCGGCAGAGCGTGCTTGAGACCATCGACTGCGTGGCGAGGCTCTCGAAGATCGGCGAGCTCCTCAAGGGCGAGATCGAGATCATGAACCTGGAGCGGAAGATCCACACCAGGGTCAAGACCCAGATCGAGAAGAGCCAGAAGGAGTACTACCTGACGGAGCAGATGAAGGCCATCCAGAAGGAGCTCCGCCAGAAGGACGATTTCGCCAAGGAGATCGAGGACCTGCGCAAGTCCATCAAGGAGGCCTCCATGCCCAAGGAGGCCGACGAGGCTTCCTTGAAGGAGGCCGGCCGGCTCGAGAAGATGATGCCGTACTCTCCCGAGGCCACGGTGGCCAGGACCTACCTGGACTGGATGATCCACCTCCCCTGGGCCAAGCGCACCCGGGACAACCTGGACCTGAAGCGCGCCCACGAGATCCTGGAGGCGGACCATTACAACCTCAGGAAGGCCAAGGACCGCATCCTCGAGTACCTGGCGGTGTGCAAGCTGACCAAGAAGCTCAAGGGGCCCATCCTCTGCTTCGTGGGGCCCCCCGGCGTGGGCAAGACGAGCTTGGGCCGCTCCATCGCCCGCGCCGTGGGCCGCCGGTTCGTCCGGATGTCGCTGGGCGGGGTGCGCGACGAGGCGGAGATCCGCGGGCACCGGCGGACCTACATCGGGTCCCTGCCCGGCCGCATCATCCAGTCCCTGCGCAAGGCCGGGAGCAGGAACCCGCTCTTCCTGCTCGACGAGATCGACAAGATGGGCATGGACTGGCGCGGCGACCCCGCCGCGGCGCTGCTCGAGGTGCTCGACCCGGAGCAGAACCACACCTTCATGGACCACTACCTCGACGTCGAGTTCGACCTGTCGCAGGTCATGTTCATCTGCACGGCCAACACGCTCGAGGGCATCCCGGTGAGCCTGCAGGACCGGCTCGAGACCCTGCGCTTCTCGGGGTACACCCATGAGGAGAAGCGGCTCATAGCAAAGACGTATCTCTGGCCTAAACAGCTGAAGGAGCACGGCCTCCATGGAGACCGCGTCGTCTTAGACGACGCGGCGATCGACCGCGCCATCGAGGAGTACACCCGCGAGGCCGGGGTGCGCAGCCTCGAGCGGGAGATGGCCTCGGTGGCGCGCAGGTCCGCGAGGAAGCTCGTGGATGATGGTCCGCCCGGGATCAAGGTCACGGCGGAGAACCTCCAGGAGTTCCTCGGCATCCCGAAGTTCCACAAGGAGCGCAACTCCTTCAACGCGGTCGGCGTCTCGACCGGCCTGGCTTGGACCGAGGTCGGCGGCGTCACCATGGCCATCGAGGTCGTCTCCGTGCCGGGGAAGGGCGAGCTCCGGCTCACTGGCAAGCTCGGGACCGTGATGTCGGAGTCGGCGCAGGCCGCGCTCTCGCACGTCAAGTCCATCGCGGCGCGCCTCGGCGCCGGGCCGGAGGCCTTCAAGGACACGGACTACCACATCCACGTCCCGGAGGGGGCGACGCCCAAGGACGGCCCGTCGGCGGGCATCGCCATCGCGGCCGCGGTGGCCAGCCTGGTGACGGGCAGGCCGGTGAAGGCCGGCCTCGCCATGACGGGAGAGATCACCCTCATGGGCAGGGTCCTGGCAATCGGAGGCCTCAAGGAGAAGGTCCTGGCGGCGCACCGCGAGGGCGTCCACACGGTGCTCTGCCCCGAGGGGAACAAGAAGGACCTCGAGGACATCCCCCCCGAGATCTTCGCCGACATCAAGCTGGTTCCGGTCCAGACCATCGACGAAGTGCTGGAGATCTCCCTGGAGCCGGCGAAGGGGGTCGCGGAGAGCCCCGCCCAGACCCTCACCTACAAGCCCGAGCCTCCGGCAATGGGGCCGAGTCTGCACGCCAAGAAATCCGGCGAAGGAATGCCTTCTTGAAGCCTTACATCCTGCTCACGCCGGGTCCCACGCCCATTCCGGATGAGGTTCTTCGGGCGCTGGCGCGCCCGATCATTCACCACCGGACCGAGGAGTTCGGCCGGCTCTTCGAGACCCTGCTGGAGGACCTCCGGTACGCGCTGCGCACCAAGAACCGGGTGCTGATCCTGACATCGTCGGGCACGGGCGCCATGGAGTCCGCGGTCGCCAACCTCCTGTCTCCCGGCGACAAGGCCGTCGTGCACGCCGCCGGCCTCTTCGGCGACCGGTTCGCCGAGATCGTGCGGGCCTACGGCCTCTCCCCGGTCGTGATCGGCGAGGAGTGGGGCCATGCCGCATCCCCGGAGAAGCTCGGGGCTGCGCTCAAGGCCCACCCCGACGCCAAGGTCGTCCTGCTCCAGCACGCCGACACCTCCACGGGGATCGTCAACGACCTCCAGTCCCTCTCCTGCGTGGTGCGCGCCGAGTCCGACGCCATCCTGGTGGTCGACGCCATCTCGGGCCTCGGCGGGGAGCCTTTGGAGACCGACTCCTGGGGGCTCGACGTGGTGCTATCGGCCTCCCAGAAGGCGCTGATGAACGCTCCAGGCCTCGCCTTCATGGCGGTCTCGGACCGGGCTTGGAGGCTGGTGGAGACGGCGACCCTCCCCCGATACTACTTTGACTGGAGGATGATGGCGCGCTCCGTGCCGGAGCGCGAAACACCCTTCACCCCGGCCGTCGCGCTCGTGGCCGCTCAGGTGGAGGCCCTCGGATTGATCCGCGCGGAAGGCATCGAGAACGTGTGGAAGCGAACTGCCGGGCTCGCGCGCTACGCCCGCGAGCGAGGCCGGGAGTTGGGCTTGGAGCTTTATCCGAAGGATCCCTGCAACATCCTCTCGGCCTTCCGCCTGCCGGCGGGTCTTGACGGCAACAAGCTCGTCAAGGACATCCTGCGGGAAGGTAGGATCTCCATCGCCGGCGGGCAGGGCCCGTTGAAGGGCAGGATCATCCGCGTCGCCCACATGGGTCACATCCGCAAACCCGACCTCGACGCCGGTTTCGAGGCTCTCTCCAAGAGGATCCCCTCGGGGGCCCGGAAGCCCCGGTAGACTCCAGGATCGCCATGCCCCCCGGCCTCGAAGCCGTGTTGAGCTTGACGGCCGTGACCAAGGTCTACGTCAGCTCCCACCTGGGGAGGAAGACGGTCTCGCGGGGGGTCTCGGACCTGGACCTCGAGGTTCGGCCGGGCGAGGTCTTCGGCCTGCTGGGCTTGAACGGCAGCGGCAAGACCACGACCTTCAAGCTGGCCTTGGGGCTGCTCAAGCCCACCTCGGGGGCCGTGCGGGTCCTCGGCCTGCCGCCGAGCGAACCGAGGGCGCTCGCCGAACTGGGCTTCCTGCCGGAACTCCCGTACTTCCCCGGGTTCATGACGCCCGCCGAGATCCTCGGGTTCTACGGCGGGCTCTCGGGCCTGCCCGAGGCCGGGCTTCGGGATCGCGTCGAGGCCGTGCTCAAGCTGGTGGGCCTTTCGGCCTCATCGGGCCGCAGGATGGGAGAGTTCTCCAAGGGCATGGTCCAGCGCGTGGGGCTGGCCCAGGCGATCCTGCACGACCCGTCGCTCGTCATCCTCGACGAGCCGGTGAGCGGCCTCGATCCCCTGGCCATCAAGGACTTCCGCGACCTCCTCCAGGACTTGAACGGCCGGGGCAAGACCATCCTGATCTCGTCCCACTCCATCTCGGAGCTCGAGAAGCTCTGTCACCGGGTCGGGATCCTCAAGGAAGGCCGCCTCGCGCGCGTGCTCGGGCGTGACGAATGGAGCGGGGGCTTGGAAGAAAAGTTCATCGAGACCGTGCGGCCGGGAGGCGCCCCATGAGCCCCGTCCTGGTGCTGGCGCTCAACTCGTGGGTCGAGAATCTGCGCAACCGGTTCTTCGCGCTGACCCTGGCGTTCGCCGGCGTGGTGCTCTATCTGAGCATGCTCCTGGGCCTGCTGGCCTGCGACCAGGAGGTGCGGGTGCTCCTCGATTTCGGGCTCGGCCTGATCGAGCTCATGGGCCTGGTCGGGGCCGTCTACTGCGCCGCGACCGTGGTCCTGCGCGAGATGGAGACCAAGACGGTGTACATGATCCTCACCCGGCCGGTGGACCGGACCCGCTACCTGCTCGGCCGGTTCCTGGGGCTCATGCTGTCCGCGGGAGCGGCCATGCTGATCATGTCCGCGGCGCACCTGATGATCCTGCTCCTCAAGGGCTGGGACTTCAGGACCGTCTACCTCTGGGCGCTGCTCGGGGTATTCCTCAAGGTGCTGGTGACGGCGTCTTTGGCCATGTTCCTCGCGCTGTTGGCCACCTCGGCCCTCTCGGCGCTCAGCATCACCATGATCCTATGGAGCCTCGGTCATTTCCTGCCCGAGATCCGCCTAATGGTGCGGCGTTTCGGCAGCGACTCGGCGGCGGTCATGGCTCCGCTCAAGGCCGTCTCGTGGGTCATCCCCGACCTCCAGCTCTTCAACCTTCGCGACAAGCTGGACCTCCCGGCCCACCTGTCCTCGGGCGTGCCGGCGGGTTCCTGGCTCCTCTACGCCGGATGCTACTGCGCGGTGTGGCTGGCCATGGCGGCGGTCCTGTTCCGAAGGAAGGAGTTCTAGGTGGCGCTTCCCTTGGGGTGCGTCCTCTGCGTCCTCCTCAACGGGGTCTTCTCCTTGCGCCGGCCGCCGGTCCCCGCCGATCCCGTGGGTCTCCAACTGGAGGAATCGGGCGCGCTCGAGACGGCGTTTCTCTTCGGCATGGGCATGAGACGTCTGGCCTCGGACCTGGGCCTGATCCGGATGCTGCTCTACTACGGGGGGGCGGAGGAGGAGATGCCCGGCGAGGCGCCGGTTGAGCCTGCGGGCTCCCAGGCGCACGGCCATGGGCACGGTCATGAGCACCGGCATGGGCGCTCCAGCCATTACGATCCGGGCCATCCTGAGCGCCCCTTCGGCGGAGGCCGCTACCCCAGGCTCGGGCCCATGGCCATGCGCATCCTCGACCTCGATCCAAGCTACTCCTATCCGGCTCTCTTCGCCGCCGGGGCCCTGGCGTTCAACCTGAACCGGCCTCAAGAGGCTCTCTGGGTGCTGGACTACGCCATGAAGCGCGACCCCGGGAACCTCCGCTACCACCAGTATGTCGCGGCCGTCGGCGCCCACCGCAAGGGCACTCCCAAGGGGGTCATCGGCATCCTGGAGACGGTCGTCCTGGATCCCGAATGCCCCACCATGATCAAGAACATGCTGGGCTTCCTATATTTCAAGAACGGGCAGAAGGCCAAGGCCATCCGGGTCTACCGCCAGATACTCGAGGAATCCAGGGACCCGTCCTACAGGGGCCTCGCGGAGCGCATGCTCAGGAGGCTCGATGCCTGAGGCCTGCGCGGCCGGAAGTGGAACGGGTCCGGCCGCGCCGAGGAAGGCCAGGTTCCTGGTCGCGGACGACCAGGAGGAATGGCTCTCGCTCATCTCCTTCTGGCTGACGAGCCAGGGGCACCGCGTGATCAAGGCTTCGAAGGGCGCCGAGGTCATCCCTTTGGCGCAGCAAGACCTCCCCGACTGCTTCATCCTGGATTACGACCTCGGGGACATGAAGGGGTCCGAGGTCTGCGCCGCCGTCAAATCCCATCCCGGCTTGAAGGCCGTCCCGGTCATCCTGCTCACGGCCATGGCCGGCGCCATGCTCCAGGCCGTGGCCGAGGGGAGCCCCGACCACTTCGTGGTCAAGTCCCAGCGCCCCGACGAACTTTTTCTGGTCCTTGAAGCCATCCTGTCGGACCAAGGCCGCTGAGACGCATCCGTCCATCAATTCCGTCTAGGTCCATTGCCGATCAAGCTTTGGGTCGAACGGTTCATGCTGGCGGGTGCGCGCCATGTTATCATTGTCTTTACAGATGGAGTTGTTTCGAATTTGGCTTCCTCTGCCAGCGCGAAACTGGAATCGTCTATTCGCCAGCGCCTTGTCCGAGCTTGGCAAATTGAGTCTGCTTGTGATGCTCGTCATGGCGTTTCCTTCATGCAGGAAACGAGAGCCTCCGCCCAAGCCGAAACCTCTGCCGGCCAGCGACATCAACAATCCGCTGCACTGGATACCCAAGGACTTTGACAAGCTCCCTCCCGAACGCCAGGCTACGGTGCTGGCCATGGCTCAACGGCTGGCCGAGACTGCCTGGCAGAGGCCTTACGAGCAGGCGCAGAAGGCCAAGGACCGAGCGGATCTGGTGAGATCAGCGCCTCCTGGCTTCAAGCCTTCCAAGTCCGGCAAGAGGGTCGGGGTCATGCTGATTCCGAAGAAGACGACGCTCAGGGTGGGCGAGGCCTTCTGGTACCGGGTGGAGCTTCAGAACATAGGTCCTGACCCGATCAGCATCATGGATTTGAATTGGTCCTTCTTCAAGTCAGGCAACGCCTGGGGCGAATGGGGTCTTATTCTGACTCGCCCTGACGGCACGGAGGAAGGCATGCAGGGGATACGCGGGATGCATTGCCCTTCGCATGAAATCACTGACTTGCGCGGCGTTCCCGAGGAACGCGGCCGTGAAATCATGCGGAGGATGGAGTTCATGACCAAGCTGGCGGCCGGGCTGGACGTCACGCTCAACCCCGGGGAGCTTCTGGTCACCAGGCCTTGGAAGTACTACGGCTATCCTGAGGTTTGCCGCATGGAGGCTCGCGGCCAGGACCCTGACGCGCCGATTCCAGGGGAGTTCCGGGAGTTCCCGGAGAGCGAGAGGTACTTCGACAAGCCTGGGACGTATGAGGTCAAAGTTGTGTGGGTGCCCGGATCAATCGGTGTTCCTGATCGGCGCTTTGCCCACTTGGGACTCGTATTCACCATGGAGAAGATGGCGTCTATGGATTCCAACGTGGTGAGACTGGAGGTGGTCCCATGAACTTCCTGGTCGTCGTGGCATTGTGCCTTGCCGTACCGTCGCGGGCCGAATTCCACAATGCTAGCGAGACATCCCGGAAGGAAATCACGGAGTTCATCAAGAAGGGGCTGGCTGCTCAGAAGGTATACGCCGATGAGGATAAGAACGAGAAACTTAGGCTGGCCGCCTTGTTCGTTTCCGAGACCTCGATCCATGACTCAGCTCTACAGGATGCCTGGCTGGACGCGTTCAACGAAGCCGAGGCAGCCAAGAGGCTCAGGGACGGCTATTTCAATGCCGCCATCGACTTGGCCTTGAGGGCATATGGCATCCCGACAGAAGCCGAGTGGTCGGGCATTCCGGGAACGGTGGCCAACGGCCTCATGAAGGGGCTGGCTGCGTTTTTCAATCCCGTCTTTTCGGAGGACGAGTACCGCGTCGTCTTGGACGCGAAGGAGGAACCTCGTTACTTGAAGTCCAGGATCAAGGACACGATGGGAGCGACATGGGAGGATGGAAGGGTGATGGTCCGGCTGGGGGCCTTCCAGTATTGCGACAGCCCGAAAGTCCGCATCCCCGGCGCCCGCAAAGAGGCGTGCTACGTCCGCCAGTTGGCTTTGACCCTCTACCATGAACATGTCCATCATCAAGAACTGATCGGCGCCGGCTGGCTTTCCCACGAAGAGGCCGAAGCCCATGCTTGGGAGGCCGAGTTGAAGGCCGCGGCCGGGCTGGGGATCACTGAAACGAGCACGCCGGAGGAGTACAGGGCCATCAGGGATACCTTCAAGCGTCACGCCAAGGCTGTCCATGACGCAAGGGGAGACCGTTCCAAGCTGTCGCCGGCGTTCCCGTTGCCGAAAGACCTGGAAGACAACGAGAAGGGTTACTGGAAATGGCAAGGGGAGCTTTCCAGGGTGCGGGAGCAGCAAGCTCTGCTGAAGAAACGGGTGCGGGTCAGGCAGCACGTGGATGAGGTGCGCAGTATGCTTGACTCTTCCTGCATCGCCGGGCCGACGCCGAGCCAGGCTGAGCTTGACCGGCTGGACTACCTCGACGTCAAGGACTACCGCGAGTTGCGCGGCCAGCCGGTCGCGCCCGGCGCGACTTTCTGCGGTGACCGTTTGTGGGAGAAGGTGATCGAGCGGCTTGCGTGGGCCGGCAGGCTTGACGCCGCGTGGCTCGACGGGGAGATCATGCGGCTCAGGGAGGAGGTTGAGGATCGGATCATCGAGTCCATCAAGAAAGAGTTCCTCTACATGGAGGAGGTGCGCCGGTCATTCGCCGCCGGGCGCAGCTACATCGCGAACCTGGCCGGCAGGGAATGTTCCGCCCCCGGAAGGATGAGCGAACTGGAGGTGGACAACCTCCGGGTGTATTACCAATGGTTCGAGGAATATCAGGAGCGAGTCGATGCCAAGGTCGACATCTTCGTAGCCGTGCCGCAAGGCTTGTCCGGATGCCAGAGGGCGCTGGTCTCCAGATGGCTGGTCTTGCGGTGGCTGGGAGGGTCCGGTTCATCGCTCACGGTCAAGATGTGCAACGAGGCTGCCGAGGAAGTGGCCGCGAAGTACCCGCCGCCTCCTTCTTCGGGAGGCGGCGCGGCGCCCGGTCAGGACCCCGGGTGGCGGGAGCCGGACCGGATCAAGGTGCCGACGCTGGATGAGATACTGGACCGGTTGCGGAAACGGAGGTAGCAGCATGCCGCGAATCCTCGCAGCCGTTTGCTTGTCGTTGTGCCTGACGGGTTTGCAGGCAACTGGCTTCGGCCAGACCGTGGGGCGTGTCGTGCGGGTCGGCTCCGGCGTCCCGGTCGTGGGGAACCCCGTGGTCCCGTCGCGGGCCGTGTCTCCGGCGGTTTCTCTGAGCCTGACCCTCTCCCCCTTCTCCGGCGCCTCCCTGCCTTCTGCCCCGGCCGTGTCGCTGGAACAGGCTGCGGCCGAGTCCTTAGAAGTCCCGGGCCTGACAGGAGAGGTGGTCCCGTTCCAGGCAGAGGCCCCTGGAGCGCTCCATGCCAAGACCCAGACGGCCGCCTCGCCGCAGGACGGCCAGGAGACTGCCCGGCCCGAGGAGAAGGAGGCGCGCGGAGTCGCTGTCCAGGAGTTGTCAGCCGCCGGGGAGCTGGGCACGGGCTTGGAGAGGACCTCCACGAACGAGGCCGCCAAGACGCTCGCCGGGACTCAGTTCGGCGAACTCGATTCCCGGCAGGGCGCCGTCCCGGACGACCTTGGCAATGGCGTTGCCGGCCGGGACGGCGAACTCGATTCCCGCCTGGGCGTCGGCCCAGGGGGCGCCGTCCTCGCGATCGCCGGCCGGGAGATCCCGGTCAGGGGGAGCCTGTTGGGCAGGCTCAGGCCGTCGCGATGGCGCGGGGCCGAGGCGAAGCCGGCGAAGGAGCCTGCCCGGCCCGCCGCTTCGCAGGAGACTCGGGCTGAGCCTCCGTCGACTTGGACCAACCTCCGCAACCTCGCGCGGGGGGCGTTCTACGGCATGGTCCTGCTCGTCACCCCGATCGCCAGTTCCTTCGCGCTCGACCCTCTGGACAAGGCCTTGGGCCTGCAGGCGTTCCCGCTCCTCAAGTACCTGACCGAGGCGGTCCCCGCCTTCGGCGTGCCGTTCGCCTTTTTCTGGTCGGCCTTCGGCCTGTTCGTCCCGCTGCTGGGTTACCTGGCCGTCAAGAAAGGGTTGAAGAGCCTCTCCCCCACCATGCCCAGGCTGCCCCTCTTCCTGGCCGCGGGGGCGCTTCTAGCGACCGCGTTCTACGGCGTCATCCTGCACTCCGTTCCAGCGCTCATCCTTCTGAGCCTGCTCTCCACGACGGTCCTGGCGACCGGGGAGGAGGTCATGTTCCGGGCCGGGGTCCTACCCTGGCTCAAGAGGCGCTTCGAGGCCCGGGGCTGGCGCTGGGCCGTTCCCCTGGCGGTCCTCCTCTCGTCCGCCATGTTCAGCCTCATGCACCTGCCGGTCCACAGCTTCACCATGGACCTCTTCGTGCTGAAGCTGGTGCTCGGCGTGGTCTTGTCCCTGCTCTACCTCAAGACCGGGAACCTCGCCGCCCCGGCCGCGGCGCACAGCGCCTACAACATCCTCGTCTCCGTGTTCACTCCGTTCATCGCCGCCTTGGCCGGTCTTCCCCTGGCCGGGGTGGTCGCGGCGGCGGTGCTCGGCGTGGCGTTGCTCGTGCTCAGGTCCGGCTGGCTCCCCCATAGGACCAAAGGCCCATCAGCGGCGTAGGCCCGTGGGCCCTCGCGCCTGGGCCTAAAGGCCGTATAATATCGCCATGCGCCGGTCGCGCGCTTTCCTCTGTTGCCTGCCGGTTCTCGCCGCCTTCCTCTCGTCGGAGGGGGCTTGGTCAGGCCAGGCTTTGGAGAGGCCCTCGGCCCGTCCCAAGGGGAGCGGCGCTGTCATGCTCCAGGGCTTCCATTGGGAATCGCATCTGGCCCAGCCCTGGTGGGACGTCCTGGCGGCCAAGGCCTCCGAGATCGCCGGAGCTCGCTTCGACCTGGTGTGGTTCCCCCCCTCCTCGGCGGCCATGAGCGACGAAGGGTATCTTCCCAACAGGCTCTTGGTCCAGGACTCGGCCTACGGCAGCCAGGCCCAGCTCAAAAACGCCGTCGCCTCCCTGCGCGCCAAGGGCGTCAAGGCCGTGGCCGACGTGGTCATCAACCACCGGGTGGGGACCAAGGATTGGGCCGACTTCACCGACCCGCAGTGGGGGCCAGACGCCGTGGCGTCGGACGACGAGTGGGCCGGCGCGCGGGGGGCCCCGGACACGGGCAAAGGCTACCACGCGGCGCGGGACATCGACCACACCAAGGTCTACGTGCAGGAGAGCATCAAGGGCTGGATGCGGTGGCTGCGCTCGGACATCGGGTACGACGGCTGGAGGTTCGACTATGTGCGCGGCGTGGCGCCAGAGTACTTCCAGATGTACGTCGAGGCTACCTCGCCCTCCTTCGCGGTCGGAGAGATCTGGGACGACCTGGACGTCAACAACTCGGACCGCCACCGTCAGGCCCTCTGCGACTGGCTCGACTCCGTGGCAGGCAGGATCAACGTCTTCGACTTCACGACCAAGGGCATCCTCCAGCACGCGGTCGGAGCCAGGGAGTACTGGCGCCTGAGGGACGGCTCAGGCAAGCCGCCGGGACTCATCGGCTGGCGGCCCGAGAATGCCGTGACCTTCGTGGACAACCACGACACGGGCGCGAGCACCGGCGGCGGAGGCGGCCAGAACCACTGGCCCTTCCCGGGCGACAAGGTCATGCAGGGCTATGCCTACATCCTCACGCACCCCGGCATCCCTTGCGTGTACTGGCCGCACTACTTCGATTGGGGCTTGAGGGACCATATCCGGGCCCTCATCCGCATCAGGAAAGAGGCCGGCATCGGATCGACCAGCGCCGTGTCCATCGCGGCCGCGGACAACGGCCGTTACGCCGCGGTCATCGACGGCAAGGTGGCCGTGAAGATCGGCCCCGCGGATTGGTCTCCCGGGGCCGGCTGGGTCCTGGCGCTCTACGCCAAGGACTACGCGGTCTGGACCAGGTAGCCTTTCTCAAGCTCGATCAAGGGGCGTGGGGCAGGCCAAGGTAGGCGGCCACGCCGGCCGGGTCGTCGTACGGCGGCAATCCCGGGACCTTCTTCGCGACCGAGCCCGACGCGTCGGAGATGATGAAATGCGGGACGCCGCTCACCCTGAAGCTGCTGTCCGGATCGAGGAGCGTGTCCGGGCCGAACTCCGATGCGTATTCGCGCACGGCCTCCATGG
Source organism: Elusimicrobiota bacterium (assembly GCA_016209035.1). Taxonomy (GTDB): domain Bacteria; phylum Elusimicrobiota; class Elusimicrobia; order UBA1565; family UBA9628; genus JACQWX01. Next base: position 7,358 of record JACQWX010000076.1, on the reverse strand, counting down.
CGTCCATGCCCACGATGATGCGGGTGGCGACGCCGTTCCTCTCGAGGAGCCTCTTCAAGGCGATAATGAGGGGCGTGCCCCTGCGGCAGTAGCCGCACCACGGGGCCACGTACACGGTGAGGCAGCGCTCAGTCGGGCACGCCGCCAGAGACGGGCCGGTCTGCAGGGACAGGGTCTGGAGGCGGATGTCGGGCATCCGGTCGCCGGACGCCCCAGGAGAGGAGGCGGGGCGTCCCAGGAGGGAGTAACCCAGCACGCCGGCGGCCGCTCCCAGGAAGAAGCACGTGACCAGCCATGCCCAGTTCCTGCTGTCCGACTTCCGGCCGCTCGATTCGTTCACCATTGGATCGCCCCCAAGAGGATCGCTCCCGGCAGGACCGGGATCCAGACATTGTCGTCCGGCGGCAGAGGCACGCTGTCCGCCACGCTGAAGGCCAAGGCGCCGGCCAGGGTCAGCCCAGGAGAGAGACCGCTCACCAGACCCACGGCCAGCGCCACCGCGAAGCCGGCCGCGGAGCCTTCCCAGGTCCTCTTGCGGCCCAAGATCCAGTAGGGGTGGCGGCCCCACGCCAGGCCCACGAGCGCTGAGGCGGAGTCCCCGAGCGCGAGGTAGAGGAGCGAGGCCTGGACGACGTCCGGGTGACTGCGGAACATGGCGAAGACCAGCAGCGCCCCTAGGGACGTGTAGAAGAAGCCCGTGTAGTGCGCTTCTTCCTTGCCGCGGATCATGAACCCGAAGAGCCGTTGCGCCCAGGCCCTGCCCCGGGCGGTATGGAACCGGACGGCCTCGAACGCCAGCACCACGGCCATCCAGGCCAGCATCGGCGCCATGACGCGGTCCGGCCCCAGGACGAGGAAGGCCCCAAGATACAGCAGGGTGCAGAGGTGGAATGTCTTGCGGAACAACTCCTTCTTGAGGGCTTCAGGGGTCGCCGGCCGGTCGGAATCGGTCTCGGGGTTCGGGGTCAGAACCTTGAGCATCGCGGCATTATACTAAAACCCCTCTGGGCGAAGTGCCGGTCGAAGCCGAAGGCCGCCTCCATGCCTTGGCGCTCCATGACCACGAAGCAGGTCGAATCGACTCCCGGCCGTCCGCGCTTTGCTACTTCGCCTTCGGCGACTCAAGGCCCAGCACGTCGTAGGGCCCGGTCATGAGGACCAGGAACTCGGTTCGGCCCAATCCCGCGGCGCGCAGCGCGTGCCGCGTCTTCGCGGGGATCCTCGCGTAGGAGCCTGGACCGAGGACGTCCTCCTTGTCGTTGGCCGTGATGCCGAGTCTCCCGCGGACGACCACGATCGTCTCGTCGTGGCTGTGGTGATGGAGCGGCAGCGAGTACCGCGCCTTGAAGCGCGCCATGAGCTGGACCGCGTGGGTCTTTGGCTCCTCGTAGAGGAGGTGGTATTCCGCCCCGGGCGGCAGGGTGCCGGAGGTCTTCCAGTCGAAGGTCTTGTAGTCGGCGACGACGAAGCCGGGAGCGGTCTGGCTCCAGCCTACGGCGGCCGCGAGGACGGCCAGCACGGCGATCACATGGGCTCTGATCATGTTGAGATTATGCAATATTGGGCCGTTTTGTTGCGAGAATTCAAGTCAACGCGAGTGCGCGTGAGAGCGAACCAACGACATGAAAAAATCGACTGCGAAGCGCAACGGGACCGGCGAGCCTCGGCTGGACAAGATCTTCAAGTCCTACAAGGGCCGGGCCCGCGAGATGATCTCCATCCTCCAGGACATCCAGGACGAATACGGGTTCCTCCCGGAGGAGGCCTTGAAGAAGACCGCCGTTTTCCTGGATGTCCCCCTGCCGGACATCTTCGGGGTGGCTACCTTCTACCGGATGTTCCGGCTTGGGCGCCCCGGCAAGCACACCATCACGGCATGCATAGGCACCGCCTGCCATGTGCGCGGGGTGACCCGCGTCGTGGAGGAGATCGGCCGCACGCTCGGGATCGAGCCCGGGCAGACGACTCCGGACGGCGAATATTCCCTCGATACTGTCAACTGTCTCGGGTGTTGCGCGATTGGCCCCGTTGTCGTCATGGACGGGCAGTACCACGGCCAGGTCACGTCGCAGAGCGCCAGGAAGCTGGTCAAGGCGCAGCCTAATGTCAAAGAGGTCGTCAAGTCATGATCCAAGTCCACGTGCAGTGCCCGGTCTGCGGGAAGTCCTTGATGGACGAAGAGCACAAGGTCGACAACTGCCCGTCCATCGCGGTCGAGATCTCCTACGGCAAGAAGCGGGGGCCCCTGCGGCTGAGCTCGCTCTACGGCAGCTACAACATCGACATCAAGGTGCCGTGCCCCGTGGGCAAGATCTCGCGCTTCTTCTGCCCCCACTGCAAGTGTGATCTCAAGGCGAGCCGCATGTGCGAGGTGTGCAAGGCTCCCATGGTGGCTTTCTCTTTCAAGGAGGGAGGCACGATCCAGATCTGCTCACGGCGCGGTTGTAAGAAGCATCTCATCGAGTTCGAGGATCCGGAACTCGAGGTCCGGACATTCTATGAAAGGTATTCCGTGTTCTTTAAACCATAAACCATGATCAAGGCGCTCAAGAACCCAGCCGACTTGGCGAAACTGAAGGTATCCCTACTGGCCGAACGGGACCCAAAGAGGATCTGCATCAGCGTTTGCGGCGGCACGGGCTGCCGGGCTTCCGAATCCGCGCTCCTGATAGAGGCCATGGAGTCTGAAGTCGCCAAGCAGGGGCTCAAAGGGAAGGTCGATGTCAAGGCGACCGGGTGCCACGGCTTTTGCGAGCACGGGCCGGTCGTCGTGGTCACCCCCAAGGAGATCTTTTACGAGAGGGTGAAGCCCTCCGACGCGGCGGAGATCGTCGGTGAGACCGTCATCAAGAACAACATCCTCGATCGTCTTCTCTACGCGGATCTGATGAGCGGGGACAAGATACTCAGCGAGGGCGAAATCCCGTTCTATAAGAAGCAGCGCCGCAGGATTCTGGCCCAGAACAGGCTGATCGATCCCACGCGGATAGGCGACTACATCGCTCTCGAAGGCTACGGGGCCCTGGTCAAGGCCTTGACGCAGATGACCCCGGAGGCGGTGATCGAGGAGGTGAAGAAATCGGGGCTTCGGGGGCGCGGAGGAGCGGGCTTCCCCACGGGATTCAAGTGGGAGTTCTGCCGCAGGGCCAAGGGCGACGACAAGCACATAATCTGCAACGGGGACGAAGGAGACCCCGGCGCGTACATGGATAGGAGCGTCCTCGAGGGCAACCCCCATTCCGTCATCGAGGGCATGATGATCGGGGCGTACGCCATCGGAGCCCGGAGGGGATTCGTCTACGTGAGAACCGAGTATCCTTTGGCGGTCGGCAATCTGAGGATCGCCTTGGACCAGGCCAGGCAGCGCGGGATTCTCGGAAAGAACATCCTCGGGTCGAAGTTCTCCTTCGATATCGAGATCGAGAGGGGGGCCGGGGCCTTCGTCTGCGGCGAGGAAACGGGTCTTATCGCCTCCGTCGAAGGGAGGAAGGGCGAGCCCAGGCAGCGCCCTCCCTTCCCGACCTCGAAGGGCCTGTGGGGAAAGCCCACCAACATCAACAACGTCGAAACCTGGGCCAACATCCCATTGATCGTCAATAGGGGAGCCAGCTGGTATTCCAAGATCGGGACCGAGGGGAGCAAGGGGACCAAGATATTCTCTCTCGTGGGGAAGGTCAACAACACCGGCCTAGTCGAGGTCCCCATGGGAGCCACCCTCAGGGAGATCGTGTACGATATCGGCGGAGGGATCAAGGGAGGAGGGGACTTCAAGGCCATCCAGACCGGGGGCCCGAGCGGGGGATGCATCCCGAGGCATCTTCTGGATCTTCCCATCGACTATGAGAGCTTGAGCAAGGCCGGCTCGATCATGGGGTCGGGGGGCATGATCGTGATGGACGACGCCACCTGCATGGTGGACGTGTCCAAATACTTCCTCAACTTCCTGCGGGACGAGTCCTGCGGCAGGTGCCTCTCCTGCCGCGAGGGCACTGCTAGGCTCTACGAGATCGTGGAGAGGATCAGCGAGGGCAAGGGCTCCGAGGGCGACCTCGATCTGATCGAGGAGCTCGCCCATGTCGTCAAGGACGCGTCGCTCTGCGGGCTCGGCCAGACCGCCCCGAACCCGGTCCTGAGCACCCTGCGGTACTTCCGCAGGGAATACGAGGCCCACATCAAGGACAAGCGGTGCCCCGCCGGGGTCTGCAAGGCCCTCATCCAGTACGTGATCGATGCCGAGAAGTGCATCGGGTGCCTGATCTGCCTCAAGCAGTGCCCGGTCCAAGCGGTCACGGGCGAGATCAAGAAGCCTCACAAGATCGACTCGGACAAGTGCATCCGCTGCGGCGTCTGCGTCGACGTGTGCAAGCCGAAGGCGGTATTCGTGGTATGAACAAGGAAGGCTCCATGAAACAGCTCCGCTCCCCCGAACCTCAGCAGACCCCCCGTGGGGGGGTCCGCTTGAAGATCGACGGACTTGACGTGACGGTCGACGCGGGGACCAGCGTTCTCGAGGCCGCGCGCTTCCTGGGCCTGGAGATACCGACCCTCTGCCACGTCGACGGTCTTTCGGCCTACGGGGGCTGCCGGCTCTGCGTCGTCGAGATCGGGAAGGGCGACAAGGCCAGGCTGGTCAGTTCCTGCACCTACCCGGCCGAGGACGGTCTGGTGGCGCGGACCAACACCAAGAGGGTGGTGCGCACACGGAAGATGCTCATCGAGCTGCTCGTGTCCATCGCGCCGTCGTCCAAGGTCATCCAGGACCTGGCCGCCCGCTTCGGCGTGCAGAAATGCCGTTTCAAGCCCAAGTACGAGGACTGCATCCTCTGCGGGCTCTGCGTGCGCATGTGCCAGGAACAGATGATGTCCGGGGCCATCGACTTCGTGGGCCGCGGCCAGAAGAGGCGCATCACCACGCCCTTCGACAAGAAATCCGAGCTGTGCCGGACCTGCGGCGGCTGCATGTACATCTGCCCGGTCTGCACTCTGCGCTGTCAGGGGCCCAGCGCCCCGACGGACGTGTGCGGGTCGTGCGTCTGCATGGAGCCGACCTGCATCGAGAAGTTCGACGACTATATGTGCTACCTAGGCCCGACCGGCGTATGCGGGACCTGCGTGAGCGAAGGTAAGAAGGTGGAGGGATCAGGAGGAGACAAGGAACTATGTCATACAGCAAATACAACGCAACAGCGGCAACCCTGACCAAGAACCGCACGGTCGGGTCCATCGTTCCGGGCAGCGGCGACCAAGATCGGCCAGGCCCCGGGGATCAAGCTGCGTCACCCCGTCCTCTACGGGGGCCTCGGCTCGACGGACATCGCCGCCAAGAACTGGGAGGGGCTGGCCATCGGCGCGGCCCTTTCCGGCGTCGTCTTGACCGTGGGCGAGAACGTCTGCGGCATGGACATGGAGTCGGAGATCTCCAAGGGCCGCGTGGTCCGCTCCCCCGAGCTGGAACGGCGGGTGAGGCTCTTCAAGGACTGGTACGACGGCTACGGGGCCGTGGTGGTTCAGGCCAACGTCGAGGACACCCGCCTGGGCGTCCAGGAATACGCCATCCAGAAGCTCGGCGTCGAGGTCGTGGAGCTCAAGTGGGGCCAGGGCGCCAAGAACATCGGCGGCGAGGTCAAGATCCACAACCTCAAGAAGGCCCAGCGCTTGAAGGAGCGCGGCTACGTGGTCCTGCCGGACCCGGCTTCCCCGCGCATCATCAAGGCCTTCGACAAGGGCGCCTTCAAGGAGTTCGAGCGCCATTCCCGCGTCGGCATGGTGACCGAGGAAGGCTTCATGAAGCGGGTCAAGGAGCTGCGCGACGCCGGCGCCAAGCACGTGTTCCTCAAGACCGGCGCCTACCGGCCCGCGGACCTCGCCCGCGCCCTTAAGTTCTGCTCCAAGGCGAAGATCGACTTCCTGACCGTCGACGCCGCGGGCGGGGGCACGGGCATGAGCCCGTGGCGCATGATGAACGAGTGGGGCGTGCCCCCCATCGAGCTCTACTCGCTGCTCTACCAGTACTGCGACCGGCTCGCCAAGCAGGGCGAATACCTGCCCGGCATCGCGGTGGCGGGAGGACTCGCCTTCGAGGACCAGATGTTCAAGGCCCTGGCGCTGGGCGCGCCGTACTTCAAGTGCATCGAGATGGCCCGCGCGCCGCTCACGGCGGCCATGGTCGGCAAGACCATCGGCAAGCGCATCAGCCAGGGCGACATGCCGGTCTACATCGGGCGGTTCGGCAACTCCCTCGAGGAGGTGTTCGTGTGCGCGGGCGAGCTCAAGGAGCGGCTCGGCAAGGACTTCGAGAAGGTCCCGCCCGGGGCCATCGGCGTGTACTCGTACCACCAGCGCCTGGCCCAGGGCATGAGGCAGCTCATGGCCGGCGCCCGGAAGTTCACGCTGGACCACATCACGCGCGACGACATCGTGGCCATCACCGAGGAGGGCGCCCGCATCAGCGGCATCCCCTACATCATGGAGTACGACAAGGAAGAGGCGGAGCGCATCCTCAACAGCTAGCGCGGCTTGCCTTTCAGGAAGTGCTCGCTGCAGACGGAGACGTAGGACTCGTTGCCGCCGATCTGGACCTGCTCTCCCGAGCGCAGGACGCGGCCGTGCCCGTCGATGCGCAGGGTCATGATGGCCTTGCGGCCGCAATGGCAGATGGTCTTGATCTCGGAGAGCTCCTCGGCCCACGCCAAAAGGTACTTGCTCCCCTCGAAGGGCTCGCCCATGAAGTCGGTGCGCAGGCCGTAGGCCAGCACCGGGAGCTTGAGCTCCACCGTGACGCGCTTGAGCTGGAGGACCTGCTCCTTCTTGAGGAACTGCGCCTCGTCGATGAGCACGCAGCGGAGCTTGCGGTTCTTCTTCCTGGCCTTGGCGACGTGGGAGAAGAAGTCGAAGCGGTCATGAAACGGGACGGCGGCGCCGCTCAAGCCCGTGCGGCTCGTCACCTTGCCCGTGCCGTAGCGGGCGTCGATCCTGGGGACGAAGGCGAGCGTCTCCATGCCGCGCTCCTGGTAGTTGTACGAGGATTGGAGGAGCAGGGTGCTCTTCCCCGCGTTCATCGCGGAGTAGTAGAAGTAGAGTTTCGCCATAGCGTGGTCAGGTTATCAGGTCCGGCGCAGGGTTGTCAAGATGAATTATGTTTCCTTATATCCTGAATAACGGCTATCTTTCATGAGTCCCCGACGAGACGATTCGTCAAAAGTGTTGCAAGATTGGTCAGATCAGCGGCTTGGCCTGGCAAGCCTTCATTTGGATTTTCCGCCACAAGTCCTGGCGGGGATATCTGGCTGGAAGCCACAGGATGTTGCGGCTGCCCCTCTTGACCCACTCCGCAGGCAGCCACCAAAGCTCGCGGCGCA
>JACQWX010000084.1 GCA_016209035.1 Elusimicrobiota bacterium | reverse complement strand
TGCGAGCGTCCGCCAGTCAATCCCGATGCACGACGAGCGAGCAGAGGCCGATGGGCCCCACCGGCGGCAGGACCCCGAGCATGATTTGAATCGGGCAGGCTGGCCCGTCAGCCCTCAGGGAAAAGTGGGTGAGGTCGAGTTCACGCATTCTTGACACTCCCGGTGAATTCGGCTAAGATTGTGCATCACATGACGCTCTGGGGAGACATCTACTTCTACATATCCGCTTTCGGATTCGCTGCCAGCTGCGCGCTGTTCGGGTTCTTCCTCCGGCAGTACCGCTTGGCGGTCCAGGCGGCCGATGAGCATGAGGCTGACCCCGCCGAGCTTCCCCAGCTGGTCCCGCTGACGGCCAAGCCTCCAGCCGAGCCCGAGGTGGCGCTGCCCGTTGCGAAGCCCGAGCCCGAGCCGCGGGTCAAGCCGGTGCGCGTCTCGGCCGTGTCGGACGACGCTTCCGCGGCTGCTCGACTCCCTTCGGCTGCCCCTGCGCCTTCAGCGCAGGCGCCTGCCGCCGCGTCTGCAGTGCGCCCCAAGAGCGAGACCACGCTGCCGGGGGGCATCAGCCCCGCCATCGTCTATCTGCAGAGCGTCAAATCCCAGTTGGAGATCCTCGAGAAGGAGGTCGCGAACCTCAAGGGGCTGGCTTCGAAGCAGAGCAGCCAGGAGGAGCTCATCCTCAAGAAGCTCTCCGACATCTCCGAGCAGATCAAGGCGGTCAAGGCGGTTCCGGCCGCCCAGCCTAGACCTGCGGCGTCCGCGACCGCCAACGCCGTTCCCGAGGGCGGTCGGGACCTGGCCCTCCAAAATCCTGGAAGGCCAGGCCCTCCGGGCTTGACCGCGTCATCGCCGCAGGGGCCCGCGCAGGCTGCTGCTCCCGTGTCGCCGGCTCCGGCGCGTCCGGCCCAGCGCCCTCCGGCCCCTGGGCCTTCGGCCCAGGCCGCGCCCATCACGCTGAGCCCGCTGCCCGCTGCGCCAGCTACGACGCCCCCTGACGCGGCGCCGCCTGCGTCCGCTCCAGCGGAGGCTGCCCCTGCGCCTTTGGCGCAGGAGCAGGCCCCCGCGGCTGCCGCGTCCGGCTCGGACGAGAACACGGAGCTTCAGTCTCCCCCCGCGATCGTGCTGGAGAACATCCCGCAGGCGGAGACTCCGGCCGAGTCAAAGCCCTCGCGCAGGGGTCCGGTCTGGCCCGTCTAGGTGCGCCTCCGGCATCTCATGGTCCAGTCGGTCGTCCTCTGTCTGGCGTGCCTTCTGCCGGCCACTGGGCCTTCGGCCCAGGCCTCGGCAGGGATGTTCCCCGAGAGCCCCTTCTCGAACAGGTCGGCGGGCATGACGGCGGCCCCGTTCCTGAAGTTCCCTGCCGGCGCCAGGCTCGAGGCCATGGGCGGCACCTCTGCCGCCGGCGCCCAGGGTTGTGAGGCGGTCTTCTACAACCCTGCCGGCATCGTCATCGGGTCGAAGTCTCCGCGTTCGGACCTCGGCTTGGGGTATTCCAACCTCCTGACCGGCGCGAACGCCGGCTCGGTCGCGTACGCCCTTTCTATCGGAAGAAACGGCACGGTCGCGGGCGGCCTGGTGTACTTCGCGCACGGAGGCCAGACCGCCTACGACGCCAAGGGCGACCCGGTAGGGCAGTTCTCGCCCTCGGACTTCGCCCTGTCGGCGGCCTATGCGCATGCGTTCGCCGGCGGGAAGGTCAGGGCCGGCGGCCTCATCAAGGCGATCCGTTCCTCCCTGCAGAGCGAATCCGCCGGCGCGGCCGCCGTCGACCTCGGGGCGCAGGCCCTCGGCCTCGTGAGCCTGGGGGACGGCCCCTTGGACCTCGGCGTGAGCGTCTCCAACCTCGGCATGCCCATGAGGCTCGGCGGGGTCTCCCAGGCCTTGCCCCTGCACCTGCGCGGCGGGTTCCTATGGCGCGTCAACCCCATGCTCAACGCCGCGATGGACGGCCATCTTCCGGTGGACGACGACCCCTACATGTCCCTCGGCGTGGAGCTCCTGGCGACCGTCGGCAAGGCCGGCAGCGCGGCGGTGCGCGCCGGGTACAACCAGGCGCACATGCGCGGGATCGACGGCTTCGCGGGCGCCACCGCGGGCGCAGGTCTCGATCTGGGGTGGCTGAGGGTCGACTACGCGTGGTCGCCGTACGGGGAACTGGGCCACGTCAACAGGGCCAACCTCGCCTTTCGGTTCTAAAACCCGCGGGTCAGAGTCTTTCCAGCACGACCGCCACTCCTTGGCCTCCGCCGAGAGAGACCGCGGCGGCTCCGAGCTTGAGCTTGCGGCGGCCGAGCTCCTTCAAGACGGTCAGGGCGAGCCTCACTCCGGTGCCGCCGAAGGCGTGGCCGAGGGCGATGGCGCCCCCGTTCACGTTCACCTTGTCCTCCGGAAGGGACAACTCCTTCATGTCCACCAGGACCTGGGCCGCGAAGGTCTCGTTGATCTCGAAGAGGTCGATGTCGCGCAGGCTCACCCCTGCCCGGCAGGCGGCAGACCGCAAGGCCAGGGCGCAGGCCAGGGCCGTCTTCCTGGGCTCGGTCGCGGCCACCGCTCCGGCCAAGTACCGCCCCACGGGCTTCAAGTCCGCCGCGCGGGCGGGGGCGGGGACTCGCGACGCCATGACGAGGGCCGCGCCTCCATCGACGATCGCGTGGGTGTTGGCCAGGGTGGTCGTGATCCCCTCGAAGATGGGCTTGGACTGCTCGAAATGGGCGGCCGCCGGGTCGGAAAGGACGGCGTCGTCGCGGTCGAGCCCGTTGACCGGGACGATCTCCTCCGCGAAGAGCCCCCGGGCCTGCGCGGCCTTGGCGCGGCAGTGGCTCATCAAGGCCCAACGGTCCTGCGCCGGCCGGTCGAACCCATGGTCGAGCGCCAGCCGGTGCGTCAGCGTCGAGATGGGAGCGCCGGCCGAGACGTCCGTGAAGGAAGGCACCAGCACGGCCCTGCGGATGAGGCTCGGAGCGTCCGCGCCGACCGCGGCGGCCGTGCCGGCAGTGCCCAAGAGGAGATCCTGGGCCGCGACCATCATGGCGTAGAGGCCGGACCCGCAGGCCAGGCCCACCGCGACTCCCGGCACCGAGTCCGGCACGCCGGCCCGATGGCCGACGTAGCGGCCGCCGTAGCAGGCGTGCGGCCCCACGTGGTAGGAGTTCCCGAACACGACCTTGTCGAGACTCGACGGCGCCAGGCCCGTCGAGGCCAGCGCGGCCTTGAGGGCCGCGGCCCCGAGGTCGAAGGGATCGAGCCCCTTGAGCCTGCCGCCGCGGTGCCCGGCGCCGTCGGTCCCGCCGGACCAGGTGGCGAAAGGAGTCCTCGCGCCGCCCATGATGAACAACGCGGTCGTCCCGCCTTGCGGCGACGGATCCCAAGGGCGGCTCGTCATACCCTGCCTCGAAGGCGGCGTCCGATGACCTTCCGCATCGCAGCATGGATGCGGCCGTTGGTCGCCAGGGTCTGCCGGCCGTAGGCTTCGGCCGCCTTCCACGCCTCGCCCTGGAAATCGGTGACTTCGCCGCCCGCTTCCCGGATGAGCAGCAGGCCCGCTGCCGCGTCCCAGGGGCTCAAGCCGAACTCCCAGAAGCCGTCGGCGCGGCCCGCCGCGACCCATGCCATGTCGAGAGCCGCGGAGCCCGAGCGCCGGATGTCGTGGCAGATCTCCAGGAAGGCCGCGTAGAACCGGGTGTAATATGCCGACCGGCCGGCCCGGTCATACGGGAAGCCGGTGATCAATAGAGCCTCTGAGAGTTTCGCTGTTCGCGAAACTTTCAGAGGCTTTCCGTTTATTGAACCTCCTTTCCCCTTTTCAGCCGTGAAGCATTCGTCCCTCATCGGGTCATAGACCCCCGCGAGCACCGGCTCTCCCCGGCGCAGGAGCCCGATGGAGACGGTGAAGGCCGGGAAGCCGTGGGCGTAGTTGGTGGTCCCGTCGAGGGGGTCTACGATCCAGAGGAACTCGGCTCCCTTGAGGTCCGAGCGTCCCTCCTCCGCGAGGACGTCGTGGCCTGGGAACCGCCGTCGGATGATGGACAAGATGGTCCGCTGGCTCTCGAGGTCGGCCTCGGTCAGGAGGTTGGCCCTGGACTTGACGCTGACCTTGACCTTGCCGAACCTGCGCCGCAGCACGGCGCCGGCCCGGAACAACGCTTGGAGGATGGTGCGGCGGGCGCTCTCATGCGGCATGCGTCCCTCCCGTGGTCATGGGATTTTGCCCTCCAAAGTCTACCAAGTTTGACACCTGCCTGACCCCTATGTTATAGTCGTCGTCATCCCCAACGATATGCCTGCCAAGGAAGGCAAGCCCTCACGGGATATGCCGGCCACCAAGACCACTCCCCCAGCCAAGACCGGGGCGGCTCGTTCCAAGAGCGTCCGGGTCTCGAGCCTCTTGTCCGAGGACGTCATCTCGATCGTCTCCCCTCCGCCGGAGAAGGGCGCCCTCATCGAGTCCATGGTGAAGCTGCTCTGCGGGAAGAAGGGCTTGGGCGATCCCGCGCCGTTCCTGGCCAAGGTCTTCGAGCGGGAGAAGAAGATCAGCACGACGCTCGACACGGGCCTGAGCCTTCCGCACAATCCCAGGACCGAGCGGGCTCCGGGAGCGCCGGCAGGCCTCGACCCGCCGAGCCTCCTGACCAACATCTTCGCCGCCCTGACCGTCATCCCGGACGGCATGACCGATCCCATGGAGAAGGACATCCCCATCAGCGTCATGTTCCTTTTCCTGTCCCCGGACCGCGGCGAGTTCTTCCCCATGCACCTGCAGTTCCTGAGGTCGGTGGCGAGCCTTTTCCAGCCCTCCCTGATCGGGGCTCTCGCAAAGGCTCCCACCCCGGCCGCGGTCCTGGAGCTGATCCGCAAGGCCGAGAAATAGCCCTCCTTATAGATGGTCGGCAAGCCTTCGCGACGCGTCGCCGAGGTCGTCGTTCTGAGCACGGCCATGCTCACCTTCATCTCATTCTGGAGGGCGGCGGCGATCGTGCTCTGCGACATGGCCTCCACGGCCTGGTACATCGGCGGCATCGCGGAGCAGGCCATCGGCAAGGGCGCGCCCTGGTTCATCCTGGGCGTGATGGCCTTCTCCGCGTGCATCCTGGCGCTCGAGACGGAGAGCGCGGCCATCTTCGTGCGCGGAGGGGTGTACAAGGTCGTCAGGGAAGCCATGGGACGGAACCTCGCCAAGGTCTCGGTCTCGGCGCTCATGTTCGACTTCACCCTGACCGGCGCCATCAGCTCGGTGGCCGCGGGGCAGTATCTCGCGGGCCTGCTCAACCACGCCTTCCCCCATCTCCACATCGGATGGCGCTTGAACCCCGACGCCTTCTCCGTCTTCTTCGCCGTGGCCGCGGTGCTCTATTTCTGGAGGCAGAACATCATCGGCATCGAGGAGTCCTCGGACAAGTCGCTCAAGATCATGAGGCTTGTCGCGGTCATGGGGCTCGTGGTGTTCGGGTGGTCCCTCGTCACCATCTGGTTCAAGGGTTTCTCCCTCCCGCCGTTCTCCGTGTCCTTCGACCCGCATTCCCTGGGATGGCTCGCCGGGACGGATTGGCCGCGCAAGATCGGGGCCGTGGGACTGCTCGTCGCCTTCGGCCACGCTTTCCTGGGCTTGAGCGGAGTCGAGACCCTGGTCCAGGTCTACCGGGAGATGGAGGCGCCCAAGCACGGCAACCTCAAGAAGGCCTGCCTCGTCATCTTCCTCACCTGCTTCTTGCTGACGGCCGGGATGTGCTTCCTCGCAGTTGGCATCATCCCCGACGCCGAGCGCGCCAAGTACCTCGACAACCTCATCGCGGGGCTCGCCATGCACCAGGTCGGGCCCCATTGGGCGAGGCTCGGGCTGCAGGCCTTCGTGGTGGGCGTGGGCAGCCTCATCCTTTGCGGCGCGGTCAACACCGCCATCGTGGGCTCCAACGGCGTCTTGAACCGCATGGCCGAGGACGGGGTCATGCCGGAGTGGTTCCGGTATCTGCACCCCAGGTATGGCACGACGCATCGCATGATCAACATGGTGGCCCTGCTGCAGATCGGGGCCGTCATCGCCTCTCGGGGCAACCTCTACCTCCTGGGCGAGGCCTACGCCTTCGGCCTCATCTGGAGCCTGGTCTTCAACGCGGCCTCCATCACGGCGCTGCGGTTCAGGCGGCTTGGACCCCGCGAATGGAGACTGCCCTTCAACGTCCGGATCGGCGGGACCGAGCTTCCCGTCGGCCTGGGGTTCATCCTGGCGGTCCTTTTGGCCGTGGCCTGCGTCAACCTGCTCACGAAGCGGACAGCCACCGTGGCCGGGATCGCCTTCACGGTCGGATTCTACGCCTTATTCTGGGCCGCTGAGCGGTTCAACCGGGGCAAGGCCCGCGGGGAGCACCGGGAGAAGGTCAACCTGCGCAACGAGGAGACCGTCGAGCAGGTCCTCAAGCACCTCGACAAGCCCAACCGGGTCCTGGTCGCGGTGCGCGACCCGCACGGCCTGCACCACCTGGCCAAGGCCCTGGAGACGCTCGACGAGGAGACCACGGAGCTCGTGGTCCTCTACTGCCGCATCCACTACGGGATGAGCTTCGGCGGGGACGTCGAGTCCCTCGGCCCCGAGGAGGAGCACCTCTTCACGCGGGTCATCGAGGTGGCGGAGAGATCCGGCAAGACCGTGGTCCCGCTCATGGTCGTGTCCAACGACCCCTTCTACGCCATCGCGCAGTCGGCGCAGGCCGTGGGAGCGGGAGAGGTGGTGCTGGGGACCTCGGGCCGCCTGAGCCTTGAGAACCAGCTCGAGCGCCTCGCCATGACCTGGGGCGCCATGCAGAAGGCCGACCAGGGGGCGGTCACGGTCCGGGTGGTGCAGAAGGGCGGGGCGGAAATGGTAGCTGATCTATGAAACGGCATTTGCCCCCACGACTACTTGCCTCCCCGTGGGGGAGGCAAGTGACATGATTCTGCGCATCGTCAAGCACGGCGAGAAGATCCTCAGGACGCCCTGCGACCCGGTGGACTACGCCGCCGTCAGGAAGGACTTGCCCAGGCTCCTGCGCGACATGTTCCAGACCATGTACTCGGTCCGCGGCGTGGGCCTGGCCGCTCCGCAGGTGGGCTTGAACCTCCGCCTGTCCGTCGTCGACGTCAAGCCCGAGGGGTTGAGCCGGCGCCTCGTCCTGATCAACCCGGAGATCACCGCGAAGTCCGGGAAGATCGTGCAGGAGGAAGGCTGCCTCTCCCTGCCCGGCGTCTACGCCCAGGTCGAGCGCTGTACCGTCGTCGCCATCAAGGCCCTCGACGCCCGCGGGAAGCCCTACGAGATGGCCGGGGAGGGGACGCTCGCGCGCGTCTTCCAGCACGAGGTGGACCACCTCAACGGCAAGCTCTTCATCGACCACCTGGATTTCATCACCAAGCTCAAGTTGATGAGCGTCATCCGGGACGTGAGGAAGACCTGGACCTAGGACGCCATCGGGCCCAGCCGCCGTTGGGTCGTTGGCCTCATGACAGAGGGCGCGCCTGTTGGTACACTTGCTGGAAACCTTGTAGCCCGGGGAATCGGCCCCGGGGTATCCCTGCGGCGATATCGCCGCAGGGACCTGCGGGAGGGAGTCACTCCTTCCCCGTAGGATCGTTCTTCAAGGGAGGTTTCCGGTGGAATTTCGACTTCGACGTTGTGACTCCGCAGGGGAAACAACTAAGCCTTGGCCTCGGAGATGGACGCTACAAGCTCAAGCTGGTCTACAGGGACCCGTTGTTGCCCCTTCCCACAGAAGAAGAACTCCAAAGAGACCTTAAACGCGGGAAGATCAGCGAATCCGAGATGAAAGAACTTCAAGAAAGAAGCGCAAACATTTCGGCGTCGTAGAATCGAACGCC
This sequence comes from Elusimicrobiota bacterium, assembly GCA_016209035.1. Classification (GTDB taxonomy): domain Bacteria; phylum Elusimicrobiota; class Elusimicrobia; order UBA1565; family UBA9628; genus JACQWX01. The sequence goes on along the minus strand of JACQWX010000084.1, from coordinate 33,335 downwards.
GTGGAAATCGAGGTTCTGCCATGAAACTGATCCTGTTGAGCGTTCTATTCCTGTTCCTGTCGCCTCTGTTCGCGCAGGACAAGCCCGTATCCGCGCCTGTCAAGGGCTCCGAATCGTCCTTGAAAACCGGCGTGGCGCCCGAGCGGTCCAAGAAAGATCTCGAGGCCTTCGCCGCCTCGCAAGGACGCAAACTGACACCGCTGACTGAGAGGGAGCAAAAGCCCCTGGTCAAGCTGCTCGGGCGACCTTTGTTCCAGACGGAGCTGGACTTCTTCTCAGCCCTGGACCCCGAGGCCAGGCTGGCCTGGGTCCAGGGCTCCCTCGAAAGCGAACACCACAGGCAGTGGGAGGAGAAAGACCGGTCCAAATACGTTCTTCCTCCGCCCCCGGGCTTCGTCCCTGAGGATGTTCCCCGCAAGATCAAACTGACCCTGGCCATCGAGACGCCTGTCTTGCGGCTGAGCGAGGTTACGCACAGGAAGTACCGTCTTGGCGGGGCCAAACCCCTGCGCTACCAAGCCACGATGCAGAACGTGGGTCGGGAGGAGTTCACCTTTCTTGAAGACATCATCGCAGGCTCCTTCTTCAAGGAGGGATTCCGGTGGAATTTCGATTTCGACGTTGTGACTCCGCAGAGGAAGACCCTTTGCCTGGACTCTCCTTACGAGGGGGTTTCCATCCGCCGAAGCGAGGAATACGACCCACCCGGCTGGGCCAATCTGACCAGGGAGCAAAAGCTGGCTGAGATCGAGCGAGTTAACGACGCTCGAAAGCACGCCAGGGAGTTGTGGATTCACTTGAAGCCAGGCGAGACCCTTGTGACCAAGCCGAAGGAAGGGCCCGGGGAGTTCCGGGACCTGAAATCGACCTATATCCAGATGGAACCTCCTGGAACCTACAAGCTCAAGCTGGTCTACAGGGACCCGTTGTTGCCCCTTCCCACAGAAGAAGAACTCCAGAGAGACCTTAGACGCGGGAAGATCAGCGAATCCGAGATGAAAGAACTTCAAGAAAAGAAGCGTAAACATTTCGGCGTCGTAGAATCGAACGCCGTGGAAATCGAGGTACTGCCGTGAAACTGATCCTGTTGAGCTGTCTGCTTGCTTCATCGCTGTTCGGCCAGAGCCCCAAGTCTGAGAATCCCAAGCCTGAAAGGTGGTGGCTCCCGCGTCCAGCGCCTGACCTTGAGGCCAGGAAACCTGAGATCACCAGGCTCATCAAGGAAGGCGTCGCAGCCTATGACGACTACCAGTTGCTGCAAGCTGATGAGGAGGCCAAACGAGGGCCCGCTCGCGACAGGAATGCTCCATTGCAGGCCTTGAAAGATTGGAACGAGGCGCATGACAAGCTCCTCAAGGCGCAGAAAGAGTTGAAGAAGCTGGACCAAGCCATCGAAAAGACTGTGGATGCCTACGGCATCTGTCCCAAAGGCGAAGGCACCATCCAGAATGGCGACATCATGAAGGGGACGAAGGTGCCTTGGCAAGTCAAGTTCTTCGACCAGGGAGAGACCATCCGAGAGGTCAAAAACGCCAAGGGATACCTTCGTTACATAGATGTCCCCGCGGCCTATGAGGAAGACCGTGCCATCACCAAGGACGACGGGTTCACCGCTGTTCGGATCGCGGCGTTCAGGGCCGCGGCGAAGGAAGGCGACCCTTCCAGCTTGGCCGGCACGCTCTATCATGAGGCGGTGCATTACACCCGTCTGGTGACGAGGGACTCCACGCACGCAGGCTGGAAGACCAAGGAAGAGGAAGAGGATTTTGCTCTCGACAAGAAGCTGAAGGCAGCGGTCATTCTGGGTTTGAGCGCGGACCAAATCAAAAAAACCGAGCGGGCGCGGGCCGACTACGTAGAACCGGCGCGGGAGATAGCGGCGGGTAGAAGGAAAGGCACGTTGCTTTTCCTTGCTTCTATTCAAGAGACCCGCAACCAGGAACAATTCATGCGCCTGAAGCGTCTGAAAGATACTGTCGAGGAGGAAACCGGCAGGCTCAAGAAGCGCATCGAGGCGCGAGGAGCGGTGGAGGACTTGCGGCAGTTCGCAGGGGAGGCCTGCTCCAGATCCGGTTCGGGGTTCTTCGGAAGCGACGTGGCGCGCTTTAAAGATGCTCTCGAAAAGTCCCGCAATCTGGAGTTGGGCCTAGAGCCCTTCTCGGCGTTCAAGGGGCTCAAAGGCTGCCCATACCAGGTGCTGTTCTCCCTGTTTGCCCGGGATGTGTCGTCGCCCGACAAGCTGGCCGCGGCGGTCGAGTCCGGCAGGGATGTGGCGCGGCAGTATTTCGACGGCGCCATCGCCAAGCTCCAGGAGGTAGCCCGCAAGGGCTGCGCCATGCCCACGCACATCGCCGGCTGGGAGGCCGAGGAGTTTGGCAAGGCTCTGTCCCTGGTGTACGCGGACTCGCCCTACTTCGGGGTTGAGCTCTATCCTGGGACAAGCGGTCTTTCAGGCTGTCCTTTGACGATGCTCCGGCGGTTCTTGTCCGACGGATCGCCCTATTCAGCGAAGAAGCTCAACGCCATCTCCGATGAAGTGGTGGCCCGCATCAGGATGGACATGGTCCAGGAGGTGGCGCGGGTGGCGTGCGCGAAACCCGGGGAGTTGACGACTGGAGAGGCGGAGGTTCTGTTCCATTACCTCGACGCATTGTTCTCGTACTCGCCCGCGTATTTCGACCTGGCAGTCAACGAGCTTGCCGGCTGTCCCCACGCGATGCTGAGGGCCTTTGGGGCGAAGAGGTATCAGACGACGATGGAGCGTTGCGTCGGGGACTTCAACGGCGTGTCCGTGGAGATCGCGGGTCCTGGCGGGCAGACTCCTGGGTCCGGGGATGGAGGCGGGAACCAGGGGGGAACCGACCTGGAACGCGCGCGTAGGAGAATCGACCAGGCAAGACGGGAACTGGGAGGTTTGCGCTAGTGAAGGTCGTCTTCTACGGGACTCCGGCCGTCGCGGTCCCGTTCCTCGAGGACCTGGCCCGCGGCCACGAGGTCGTAGGCGTCGTCACCCAGCCGGACAAGCCGGCCGGGCGAGGCCTCAAGCTCGATGCGCCCGCGGTCAAGCAGACCGCCGAGAGGCTCGGCCTGGCCGTGTTCCAGCCGGAGACCTCCGCCGACGTCGCCGGATATCTCCAGGGTCTTTCCGCGGACCTGGCGGTGGCGGTCGCCTACGGCAAGCTCCTCAAGAAAGACGCCCTGGAACTCCCCCGGATGGGGACGCTCAACGTGCATTTCTCCCTCCTGCCGAGATGCCGGGGCGCGGCTCCGGTGCAGTGGAGCCTGGCGCGCGGCGAGACCAGGACCGGGGTCACGGTCTTCTGGCTCGACGAAGGCCTCGACACCGGCCCGATCGCCGCGAGCCGGGCCCTCGACATCGGCCCGGATGAGGACGCGGCTCAGCTCTTCGAGAGGCTCGTCCGTCTGGGACGCGACCTGCTCGCCGAGACCGTCGCGGAGGCGGCGGCCGGGACGGCCCGTCGGGAGCCTCAATCGGGCGAACCGAGCTTCGCGCCCGTCATCAAGCGCGACGACGTCCGGATCAGCTTCGGCCTGACGGCGTCTCGCATCCACAACCTGGTGCGCGGCATGATGCTCGGGCCCAAGGCTTTCCTGGACCTGCGGCTGACCGGCCGTTCCGTGCGGCTGGCGGTGTGCCGGACCGCTCGCGACGCGCCGGACGCAGCCGCGTGTCCTGCAAGCGCGCAGGCGCCCGGCGAGAGGAGAACGTCAGCGCCCGGCGCCATCGTCGCGGTTGAGCGCGGGACGGGATTTTTGGTACAATGTTCGCAAGGAAGCCGCCTCTGGATCCTTTCAGTCCAACCTGAAGGGAAAAGGCAGATGCCGGCGGTAGATTTCCTCAACGGCGCGCGGCTCAAGGTCGGTTCGGTGTTGGAGACCTCTTGAAAGTCCGCTCTTTCGAAGTCACGCTGACGGTCGTCGGTTTGGCGTTGGTCGCATTCGTGGCATTGCAATGGTCTCTCGAAGGCATCATCCATGCGCGCAAGACGGTGACCGTGCCCGACATCAAGGGCAAGTCGCTGTCCGCGGCGCTCGACTCCTTGGGGCCCCTGAACCTGGGCTTGAAGAAGGATGGGACCGAATTCGACAACACGGTCCCCGTGGATGCGGTGGTCCGGCATATGCCGCCCGCCGGCACGGTGGTGCGCGAGGGCAAGCTCGTCCGCGTGACGGTCAGCCACGGGGGCGTGACGGTCTTCGTGCCCAACATCCTCGGGATGCCGCTGAGGAACGCCGAGATGCTGCTGCGCCAGGGGCAGCTCATGCTGGGCGAGCGCAGCGAGACCTACTCCTTGAGCGCGGAGAAGGGGGTGGTCGTGTCCCAGTCTCCGGGCCCGGAGGCCAGCGTGGAGCGCGAATCCCTCGTCGACGTGGTGGTCTCGGGGGGGCCGCCTCCGAGCGGCGTCGTGCTGATGCCGGACTTCAACCGGAAGGACATGGCCGAGGCGATGTCCTGGGCGGCGTCCGCGGGCGTCAAGGTGAGCGTCTCGACGGACCCGGCCTCCCTGTTCCCCTACGGGGTCGTCCTCAGCCAGAGCCCCAGGCCGGACACGGTGGTCGGCTCCGACGCCAAGGTCTCCATCACCATCAGCGGCCGCAAGAAGGGCCCGCGGGAAGGGACGGCCGCGCGGACCTTCCACTACGAGGTCTCCCAGGGAGCCAGCGAGAGCCTGGTGCGCATCGTCATCTCGGACAAGTTCGGCGAGAGGGAGCTCTTCAACGGCCTGCGCCGGCCGGGCTCGAAGATCGACCTGCCGATCCAGGATGTGGTCGGGGGCGGGCGCGTGAAGATTTACCTAAACGGCGTCCTGGTGGAGGAGCGCGATCTATGAGGAATGCGCCTTCCGGCGTGCAGGTCGTGCCGTCGCTGCTCTCCGCGGACCTCTCCCGCCTAGGGGAGTGCCTCGACGAGGCGCGGGCCGCGGGCGCCCGATGGGTCTCGGTGGACGTCATGGACGGCCACTTCGTCCCGAACATCGGCTTCGGGCCGGACCTGGTCAGGATGATCAAGGAGCGCGCCCGCCTCCGGCGGGCGCCCGGCCTTTTCGTGGACGCCCATCTCATGGTGTCCAATCCCGAGGAGGTTGCGCCCTTCTTCGCTCGGGCCGGGGCCGACATGGTGGTCGTGCATTGGGAAGCCTGCAAGGACCCGCGGCGGGCGCTCAAGGGCCTGCGCCGCCTGGGCGTGGCCGCGGGCATGGCGATAAAGCCGCGCACGCCCGCCAGCCGCCTCGTCCCCCTGCTCGGGGAGATGGACCTCGCCCTGGTCATGAGCGTCGAGCCGGGGTTCGGCGGCGCGAAGTTCCTCTCTTCCGCGATGCCAAAGGTCGCGGCCTTGCGCAGGGCCGTTTCGGCGGCGGGACTCCGCTGCCGCGTGGCTGTGGACGGCGGCATCAACCGGACCACGGCCGCGGCCGCCGCGCGGGCGGGCGCGGAGTGCCTCGTGGCCGGGACCGCGGTGTTCGGGGAGCGCGACGTCGGCGCGGCGTTCAAGGCGCTCCAGAGGACGGCTGAGAACTCGTTCAATCACTGAGGAATGCTCGCCTCCCCGTAGGGGAGGCTCGCGACAAGGAGAACATCATGGCAGTAGTCATCAGACTCCAGAGGATGGGCAAGCCGAAGCAGCCCTACTATCGGGTCGTCGCCGTCGAGAAGTCCCGGGGCCCGGTCGGCAGGCCGATCGAGATTCTCGGATCGTACAACCCCAGGACCGAAGACAGGACCAAGAAGGTCCAATTCAACGCCCAGCGCTACGCCTACTGGCTGAAGGTGGGCGCCAGGCCCTCCGAGACGGTGGCCGGCCTTCTCAGGGGGAGGCTCCCCGCGCAGACGCCCGCAGCGGGCGGGAAATCATGAAGGCGCTCGTCGAGTTCATCGTCACCCGGCTCGCCAACCATCCTGACAAGGTCGCCGTGACCGAGTCCGAGGAGGACCAGACGGTCCAGCTCAAGTTGGTCGTCTGCGAGGAGGACAAGGGCAAGATCATCGGCAAGCAGGGGCGGGTCATCAAGGCCGTGCGCGCCCTGGTGAGCGCGGCCGCGGCGAAGCAGGGGAAGAGAGCCTTTCTTGAGGTGGAATGAAGTTCACGGTCGTCACCCTCTTCCCTCGGATGTTCGAGGGCGCGTTCGGCGAGAGCATCGTCGGCCGCGCCCGGGAGAGCGGCAAGGTCTTGATCGACTTCGTCAATCCGAGGGATTTCAGCAAGGACAGGCACCGCAAGGTCGACGACCGTCCGTACGGCGGCGGGCCCGGCATGATCATGATGGCCGAGCCGCTCTATCAGGCGCTCAAGAGCATCCCCGGCCGGCGCAATGGCAGGTGGGTCGTGCACCTTTCTCCCCAGGGCCGCGGGTTCGACAGCCGCGTGTCCGCCGAGTTCGCCCGGAAGAAGCATGTGGTGCTCGTCTGCGGGCACTATGAGGGCATCGACGAACGGCTGCGGACGGAGTTCGACGACGAGGTCTCGATGGGCGATTTCGTTCTGACGGGAGGCGAGATCCCGGCCATGGCGGTGGTGGACGCCGTGACGAGGCTCCTTCCGGGGGTCCTCGCGGAGGATGCGCTGAAGGCTGAGTCTTTCGTCCCGTCGAGCTCGGGTTGCAGGCGGCTGGACCATCCGCACTACACCCGGCCCAGGGCGTGGCGCGGCATGAAGGTCCCTGGCGCGCTGCTCTCCGGGGACCATGAGCGCATCGGCGCATGGCGCCGGCGGGCGGCGGCCTCAGCGACGCGCCGCAAGCGCCCAGATCTGTTGAAGGAGGCGTCATGACGGCACAGAAGACGAAGAAGACACCGACGTTCAGGCCGGGGGACACCGTGAAGGTGCACCTCAAGGTCGTCGAAGGAGAGAGCGAGCGCATCCAGGTGTTCGAGGGGACCGTGATCCGGTCGCGCGGCGAGGGAGAGTCCAAGACCTTCACGGTCCGGAAGGTCTCTTTCGGCGTCGGCGTGGAGCGGACTTTCCCGCTCCACTCCCCCCACATCGACAGGATCGAGTTCGTTCGCACGGGTCGGGCCCGGCGCTCCCGGCTCTATTACCTGCGGGGGCTGACGGGCAAGGCGGCCCGCCTGACGGAGGACGCGACCCGGGCGGCAGCCTTCAAGGAGGGCGAAGCGTCTACCGACGCGCCAACGGTTCCGGCGACCGGGACCGCTGCTCCTGCGCCTGCGGCGCAGACTGCGCCGCAGGCTCCCGCCGCTGCCGCGTAGGTGCCGGCCAAGCCTGGCGCAATGGGGTGCTTGCCCAGGGCTCGCTTCGATTCGGACCTGCGTCGCGCCTGCGCCTTCGGCGCCGGCGTCCTGATCGGGGTGGACGAGGCCGGCCGGGGGCCGCTCGCCGGCCCGGTGGTGGCTGCGGCCGTGCGGCTGGGAGCCCGCGGCCTTTCGGGGCTCTCCGAGGTCCGCGACTCGAAGCGGCTGACCCGCGCTCAGAGGAACGCGGGCCTGGAGGCGGTCCTCAAGGCGGCGAGCGCCGTCTCGGTCGGCTGGTCCACGCCGGCCGAGATCGACCGCGACAACATCCTGGCGGCCACGCTCGCGGCGATGAGGCGGGCGGCGCGGCGTGCCGCGGCCGGATGCGACCCCTCAAGGGTCCTCGTCGTGGTGGACGGCAACAGGACCATCCCCGGCCTGGGGCTGCGCCAGGTCGCCATCCCGGAGGCCGACGACCTCTCCTTGAGCGTGGCCTCGGCAAGCCTCGTGGCCAAGGTGACCAGGGACGCGTGGATGGAACGTCTCGACCGCCGCTACCCCGGCTACGGCCTGGCCGAGCACAAGGGCTACGGCACGGCCCGCCACCTGGAGTCGCTCAGGGTGCTCGGGCCTTGTCTGGCCCACCGCAGGTCTTTCTCCCCCGTCAGCCAGCTCTCGCTCCCCCTCCTGGAGTTCCTTGGCGCCGGGGCGACCGCCGCGCGGCCCTCCGCGTGAGCCGTCTCAAGGGAGACGAAGCCGAATCAGCCGCCGCGGCGTTCCTCCGGGCGAAGGGCTTGCGCATCCTCGAGCGCAATTTCCGCAGGCCCTTCGGCGAGATCGACCTCATCGCGCGGGACGGCGACACCATGGTCTTCGTCGAAGTCAAATCCCGGGCAGGGTCTTCCTTCGGAGGCCCTGAAGCGGCGGTGGACGGCCGCAAGCGCCGCAGGCTCGTCAAGACGGCGCTGGCCTGGGCTCAATCCAAGGGTTGGGACGGCCCGATGAGGTTCGACGTCGTCGGTATCGAGGCCGGCGAGGTCCGCCACCTTCCGGACGCATTCGGAGCGCAGCCATGACGGGGCCTCCACGCTTCGCGGACCTGCCGGGACGTCCCTTGGGCGGCCTGCGCGGCCCATGGGCCGGATTCGAGCGCCTGCGCGTGCTCGACTTCACAAAGCTCCTTCCCGGCCCCTACGCGACGCAGATTCTGGCCGATCTGGGCTGCCGCGTCACCAAGATCGAGTTGCCGCATTTCGCCGACGAGGCCAGGGAGATGCCGCCGAAGATCGACGGCGTCGGCTCCACCTTCCTGATGGTCAACCAGGGCAAGGAATTCCTGCCCCTGGACTTCCGCAAGCCCGAGGGGCTCGCGGCCGCGCATGCGCTGGCCGCAGAGGCCGACATCCTCATCGAAGGCTTCCGCCCCGGCCTCATGGACCGCTGCGGGCTGGGACCCGGGGAGCTCATGAAGCTCAACGGGCGCCTCATCTACTGCTCGCTGACCGGCTATCCGGGCGACGGGCCGTGGCGGCGCAAGGCCGGGCACGACCTGAACTTTCTTGCCGTCAGCGGCTTCCTCGGCCTGAGCGGCGAGCCGGCCGTCCCGCCCACGCAGGTAGCGGACCTGACCGGCAGTCTCGCGGCCGTGGCGGCCGTGCTCGCCGCGCTCGTGGAACGTGGCGTGACGGGGCGCGGCAAGCGCGTCTCGGTGTCCATGGCGGAGACCGCGCACTCCCTTCTTCCCGTCCCGCTCGGCGAGGCCCTCGCCGAAGGCAGGGACCCCGAAGGCCCGCGCTGGTGGAACGGGTCGCATCCGTTCTACCGCCTCTACGCCGCCTCCGACGGACGCTGGCTGGCGGTGGCGGCGCTGGAGAAGCCTTTCGCGCTCTCCCTGTTGGACGCGCTCGGCCTGGAGTCCCTGCGCGGCCTCGCCGACGACCCGTTGGCCCACGCTTCGGAGCTGACGGCCGTGTTGGCGCGCGTCCTGGCCGGGGCGTCCGCCGCCGAATGGGAGGACAGGCTCAAGGACAAGGACGTATGCGTCACGGCGGTGCTGGGCCTCGGCGAGGCCCGAGCCTTCATGGACCGCCTGCGCGAACCAGTCCCGGACGCGGCCGCCAAGCGCCGCCGCGCGCCGCAGGGCTGACTTAATGTTTGCTACACTTGGAGCGCTATGAAGATCGAGAAATACGTGGGCAGCATCCGCGACGCGGTCGGCTTCATCAAGAAGAAGGTCCCGGGCGTCCAGTGCAAGGTCGGCCTCATCCTGGGCAGCGGCCTTTCCGAGGCGGTCCCGCACCTCGAAGGCATGAGGATCATCCCCTTCACGCAGATCCCCCATTTCCCCCGGACCACGGTCGCGGGTCACGAGGGCAAGCTCGTCCTGGGCGGCTTGAACGGCCTGCCGATCGCGGTCATGCAGGGGCGCTTCCACTACTATGAAGGGCACTCCATGGAGACGATCGCGCTCCCCATCCGCGTCATGGAGTACCTGGGCCTCAAGCGCCTCATCATCACCTCGGCCGTGGGGTCGCTCCGGGCGAGGATCAAGCCGGGCCATTTCGTGGTCTTGAAGGACCACATCAACTTCATGGGCCGCAACCCGTTGCGGGCCTTCCATGAGGAGGAGTTCGGAGAGATGTTCCCGGACCTCACGGACGCCTACGATCCGAGGATGCGCAGGCTCGTCATGGGGATCTGCAGGAAGCGCAGGGTCCCGGCGCACGAGGGCGTCTACGTGGCGACCGGCGGGCCGTCCTACGAGACGCCGGCCGAGATCAGGGCCTTTGCCAGGCTTGGCGCCGACGTGGTCGGGATGTCCGTGGTGCCCGAGGTCATCGTGGCCCGGCAGATGGGCGTGCGGACCATGGTCCTCACCTGGGTAGCCAACATGGCGAGCGGCCTGCCCGGCGCGTCGTTGATCCATTCCGAGGTCTTGGCGCTCGGCAAGTCGGTCTCCGGCCCCTTGAAGGGCGTCCTGCACGACCTGCTGAAGCTCGCCCCGGCCTCGCTATGCGATTCCTAGACCTCATCGTCAAGAAGCGCGAGGCCTTGAGCCACACCGCCGAGGAGATCCGCTTCATCGCCCGGTCCGCGGCCGACGGCACGGCGCCGGACTACCAGCTCGCGTCGTGGCTCATGGCCGTGGCGCTCAACGGCATGGACACGGCCGAGACCGTGGCCATGACCCGCGAGATGGCGGCCTCGGGCTCGAGGCTCAGGCTCAAGGGCTTGCGATCCCCCAAGATCGACAAGCACTCCACCGGCGGCGTGGGCGACGGGGTCTCGATCGCGCTGGCTCCTCTTGCCGCGGCAGCCGGGCTGGTCGTCCCCATGATGTCCGGGCGGGGCCTCGGGCACACCGGCGGGACCCTCGACAAGCTCGAGGCCATCCCCGGCTTCAAGGTGGGCCTCCCCGAGCGTCGCATCAAGCGCCAGCTTGAAGCCATCGGCGTGTGCATGTTCGCGGCTACCAAGGACCTGGCGCCGGCCGACCGCAAGCTCTACCGCCTGCGCGACGCGACCGGGACCGTGGAGTCCCTCCCCCTCATCGTCTCGAGCATCCTCTCCAAGAAGCTCGCCGAGGACCTCGACGCCCTGGTCCTCGACGTCAAGACCGGCTCGGGCGCCTTCTTCACGGAGTACGCTCGCGCCGAGGTCGGGGCGCAGGCATTGGTGGCCACGGCCCGGGGTCTCGGCCTCAAGGCCGCGGCGATCATCACTTCCATGGATCAGCCTCTCGGCAGGTTCGTGGGGAACGCCCTGGAGGTCCGCCAGGCGGTCGAGGTCCTGCAGGGCGAGACCACGGCGCCCGACTACCTGGAATGCCTGCTGGTCCTGGGCGGCTGGATGCTCAAGCTCGGCGGCGCGGTCCGAACCGCCGACGAGGGGCGGGAGCGCTGCGAGGGCTTGATCCGCAGCGGCGCGGCCTTCCGCCGCTTCAAGGAGATGGTGCGGTTCCAAGGCGGCGACCCTAAGGTTGCCGACGACTTTGGAACCCTGCCTAAGGCCTCGTCGAGCCTGCCGGTCCGCGCGCCGCGCTCCGGATTCGTGCGGGGGCTCTCGGCCCGGACCGTGGGACACGCCGCGCTCCTCCTGGGCGCCGGGCGCGCGCGCATGGAAGACGACCTCGACTACGGCGCCGGCATCCGCATGGAGAAGAAGACCGGCGACCGGGTCAGGAAGGGCGATGTCGTGGCGACCCTCTACGGCTCGTCCGCGTCGGGGCTGCGCGAGGCCGCGAAGAAGTACCTGGAGGCTCTTGAGCTGGGCGCTCGGCCTGCGAAGGTCCAAACAGTCGTGAGGAAGATCCTGTGCCCGGCCGCCTGATCGTCTCGGACCATCCCCTCGTGCAGGAGAAGCTCGCCCTCCTGCGGGACAGGCGCACCACTCCGGCTGGGTTCCGCTGCGCCATGGAGACCGCCTCCGCCCTCATGGGCTGCGAGGCCCTGCGGGGCCTGCGCACCAAGGTGCGGTCCGTGCCCACTCCCCTTAAGCGGGCCAGGGCCGTGGCCTTAGACCAGAGCATCACTCTGGTCGCGGTCCTGCGCGCGGGCTTGGGGATGCTGGGGGGCCTGCTCGATCTGGCGCCGGCCGCCCGCATCGGCCACATCGGACTCTACCGCAACGAGGAGACCCTCAACCCCGTGCGCTACTACGTCCGGCTGCCTCCTGACCTCAAGGACTCCTTCCTCGTCCTGTGCGACCCCATGCTCGCCACCGGGGGCTCCGCCGCCGAGGCTCTGCGCATCGTCAAGACCGACGGCGCCCGGCAGATCGCGCTCCTGTGCATCATCGCCTCGCGCGCGGGCGTGCGCCGGGTCCACTCGGCCCATCCCGACGTCCCCATCTACACCGCGGGTCTCGACCCCAGGCTCGACAGGAAGGGCTACATCCTGCCTGGCTTGGGGGATGCCGGGGACAGGCTTTTCGCCACTTGACCCCGCAAAAGGGAGCGGCCCCGGTCTCCCGGGGCCGCTGTGGTTATGGTTGAGGCGGAATCTTAGACTAGGAACACCTGTTGGGCCACACGCAGGTTTCGTAGTCCTTCGCCTTGGGCTCGGGCTTCACATCAGCCTGGGCGACGGCCGCGGGCTGGGAGGCGCAGAGGTTGGGCCACACGCAGGGCTGGACCTGGGCGGTCGCGGGGTTGGCGGCATTGAGGCTTGCGAGCAGGATCAGTTCGAGCATCTTCATGTCCTCCGAAATCTTACATGGATAGTATACGGTCTTCGTCGCCTTCCTTGAAATGAGAACAGTCAATGGGCCGCATTGATGCCCATCATTGACCCAAGTCAACCGCAGGCTAGGCGGCGGTCCCGGACAAGGCCTTGAGTTGGTCCGGGTTCAGGATGACGATGTCTTTCTCTTCCCTGCGGATGATGCTCCTCTGCTCGAAGTCCTTGAGGAGCCGGACCGTGGTCTCGATGGTCAGGCCCGACATCTCGCCGAGGTCCCGGCGCTTGATGCCGGAGATGACGGGATAGGGCTTCCTGGGCTGCATCATCCCGAGCAGGGTGTCGGCCAGGCGGCCTCGGGCGGGCTTGAAGGCGATGTCCCGGGCCTTGTTCTCGCCCCGGCGCACGTCGATGGAGAGGACTCTGAGCAGGGCGAGCGCGGAGTTCGGGAACTTGACGAGGAAGTTGAGGAAGGTGCGCTTGTCGATCATGGAGATAGCGCTCGGCTCCAGGGCCTCCACGTTGCTCGTGTAGGTCCCCTCGGCGAGCATGGTGATATGGCCGACGAGGTCGCCGGGGTACTCGATGCGGGTGGTGAGCTGTTGGCCCGTGCGGCTCGACTTGTAGACCTTGACCTTGCCGGTGCAGACCACGTAGAGGGCGTGGGGCGTCTCACCCTCGTACATGACCACTTCCCCGGTGCGGAAGGTGTGCGACAGGCGCATGTCCTTCCAGGTCTTCTTGGCCTCCTTGGTGCCTATCAGGTCATAATAACAATTGGACCTATGTGGGCACCAATCGCAATTGGGCGCATCTCTCTTGGTAAAAGCCATTACATTAAATGACTATATCCTCTTAAATAAGAGCTTACCATTTCTCCGTCGGAGGCCGCAATAGGAGCGGAAAAAAGCGTTTTATCGCTCCTTTTCTCGCCGGAAGGACGGCTTAAAGCTACCTGCGGGCCTGGAGCCGTTCCATGTAGGGCCCGAGCAGCGACTGAAAGCCCGGGAGGTCCCGGATGGGCTCGAGTTCGGAATCGGTCCTGGCCAAGAGAGAGAGCTTGCGCAGTTCCGCGTCCGAGGGCGCGTTCTTGAACGACTCGCCCAGCGCCCGCAGGGACTGGGAGTACTTCCCGGAGACTGCGTAGGCTAGGGAGAGCTGATAGTAGGCGTTGGAGTTGCCCGGCATCTCCTGGACCGAGAACCGCAGCGCCTTGATGGCCCCGTTCGACAGGCCGAGCCTGTTGTAGGCCGTGCCCATCTTCTCGTACACGAGCGAAAGCTGCGTCCGGTTGAGGACCGCTGACTCCTGGTTCAAGAGGAGAGTCTCATTATAGCCGTCGATGGCCTCGCGGAACCGGTTGAACCGGAACTCCTCGTCGGCGGCCGCCAGGCGCCTGAGCGCCGCCGAGTCAGCCTGGGCCTCGGCGAGGATCTGCCTCCTCTGGTCCGGAGGGGTGTCGCGGACCGCGTCGCGCATCTCCTCGGCGCCCGGCTCATATTCGGAGACGATGCCGCGGTTCAGGTCGCTCTTGAGCATGGAGGCGAAGAAGGGATCGGTCCTGACCATTCTGACGAGGGCCTTGTCCTTGTTGGCCTGGCGGGCCTTGCGCAGGGCGAGGGCCAGGTTGGCGGCGGACCGTGGGACGTCGTTCATGCGGTAGCGCAGCCTCGCGGCGTAGAGAGGAAGCATGGGGTTGTCGGGCGAGGCCTGGAAGGCCTTCCGGTAGGCTTCGATGGCCTTCTCGTCGGCTCCGACCGCCTCGTAGCACAGGCCCAAGCTGTGGTAGACGCGGTAAGGCGCCGCGACCGTGTCCAAGCCGGGGTCCATGCCCAGAGCGGCGTTGTAGGCCTTGATGGCCAAAGCCGCCTCTTCCCGGTCGGCGTTCTCAGGGGTGCCGCCTGCGAAGGCCTTCTGGTACCTGGCGTAGGCGAGCAGGAAGTACGCTTCCGCGGACTTGCCTGCCTGGGCCGCCTCGGCGAAATCCTGGATGGCTCGGCCGTAGTCCCGGCTCTTCATGCTCGCGATGCCGGCGTTCAGAAGCGTCCGGTGCTTGGCCTGGCTGGATTTTCTCGCCGCGTACGCCGAAGGGGAGAGAAGAAGGACGGCGACCGCGGCGGTAAGGAGTTTCTTCGTGCTCATGGTTCTTGCCTCCATACTAGAAGTGTAACGGCTGAGGCCTGCGCTTGCGAGGGTCGCAGGTCCCCGGATGGTGTGGGTCCTTGGGCCTATGCTATAATCTCCCGTCGGCGGGGCCGTCACCGTTGGAACTTGACTTTACGGTGACTGTAGCTCAGCCTGGTTAGAGCGCTTGGCTGTGAACCAAGAGGCCGCGGGTTCGAATCCCGTCAGTCACCCCACGGTTTTCTCGGGCCCCTTGAACCAGTCATGAACGCGGGCGTCTTCCTCCAGGACCTGACGGTCGTCTTGTTCACCGCGGCCGCGGTGTTGCTGCTCTTCAGGAGGCTCGGGCAGCCGCCGGTCCTGGGGTACCTGGCTGCGGGGCTCCTCATCGGCCCCCGCACCTCGCCCGTGCTCCTCATCCGCGACCTCGGCAGCCTCGAGGCCTTGGCCGGCATCGGCGTCATCTTCCTCCTCTTCGCCCTCGGCGTCGAGTTCAACCTCAAGCGTCTCGTGCGCGTGGGCGTGCGCGCGTGGCTGTGCGCGGCGATGGGGTTCGTGTTCATGATGGCCGCGGGGGCCGGCATGGGGCGGCTGCTCGGCTGGCACGGCATGGACCGCATCGCCTTCGGCGGGACCATCGCGCTGGCGAGCACGGCCATCGTGGCGCGCACGCTGCTCGAGCGGGCCCGGCGCCGCGCCGGCTGGGAGGAGCTCGTGGCGGGCAAGCTCATCGCCGAGGACATGATCGCGGTGATGCTGGTGGCGTTCTTCTCCTCCATCGCCCAGGTGGGCAACGCCCATCTCTCGAGCCTGGTCTCGACCCTGGCCCGCTTCGGGCTCATGGTGAGCGTCATCCTCTTCGCCGGCCTCCTCGTGCTACCTAGGATGCTCAGCGCGGTCGAGCGCGGGGGCTCGGAGGAGGTGCGCACCCTGGGCATCGTGGGCATCTGCTTCGCCGTCTCGCTCCTGACCGAGAAGCTCGGGTTCTCGGCGGCTCTGGGCGCGTTCCTGGCCGGGGCCATCGCGTCGCTGGGCGGCCCGCACCCCAAGCTCCACGAAACGGTCGAGCCCTTCAAGGACCTCTTCGGAGGGGTCTTCTTCGTCTCGGTGGGCATGCTCATCGACCCAGCCTGGCTCGTGGCGCACTGGCGGCTTGCGCTGGGCTTGGCCGTCTTCACGGTCGCGGTCCGGGTGCTCGCCAACTTCGCGGCCCTGGCGGCCGTGGGAGAGGGGTCTGTGGCCGCGGCGGACGCCAGCTTCGCCTCCCTGCCCATCGGAGAGTTCTCCTTCATCCTGGCCCAGGTCGCCCAGAGCCACGGCCTCGCCGGTCAGGCGATCTATCCGTTGGCCGTGACCTTGTGCCTGACCACCACGCTCGCGTCGTCGGTCCTGCTGCCCAAGGCAGCTGGCGCGCCGAGCTGGGTCAAGGGAATCATCCCCGGGCCGGTCGAGCGCGTCATGCACCGGTACCGCCGCAACATCTTGCGGCTCGAGGCCGCGGCGCGCGCCAGCCGGCCGTGGAAGCTCATCCGCCCCTCCGCGGCCCAGATGCTTCTCAACTTCCTGGGCGTGAGCGCCCTGCTGCTGGCCGCGGGGCACACCCAGGACCGGGTCCCATGGGGCGCGAGCTACCCCGGCCTGGTGTGGACGCTCGCCGCGTTCATGTCGCTCCCGTTCCTCAACGCCATGCTGCGCAAGACCCAGGCGGTCACCATGATCCTCATCGAGGCGCTTTCGGTGCGCGGCGAGGACGGGACCTCGCCCCACGAGGCCAAGCCCATGCGCACCAAGGTCCTGGTGGGGCTCGCGTCCGGCCTGATCGCGGCATGGTACCTGGCCTTGAGCTGGAGCAGCCTCCCCCCGTGGCCTTTCACGCTGCTGCCCCTGGCGTTCATGCTCGCGGTGGGCATGCTCCTGTGGCGCGGCATGAACCGGTTCTACGCCAAGCTCCAACTCCTGCTGCACGATACCCTGGCCAAGGGGGACGCCGAGCCCGAGGCCGCTGCCCAGGCCTTGGCGCACTTCGCCGCGGCGCTCACGCCGGAGAAGGTCCATCTGGACGCCCATCCGCTCGGGGCCTCGGCCTGGTCCGTCGGCAAGACGATCGGCGAGATCGACCTGCGCGCCCGGACCGGCTCGAGCATCCTCCAGATCAACCGCTCGGGCCTGCCGGTCCCGTCCCCCGGCCCTGAGACCCTGCTGGCGGCCGGCGACGAGCTCCTGCTCATCGGGGAATCCGCGCAGATCGACAAGGCCAAGTCATTCCTGACGACCGGCAACGATCCATCCCGGGAGCCCGAGGGCCCATCCCCGGATTGGGCGGTCTCCTCGTGACGGCGGCCGCTTGGCTTGGTTCCATCTTCTCCCCGAAACACCTGGTCTTCTTCGCGCTCGCGGCCGCTGGGCTGGCCCTCGCATGGCGGCGGCGGGCAGGCCTTGGTCCTCGCGTCGCGGTCCTGGCCGCGTCCTTCATCCTCCTGGGAGGCGTGGCGGGCCTGCTCATCCCAGGGCTCTCCGGTCCGCTGGGGATGCATCCCAGCCCCATGTGCTGCCTCAACAAGCTCATCGCCTTCGCCTGGCTCAAGGGCAGGCTCGCCATTCCATTGGCGGTCGGGCTGGGGGTCATGCTGGCATTGACCGTCCTGTTCCGGAAGTCCTTCTGCGGCTGGGCGTGCCCCCTGGGGAGCTTCCAGGAGCTGCTCCACATGTTCCCCGCGCAGCCCAAGCTCGCGAACCTGCCGTTCCGGGTGACGAACGGGGTGAGGGCCGCGCTCTTCGCCGTCTTCGTCGTGGGTCTGCTGGGCTTCGGGACCATCACCTACGATTCCTTCAACGGGTTCGAGTCGCTCCATTGGGCCTTGGACGGCCGCGGCTTGGCGGTGCTGGCCGTGATCGCCGTGGCGAGCCTGGTCTATTTCAGGCCCTACTGCTATCTCGTCTGCCCCATCGGCCTGGTCACTTGGGCAGCCGAACCCCTCGCCCTCCTCGGTGTCCAAAAGGATGAGAAGGCTTGCGACGGCTGCAAGGACTGCCTGTCCCAGGTGCCGTGTCCGTCCTTGGACGGGATCGTGGCCGGCGCGACGGGGTGGACCGCGGATTGCACCTCGTGCGGACGGTGCCTGGAGGCCTGCCCCAAGGAGGCGCTGCGGCTGGGCGCGAAGGGCTGGATGCGCCGAACGCTTCGCGAGCTTGCGCGAGCGTCTTTTCGCTGTTAAACTTATCGTATGGGACGCTCGATCATGAGGGCGACGCTCCCTGGAGCCGCGGCCGTCCTGTTCTGCGCGCTCCGGCTCCCGTGCGCGTCCTTCGGCCAGCAGGGCGGCGACCCCAGCGCCCAGCTCCAGCAGGTCCAGCAGATGTGCAGCGACCCCAAGACCAAGTCCTTGCCCATGATGGCGAACATCTGCTCGCAGATGTCCAACATGCCCGCCATGCCGAAGGACGGCGGTAACTTGACGCCTCCGGCTCAGAACACCATGCAGGGCGGCGGCCCGGGGTTCGCCCAGCCGGGACAGACGCCTGGAGCCGGGGCGTCCGGCGCCCAGGGCGGGATGATGGATCCCAAGGCGAGGGAAGCCTTCTGCAGCGATCCCAACCACGCCGCTGAACCCATCTGTAGCCAACAAGGCGACGCCGGCGGCTCTGCGCAGCAAGGCTACGGAATCCAGCAGGGGATGAGTTACGGCGGCGGTCCCGGCCAGAGCCACGTCCAGTCCATCAAGACGGGCTTCCGGCAGATGACCGCACCGACGGACCTGCGCAAGCGCATGAAGCAGCAGGCCGCGCCCAAGCCGCCGACCAAGGCCGAGTTGGCGGCTCAGGAGGCGAAGAAGAAGGCGGAGGAGGAGGCCCAGCGTAAGGAATTGGAGCGGCTGAAAGCCGAGGCCAAGGCGAAGGCCGAGGCGGGTGCGGCGGCCAGGAAGGCCGCCGAGGAGGCTGCCGCGCGGGCGGCCGCCGCCCCTCCCCCCGCTCCGCTTCCTCCTCCGCCGGTGTACGAGAACCTGGTGCCGACCGAGTTCATGGTGGAAGCCTCGCTCCTCAAGGAAGTGGACGGGAGCAAGGAGTATTTCGGGCCGCGCAGGCTCACAGACGTCGTGATCATGCCGCTCCCAGCGGGCTCTTCTCTCAGGAACGGGGTCGTCTGGGAGGTCCCTCCGGGTTTCAGGTTCGCCCTCTGCCCCCTCGACCATGACCCGTTCAACTTCGGGCTGCCGAAGAGGGTCGGCATGAGGAAGGGCTTATGGGACAGGCTCGTCGACGGGGTGACCGGGCTCTTCGGGAAAGGGAAGAAGCGCGCCGGCCCGGGCCTGGTCCCGTACCTGGCCTTCGAGTCGGGCGCCGTGGACAAGAGGATGGACCTGCTTGGGGCTGGTGGCATCGTCCCCATGTCCATGTACTGGTCCGGCCCCGAGGGCGCGTCGGCGGGACCCGCGGTCTCCGCCTCGGCCGAGGCGGGGGTGCCCGCGGCCACGGGGCTTGGGTCCCCTGAGGGCGGCTATGACGCGGATGAGCTGGCGCGGCAATGGGGGCTGATGCCATGATGGACGAGCGTCTCAAGAAGCCTCTCATCGCCCTGCTCATCCCGGTCCTCGTCATCCCCGCGATCGTCATCCTGATCATCGCGGCCAAGGTCCTGTTGCTCGGCCGGGACGACCAGATCCCCGAATCCCAGGCGCTCGCGAAGTTGGCGAGCCCCAGGGTCGCCTCGGTCCTCAAGTCCCAGGGGCCGGTCGCGGTCGCGGTCAGGCCGGTCATGGCGTCGGACTCCTTCGGCAGCCTTTTCGTCGGGTGGGGCGGCAACATCGTGGAGGCCAGGTCTCGCCAGGCGCTCCTCTCGGCCCAGGACCCGCTTCTCACCTCCTTCGCCGCCACGCCCGAGGGGCTCATCGTGACCGTGCGGGGCGACCGGCTGGGTTTCGTCTCCGGCGGCGAGGTGAAGGACACGGTGGCGCTGCCCTCCTCGGAGCTCAGGCTGGAGAAAGTCTCGGACGACCGCCTGTGCCTCTTCGGCCCGGTGGTCTCCACCCGGACCTGGGCCGTCTACCTGCTGTCGAGAGGGGGCGCCTACTCGAAGCTCTTCACATTCCCGCTGGAGATCGGGGCCGTGACGGGCGCCGACGGCGGCATCTTCTTCGCCGCGGCCGGAGGCGTCTACCGGGTGGAGTTCGGCAAGAGGGTCGCGCCGGTGCTCTACCTGCCCGGGAAGCCCGCCATCGTCTCTCTGGCCTACGATGTCCAGCGCCGCGCCCTGTTCCTCGCCACCCAGGACGCCGTGTATGTCTACCTCGAAGGCCGGCTGGTCAAGCTCCTGGACAAGGTGTCCGGGACCCTGGCTTGGCGTCACGACGGCCTCTACATCCTGTCGGAGGCCCGGCAGGAGCTCCTCAAAGTCGACAACATTTTCAAGACGTAGCTTGACAAATCAAGGGTTCGGGGTTATATACATGGTGACGGCGGATTCCTCTGTTCCGGGACCTCTATCCCATGAGACGCCGAGCCAGGCAGTTCCTCTCCGTCCTCGTTTCCTTACAGCTGGCGGCATGGTCGAGCCTGCCGCCCTCCTTGCTGGCTCAGACGCTCTCTCCTGAAGCCAGGCTCGTCAGCGTCCGCCGGGACTTCCAGATCAACTTCGCCACCTTGCGCATCCAGGCCCGCTTCCCGGCGGAGGAACTCTCCCAGGAGTTCTCGGGCCTTGGCCCTGGTTCCGGCGCGGAGGCGGCCTGGAAGGCCCTGGCCAAGGCCGGTTCGCGCTACGAGGATTTCCGCGGCCGGCTGATGTCCCTGGCAGACGCCGAGCTCGCCGCCGAGGTCAAGGGCCTGGGCCAGGACCTCGGTCTTTCCGAGGAGGACGCCTCCGACCTTGTCCCGCGCTACCAGTGGCTGCGTTCAAGGATGAGTCAGGAAGGGGTGTCCTTCAAGGACGGGGCGTTCGTCGCGAAGGACGGCCAGCCCTTCTCTCCCGAGGCTTGGGACGTCATGGCCGGCCGCGGCGCGGCCCTGACCGAGGAACTGGCCGCGGAGATCGCGGCCAAGAACAAGGCGCTCCTGGAGATCCACGAGTTGGCCAGGAAAGGCGACCATAGGACGGCCGCGGCCAAGCTCAACGAGCTTCTCGAGGGCATGGTGAACAGGCCCGAGCTGATCGAGAAGGGCTTCGGCAATTCCGCGGTGGAGACGACCCTCTCTCTCATCAACGAGACCGGCAAGCTCCTCGATAAGGAAGGGCGCCGGCAGGTCCGATCCCAGATGGGCAAGGTCGACAGCCAGCTCAAGCAGGTCCTGGTGGCCAACAGAAACCGCCTCGACGTCCCCTCCCTCCCGGGCAAGGATAGCGCTCACGGGCTCGCCGCGACGCCTTTCGGGACGCAGCTGGCGCTTTCTTTCTACGCCGCCCTCTCCCAGTTCAGCATGACCGCGGATTGGGCCAAGGCCCGTTTCTACGTCGAGAGCACCGGGGAGGCCTTGCGCGTCATGAAGGGCCGCGGCGAGGTCGCTTCCTACGGCCTGGCGCAGACCGATCCCTTGGGCAACCCGGGGCTCGGCTACGAGGTCGTGTTCAAGGATGGGAGCAGGCGATACGAGGGCTACGGGGGTCTGACGGTCGCGACCTCCATCGACGGCCGCATCGTGACCGTCGACGACAAAGCCAATAGCGCCTTGAGCCGGTTGGTGGACGGCAAGGAGGTGGCCGGCTGGACCAGGGATCCCAAGTCCGGGGAGTTGAGAGGCCATTTCCAGGGGACGGAGTTCACGGCCTCCAAGGACATGCTTCTGATGTTCTCGGACGACGGGGAGACTCTTTTCTTCGCGGACGGGTTGGACGAGGCGGGCAAGCCGCGCATCGTGCGCTGGATCAAGCCGTCGGGCAGGGAGAAGGGCCGCAACCTCCCCAACGGCATGGGGCATGTCGTGACCCATGTCGAGAACGGGAAGTTCCGCAAGGACGTCGTCCTCGATCCCTCGCTCCTCCAGAGGATGATGTCCGGCAAGGGGCTCGACCTTTCCCCGATCCCGGATGGTGATCTGCCCAAGGCTTCGCGGGAGGTCTTCGAGAGGGTCCTCAGGGAGCTCCCCAACCTGCACGGCCTCGCGTCGAACGCCATGGCGGGCAAGGACGGCCGGAGCGTTGTTGCCCTCTACATCCGGGACGGAAGGCTTTACCTCGCGCTGGCTCGGGACGGCGAGGCCGGCGACACCTACACGGTGGAGACGGCCAGCGACGGGAAGACCCCCTATGTCAAGATGTTCGTTCTCAGGCAGGACACCCAGTTCATGTACCACTTCGACATGGGGTTGACGGCCTGCGAGCAATACGCGCCGGACCACAAGGTCAAGGAGCGGGAGGGCAGGGTCGCCTTCGCCTTCTGGCGCCGGCTGGAGAAGCAGGGACATCAGTGGAAGATGACCAAGTCTGGGAAGCCACCAAGTCCTTGGGCGCCGACGCTCTCGGCGTCATGGGCAAGGGCGTGGAGATCGTCTTCTCCCCCTTCCAAACCCTGCTCTATGACATCCTGGGCCTGTTCCATCTGGCCACCGGCGCCTGCATCAAGTTCTTCGACAAGCACAACGAGTTCGCCTCGTTCGAGCAGATATCGGCTTTCTACACCCTAGCCCAAGCCAAGTTCAACAGCTGGATGATCAGCGGGCTCATGAAAGAGGGCCAGGACCCCGTGGTGCAGCAGTACCGCGCGGCTCTGCGCAGCTACTTCGCCGACTCGAGCAACAGGAGCCTCCTCGATGCCTTCCTGGACGGCGAGGTGGAGAAGATGAGGCGGCGCCGCTACGGGGAGCTCTACCGGTTCCACGAGGACGACCCCTATACCGAGGCCGACCGGGCCTACATGGCGGCCGGCATCTTCGGCTACGCCAACCTCGCGGCCCAGTATTTCGCCGAGGGCAAGGAGTCCTGGCAGCAGGGAGGCTGGCGCAACAAGCTCGCCGCCCTGCCGAGCTACGCGGCCGGCGGCTTCGTCATCGCGGGCGAGGCCTATGTGGAGGGCCTGGGCTTCGGCTTGGCGGCCGCTCCCTTGAAGCTCGGCGCCGCGGGCGCGCGGGCGGGCCTTTCCACCAAGCAGGTGGCCCTCGCCATGCAGGCGTCGAAGGGAGGAAAGAACCTGGCCGCGCTCTCCAAGGCCGAGCAGTCCGCGGTCAAGCTCCTCAACAACATCAACCGGGCCGAACTCGCCGCGTTCCTCGCGCCCGCCGGCATCCACACCGGCGTGAGCGCCATCCAGTGGATCGACGCGGCCTTCATCAACAAGGACCCTGAGAAGGCATGGGCGCATTTCGACGCCTTCTTCTCCGGCGCGGCCGGCTTCGGCGCCATGGGCATCGGCCTGCTGCAGGCCAGGGTGACCTCGTTCGCGGCCCGGGCCAACGCCGGCAAGCTCAAGGCTCCTTTGGCCGAGACCAAGGTCGCATTCGACCCCGTCGCCGCGGAGAAGGTCGTGGCGGACCTCAAGGCCCAAGGCAAGCCCGATGCCGCCAAGCTCGTGGAGAGCATCCTGACCACTGACGCGCGTTCGGGCATGCCCAACCGCGCCTTCCTGGAGAAGAACGCGCCCGAGCTCCTGTCCAAGGCCAAGGACCCCGCGGTCGCCATCATGGACATGAACAACCTTGGCGCCATCCAGGACGGCCTCATCAAGGCCTTGGGCGACCCGGTGAAGGGCAAGCTCATGACGGACCAGATCATCGGCAAGACCGGAGAACTGATCAATTCCATCGCCGCCGAGCACGGGGTGACGGTGGGGCGCCTGAGCGCAGGCGGCGAGGAGTTCGCGGTGCTCGGCTCCAAGGCCCAGGTGGCCAAGTTCCTGGAGCGGGTCCAGCTCGAGTCCGCCGACGGCCGCGTCCTCAAGGAGGCCGGCACCTGGGCCCAAGGCCCAGGGCCCGACGGCCCGGCCCTCGGCGCCAAGTACAAGACCGTCATGCAGTCCATCCAGGACACCGTCATCGCCAAGCGCGGCCAGAACCAACCGACCGGGGACTTCACTTTCGGCGTGGCGGAGGTGACCAAGGGCCGCGACCTGCACGCCACGCTCAAGGCCGCGGACCTGGCCCTGACCAAGGCCAAGGACTCGGGACTGCGGGGCAGCGGCCTTATTGAGGTTCCGGGCAAGGGCTTCGAGCCCTTCAAGCCATCCGGCGAGGCCAAGGCCGGCCCCTTGACGCCTGTCGAGGTCGAGCCGCTCTCGCAGTCCTTGTCGCGCCTCAAGGGCATGATGAGCGAGGGAGAGTTCCAGCAGTTCCTCTCCGTGTTCGCCAAGGACTTCACCGGGGCGCGGACCCACGAGTTCGTCGCCGTGCTCGAGATCCAGGGCGTCGGCTCGAAGGGTGGCGACATAGCCGTCACCTCGTCTCGCGACTTCAAGATCCTCAACGACGCGGCCGGGCACGAGGCCGGGGACGCCTTCCTCGCGGCCAAGCAGAAGCTCCTGGCCGAGACCGTGGCCAAGGCCAGGGCCGAAGGTCTCGATGTCTCCCCCGAAGTGGTGCGGCTGGGCGCCAAGGAGTTCGCCCTGTTCGGCAAGGACGCGGGCCTGGTGATGACCGAGTTCTCCAAGTCCTGGAACCAGGCCGTGTCCGAGGGCAAGGTGATCTCCCAGGCTGATTGGGCCAAGATCAAGGAATACGCAGGTAGCCATCCCGAGATCTCCGAGGCGACCCTGGCCGGCATCGGCAAGCAGCGGGTGGTGACCAGGAAGTTGCGGGCCGACGAGCCCCTGGCATCGGGCGCGGAAATGGCCATGGGCGACCTCGAGATCCTCAAGGCCGCCGAGAAGCCCTTCGGCCTGGGCAAGCTCCTGGGCAAGCCGGCGAAGATCAACCCGAACGAGGCGCCGGAGAACGTCCGTGCGCTCACCCGGCAGAACGAGACCGCCCAGACCCTCTACAAGAACGGGTACGTGGTCGAGCAGCGCGGCGCCGCGGAAGGCGCGGACTTCAAGCTCAACGGGACCGAGTTCGACTGCTATTCCCCCGCCACGGGCAACGAGAGGAACATCTGGGGCGTGGTGAAGGACAAGATCATCCAAAAGAAGCAGGGCCGCGGCGTGGTGCTCAACCTCGACGATTCCGCCGTGAGCCTGGAGGCCCTGCGCTCCCAGTTCAGCCGGTTCGCGATCGAGGGGCTGGAGAGCGTCCTGGTAGTCAAGAACGGCGAGATCGTCCCGCTGATGAAGGGCGGCAAGGTCCTCGCCAAGGGCGATCCCGTCTTGAGCCTCGGGGGCAAGCCCTACATGGCCGACAAGCCGGAGCTCGTCGCCTCGGCCGAGGCCAAGGTCTACCTCGAGGAGGCGTGGAAGGCCGCCGAGGCCAGGCTCAAGGAGATCGACGCCATCCGGGCCCAGAAGGGCTTGAAGCCCCTCACCGAGGCCCAGAGCAGCGACATCCTCCTGACCCGTCTCTACCGCGAGTTGAACCCGGAGAAGGGCGCGAAGGGCCGCAAGCGCGGCAAGGGCGGCATCGTGATCCTCGACAACGACGCGGGCTTGAAGGGGATGGACCCCAAGATGGCCGAGAGGCTCAAGGTGGTCATGGACCACCACGGCCCGTACTTCGACGCGAAGAACGCCGAGGTGGACGCCACCATGAGGCTCTTGAGCTTCATCGACGAGGTCATGCTCGACCCGGGCCCGACCGAGGCCAAGATCCAGTACCTCAGGCAGAGGTTCGGCAAGTACTCGACCAACAACCTGGGAGACGGCGCGTGGGCGGCCTGGATCGTCGACAACATCAGCCTGGTGGCGAGGGACCCGGCCCTGCGCGGCCGCATCCGCCAGGCGACCTGGTTCGAGGACTTCGGGTTCTTCGGCAACAAGGCCAAGGAGACCGCCAAGGGCGACCCCGCCCTCGGCGAGGCCATCGAGCTCCAGCAGTCCGTCTTCGACATCTACGACCAGGCGCTGCGCAAGCACGGCGTCAAGGGAGTGGACCGTTTCGATTCCATGCCGGCCGAGACCCAGAAGGTCCTGATGCAAGAGGTGATGGCGGAGATGTCCAAGGTGGTGGCCGACCCCAAGACGCGCGGCGCGCGGGCAGGCAGGTTCCGGTCCGCCCTCGAAGCCGCCCAGAAGCAGGTCGAGGCCGCGCGCATCGACCTCTCCGGGGCGAAGTCGCAGCTGAAGAATGAAGGCTTCTCCGGCAAGGCGCTCGACGACATGTTCGTGTTCAGCGCGGACAAGATCTCCGCCGAGGGCGGCGTGTTCGCCAACTGGGGGGGCCCAAGCCAGGCCCACGACATGCCGCTCCAGTTGAGTTTCAAGTCCCTGGCCGCCGACCCCATGGGCAACGGCCGGACCCAGTTCATCCTGGCCGTTCCCAACGGCAAGGCCGCCGCGACCTTGAAGCCCCTGGGCGAGGCCATCAGCAAAGCCAACCTCGAGAAGGCCAAGTCCCTGGGCGTGGGGCCTCAGGAGGCGGGCATGGTGATGGGCCGGGACGCCCTGCAGTTCGCCTTCCCGCCGGGCATCTTGCTGACGCCGACCGAGATCCTTCTCGAGATCGGCAGGTTCAGGAGCAAGGTCCCTCAGAATTAGTGTACAATCCAATCCCGGTTCTCCAACCAGCGCAGCGGAGGGATCAGAGATGAACGCCCAGCAGGTCGTCAGCGTCTTCGGCACGGTAATCATGGTCTTCTTCGGGTGGCTGCTCTGCGGGCAGAAGAAGGCCATCCGGTGGCGAACCATCTTCTGGGGCTCAGCCCTCCAGATCATCTTCGCGCTCCTCGTGCTCAAGACGCCGCCCGGCCGCTGGTTCTTCGCCTTCATGAACGACGTCATCAACGCGGTCCTCTCCTTCCAGACCGAGGGAGGCAAGTTCGTCTTCGGGAGCCTGGCCATCCCGTTCGGACAGCAGGGGACCATGGGCTTTTTCTTCGCCTTCCAGGTGCTCACCACCATCATCTTCTTCTCTTCGCTCATGTCCGTCCTCTACTACATGGGCGTCATGCAGAAGATCGTCCTCTTCTTCGCCAAGATCATGGCCGCGACCTGCCGGACCTCGGGGGCCGAGTCCCTCTCGGCCTCGGCCAACATCTTCGTGGGCCAGACCGAGGCCCCCCTCCTCATCCGCCCCTACGTCGAGGAGATGACCGAGTCCGAGCTCATGTGCGTCATGGTGGGCGGCATGGCCACGGTCGCGGGCGGGGTCATGGCCGCCTACGTGGGCATGCTCAAGCCCTATTTTCCCGACATCGCCGGGCACCTCCTGGCCGCGAGCGTCATGTCCGCCCCGGCCGCCCTGGTCATGGCCAAGATCATGATCCCGGAGACGGGCAAGCCCAAGACCATGGGCACGGTCAAGATCGAATACCAGGACCCCAGCATCAACGTCATCGAGGCCGCGGCCAGCGGCGCCTCGGTGGGGCTCCAGCTCGCGCTCAACGTGGGCACCATGCTCATCGCCTTCATGGCGCTGCTGGCCATGGCGAACGGCGGGCTCCATCTCGTGTTCGGCTGGTTCGGCCGGCCTGACATCGGGCTCGAGCAACTCCTGGGCTGGGCCTTCTCGCCGCTCGCCTGGGTCATGGGCGTCCCCTGGAAGGACTGCACGTTCATCGGCCAGCTCATGGGAGAGAAGACGGTCTTGAACGAGTTCGTGGCCTACACCCATTTCGCCCAGTACATGCAGACGCGCGGCCCGGGCGCCGTCGACTACAGGTCCTTCGTGATCGCGACCTACGCCCTCTGCGGGTTCTCCAACTTCCTCTCCATCGGCATCCAGATCGGCGGCATCGGCGCCATCGCTCCTAGCCGCAAGCAGGACCTGGCCAAGCTCGGCATACGCGCCCTCATCGGGGGGTCCCTGGCGTCCTTCATGACCGCGACCATCGCGGGCTTCCTCGTGCCCTAGGCGCCGGGCTTGGGCGGCGAAGTCAATGCGCCAGTGCGAGCCTGGCGCCTGGGCCGCGGGTGCCGAAGGGCCCACTCCGGGCCCGCGCTCCCGGCGGCCAAGTCGGAGGCGTTCTCGGCCGGGTTGACCTGAATCAATAGCCCCCGTTGACTGAGGTCCTAGGGCCGGGATGGGCCTTTCGGCTATCATATAGGCGTGAAGAACGAAGTCCGGAGGCCGACCATGACGAAACTCGCCCTCGCCGCGCTCGCAACCGCTTTCCTGGGGACTTCCGCCCAAGCCTCCGGTCTGGAGGGCCTGTTCCAGACGGACATGGTCTTCGCCAGCGCCGTCAACGAGGCCGTGACCCGCTACGAGGCCAAGGACGTCCTGCGCGAGACTCCCGAGTGCGCCTTCCTGGACTACAAGTACTTCCGGCAATTCGACCTGATCGAGGCAGTGACGATGCTCCAGCCTTGCATGGAGGGCGTCTCCCGC
The DNA here is from genome assembly GCA_016209035.1 of Elusimicrobiota bacterium. Taxonomy (GTDB): domain Bacteria; phylum Elusimicrobiota; class Elusimicrobia; order UBA1565; family UBA9628; genus JACQWX01. Next base: position 5,490 of record JACQWX010000084.1, on the reverse strand, counting down.
CGCTCCGGCATGAACCTCAAGGCCGAGGCGGGCATGGTCCGGCCCGCGAGCGAGGAGGCCGGCCCGGTCATGGGAGTCGTGATCAAGACCGGCGAGGCGCCGATCGCCTCCCAGGGCATGCGGAACTTGAGCTACTCGCTCAAACAGCGCAACTGGGAGCTCCTCGGGCACCCGGTCCTCGTGCGCCGGGCCAGCGACGAAGAAGCGGCGAAGAAGAGCGCTGCTCAGGAATCCCTGGACTCCTGCTTGCTGACCACGGTGTTGCGGAAGATCGAGTCCGGCGCGGACTTCATCCGCGCCTACGGCCGCTGCATCACCTCGGACGCGAACCTGAAGGTGAAGGAGCTTCGGCCCGCGCCCGGGCGCGAGCTCGGCGTCCTGGCGCTCAGCTCCGCCAGCGAGGTCGTGGTGGCAGCCTTGAACGGCACCGTCAGCGTGAACGCCGAGAACGGGCTGGTCACGGTCCTCATCATCGCGTACCCCGAGACCTACTCCCTGCCCAAGTAGCGCGGGGTCCCGCGCGCTGGCCCAGGGCCTCGAAGCCGGACTTCCCGATACGGATGCCCTGATTTCCCACTGAGTCTTGACACGCTCCGGTTCGCGGTCTATACTTCCAAGTGAGAAAGGTCCTTGCCGGCCCCTGTGCCGCGGCGAGCCTGACTCGTCCGCCCGGGAGACCGGCCGGAGGTTGCCATGAAGCTCTTTCGGATCGCGTTCCTCGTCCTCATGTCCCCTGCCGTATCCCCGGCCTTCGCGCAGGCTCCGGCCGATGGGACTCCGCCGGGAGTGCAGATCGTCAAAGCCGGAGGTGTCGAGCAATTCTACGCATTGAATGCGGGCTTCTTCCAATCCCTCGCCGAGGCCGATCGCGGGGCCGCCATCGACCAGGCGGCCGAGTGGGTGGTGCGCCGGCGCTATTCCCAAGGCGCTGGCCTCTCTCCCGAGAACAAATACCTGGCCGAGTGCTTCTCCGCGCTGTTGGGCGATTTCTTCCGGAACCGGAGCCAGGCCAGGAACATCCAGGTATCGTTCCCGGCAACCTCGGACCCCGGCATCCTGCTGATCAACGAGTATTATCCCAATGTGGTCATGCAGACATCCACCGCCTTTGAGCCCACGGGCACGGGCTGGGGTTCGGGCGTCGGCAACCTGGCCAAGGGGCTTTCTGTCTACATCCGCAATGTCCACAGCATCGCTGATCCCAAGCCCCAGCCGACGAGGATCTTCCAGTACCTCGGCAAATGGGGGATGGAGCGGTTCAGCGCCATCGTGGAGTCGAACACGGATCGGTGGTACTGGTGGATCGTGGGCCCCAAGACCTGGGAGAAGCCCGTGGTCAAGAGGCTCTACCGGGAAAACAACGCCTGGGTGGACAAGGGCGAGCAGGTCGTCGGCCCCGAGAAGATGCTCTACCGGGCCCCCGGCATCATCGGCCAGTACTACAACACGGTCACCAACGCAGTCGGGCTTCCGCCGCCCTTCTATCAATCGCCGGACTGCCAAGGCGCGGGCCTCTCCGCCCAGTTCCCGGACGATGCCCTGCGCGACCAGTGCCAGGTGGGCTCCTGTCACGTCTTCTCCGCCATGGGCCCCATCGAAGCGGCCTTGAAGCGGGCCTACGGGGTCAAGGTCCGCCTCTCCGAAGCCGATGTTTTCATCAACATGAAGGTCAAGAAGCCGGAGCTCTACTCCGAGGCCTACATCAAGAAGGACGAGAACGGCAACGAGAAGCTCAAGCTCTCCGAGGGGGGGTTCCCAGAGGACGACCTCGCGTACGCGATCGAGAACGGCGTGGCCACGGACAAGACCGTGCCCTACGCCGAGATGATGGACCGCTACTACAAGTGGCGCGACGGGGAGCAGAAGACCATCCACGGGATCAAGAAGGACTTCGACAAGCTGGACGCCCTCACGAAGCTCTTCGCCAGGAACCCCCAGAGCCACTGGGGCGAACTGGCGACCGAGCCTCATGCCGCGAAGCTCAACGAGATGGTGCTCCAGGGCCCCGGCGCCGACGTTTCGGTCGTCTCCAAAGAGCGTGACATCGTCAAGCGCGCGCTCCAGGGCTTCAAGGTCGAGGACCACTCCTACACCTTCCTCGACGCGGGTTTGAGCCAGAGGCGCGACATCACCCGGTGGCTCTGCGCTGGCATCCCGGCCGGGGTGAGCATGGAGCTCAAGGGGCTCCAGGAATGGGGCGAGGCGGGCAGCACCGAGCACGCCCGTCACGCCTTCGTAATCGTGGGGTTCAAGACCACGGACAAGGGCCTGGTGTTCAAGGTCCGCAATTCCTGGGGCGGGGAGAACCCGGACGTCCAGGAAAGCCAGCTCTCCCGCATCTTCGGGACGCACGCGGTCCTGGCGCCGGGCGAGCCCAAGAGGCGCATGATCCCGCCCGAGGACCTCAAGAAGGAGCTCCAGACCCTGGAGTAGACGAGCTCAAGCCGTCCCGCCGGCCTCGCGCTCGGCAGGCACCAGGACCTTTGGTTTACCCCAGGTCCTGGAAATAAGGCAAAATCTGCCGTCCGCCCGGGAGACCGCCTTCAGCCAGGGGCTCACGCTCCTTCAAAAGGCCGCTGAAGCGCGGTCCGGAGGCCGTCCGGTGGGGGCCTCCGATCTCACCGGGCTTTCCGTCGTCAGCGTGGAGAACTCCACCGAACACCACATCCTCATCTTCTACGACGGCCCCGAGCGCTTCTTCCTCCGGCTCAACCCCTACCGCCACGGCAGCGCGGTCCTGGCCGACGGCGCCTACGCGGTCGGGGTGATGGCCTCGTCCGACGAGGTGGTCCCCTATCGGGCCAGGCTTCGCTACGCGGGGGAGCGCGTGCTCCATCGCTACTTCATCGAGGAGCGCGGCGGCGGTCAGGATCGCGGTCTCTCGCTGATCACCAGCGCCAGGGGACGGAGGGGCTCGATCTCCCGGCGGGTCATGGCCACGATGTGGACGGGGCCTCCCCAGTCTTCGGGACGCAGACGAAGGTCCACGCGCTCCATGTAGCGGCGCACCGCGGCGAGCCCCGCCTCGCCGCGGACCTCGAAGACGAGGGCGGTGCGCTCGGCGCCTTCGCCGAGGTCGGCCTTGAGCAGATAGCAGCCGGCCAAGCCGGCCGCCGAAGCTTCTTCCCTGAGGATGGAGAGGGCCCGGCCGCTCGGCGCAGACGCCGAAGGCGCGGGGTCCGGCCTGCTCCATCTCGTGCGGCCCGCGGCCGCGAGCTTGGCCGGCGCCGGGTCGGCCTGAGGCATCTCGCCCGCGGCGAGGCGCTTGAGGTCCGCTCCCTTGAAGGCGAGGCGCTCCCCGAAGAGGTCGGCGATCACGAAGTCCCGCCCCTGCTGGACCGCCATCCGGAACAAGAGCTTCCCCTCGACCGCCGCGCTCTCGGACCACTCGGGCACGGTTGACTCGAGCTGCGCCGGGTCGGCGACCGCGATGAGGCCGGCTTGCGATCCGACGGCGAGCTGCGCGACATCGAGGGCTCTCTTTCCCGGGGGGCGCCTCGTCCCGACGATGAGCCGGCTCTTGAGCAGGGCGTCGTAGAAGGCGCGCCGCGTCCCGGGGCTCCGGTCGCGGGAGTATGCTTCGAACGCGGCGCGCAGAGCCGAGTTGCGCGGGAAGCGGCGGCTCATCAGCCTCCTCAGGCCCCGGGACAGCAGGGCCTTGGCGGCCGACCAGGGAAGGCCGAGGGTCTCCAGAAGCCTCATCGCCGGCCCCTCAGGCGTCCTCCGGCGCGGCCCGGCGGATGTCGTCCTCGCTGAAGCCGAAGTGGTGGGCGATCTCGTGGCGCAGGGTGGCGCGGATCTGGGCGCGCAGCTCGGCCTCCGACGAGACCAGCGACTCGATGTTCCGCTGATAGAGGATGATGCGCGCGGGCTCGTGCGTCCCGGAGTAGGGGCTGGCCATCTGCTGGCGGGTCAAGCCGGTGTAGAGGCCCAGCAGGGTAGCCGAGCCCTTCCACTTGCCGGCCTCCCGACCGGGGACGGCCCGGGCCTCCACGGAGAGGTCGCAGAAGAGCTCGCGGAACGCCGGCGGGACGGCGGCCAACTCCTCGTCGGCCAGGCGCTGGAAGACGCTGCGGGAGAACTTCAATCGTCCGAGAGGTCCTCGGTCGTGATGACCTGGAAGACGCGCTTGGCGGACCGGTCTGCGAGCCTGAGGAGCGCGGCGTCCGCGGCGGAGCCCGGGTCGCGGGAGGCCTCCTGAACGGACTCCTCGAAGCGCTTGAACACGTCGCCGGTGGAGCCGTAGCTGAGGCGCACCACCATGGCGCCCTTGGCCCAGAACCAGGTCAGGTCGGTCGGGCGGAGGTTCTGGGCCTCGCCGTGGGCCTCCACGAGGATGTCCGACTCTTTCCGCTCACCCGCCACCACGGCCTTGAGGCCGTAGCTGGTGAGCTCGTCGATGAAGCGGGCGCCCACCGCGGATGTGTTCTCGCCGGAGGCCACGACGCGCACCGAGATGGTCCGGATGGCCTTGCGGGCGTCAGAGAGGACCTCCTTCGTGTCCGGGCCGGGCTTGCCCTTGCCGTCGGGGCTCAGGATGCGGTACATCCTGTTGAAATCCTTGCGGGACTTGGACAGCCGGACGAGGTCGAGGGCGTACTTGAGGCGGCTGAACTTCCCCTCGGTCTTGGACAGGAGTTCGGAGTCGGACCGGAACTCCCGGTCGAGCTCGTCGAGCTTGCCGTCGAGCCTCTTGAGGGTGGCCGAGCGGTCGAGAACCGCCAGGGCGTAGACGGCGCCCTCCTGGTCCCGCCAGTACTTGGGCACCTCGGAGCCCTCGATCATCTGGTAGGTGAAGCTGTTGACCGCGTCGGAGACGTCCTTCTCCATCGAAGACCCCTTGCCGGTCGAGGTCTCGCGCATGTAGGACTTGAACTCGGAGACGATCTTGACGCCGAAGAACTTGGAGAGCTCGGCGCGCGCCTTGTCCGCGGCCTTCTCCTCGGTGAGGCCGAGGCCCACGCCGGTGACGAAGGCGGAGGATGGGTACTCGGAGGTCTGGCCCGAGAGCCAGTCGGGCTGCCCCGGGGATGGCGCGGCCTGGGCGAAGGCGGCGGCGGGGATGAACGACAGGAGGAAGACAAAATCGCTCTTCATAAGTGTGCAGCCCTCAGTTTACCGAGTTATCCTCGGAAAGTCAACGACGCGCTAGTCGTCGGGTGTCGCGGAGGAGTCCACCCGGCACAGCTCCACGGCCTGGCCCCAACTCAGGCGCTTGGCCACGGCCGCGTCGAAGCAGCGCAGGGTGTCGGGCGAGGATTCAGCTCCCCGGCAGAGGTTGGCGGCGTCGTTGTGGCCGACGCGCCTCTGGAGGGCGGCGTCGAAGCAGCGCAGGGTCTCCGGCGATGACTGGGTCCCGCGGCAGAGGTCCGCCGCGTCGTTATGGCTCATGCGGCGCTGGACCGCGCTCTCGAAGCAGCGGATGGTGTCTGGCGAGGACTGGGTGCCCCGGCAGAGGCTGACGGCGTCGGGGTGGCTCATGCGGCGCTG
>JACQWX010000083.1 GCA_016209035.1 Elusimicrobiota bacterium | reverse complement strand
GTCCAGGTCGGTCTCGGCCCCGTCCTCCGTCACGAAGACCTCGCCGTGCTGGAAGGGGTTCATGGTCCCGGGGTCCACGTTGATGTAGGGGTCGCACTTGAGCATGGCGACGGACAGGCCCCTGGACTCCAGGAGCTTGCCAAGGGAGCTTGCGCTGATGCCCTTGCCCAGCGAACTCACCACGCCGCCCGTGACGAAGATGTATTTGGTCATGCTATCGCGAGCCTCCAGCGCAATCTCCTATCTGTACCCAACGAAATCTTGGAATGCGTGGCACAGATGCGCCTGTGGATCCTGTCCGAGAAGCCTGTGGCTTGGACAGGTTTGACAGACGGCGCAGAAACGGCAGCCCTTGCATCGACCGAGGCGTGGAGCGGTCGAACGACCATGGAGCAGTCCATAAGCTCGGTCAAACATGGCCGAAGTCCTAACCGACGTGATCATCATCTACAATTCCCGCACATAGAGCAAGCCTTCGCGACGAAAGCCCGCTTTCCTCCCTAGCCTGCGCATCGCCACATTGTCGGGCTCGGTGCGCAGGAACGCTCGCTTCAGACCTCTCGCCTTCGCAATGGCCAATATTCTCCTGATCAGACCCAAGCCAACCCCCCTCAGCCTGTACCGGCCATGAACGTAAATTTCGCTCAATTCCAGCGTGTCTCCAGCCACAACGCCGTCTTGAAAACCGATGGGCTGTCTGCCGGCCATGGCGAGGACGCCCATATAGCACGAACTGCGCACAGATCGAATGAACCTTGCCGAGAGACGAGAGAGCTTCGCGGCATCAGTGATGCCGTCGCATGCCGCGCCATAGGCGGCGAGAAATGGCGCGTCGGCAGCGCTTATGCGCCTGAACAGAATCTTGCACATCGTCGTCACCGGAACCTCCAATCAGGATTGTACCAGGAGCCCCCGGGGAATTCAAGGACCGATCAAGCACGCCCGAAGTCATACTCCCGGACCACCTGACCGGATGATTCTCTGGGCCGCCGCCAGGTCCGCCGGTGTGTCGATGGCGACGCCCCTCGCGGGCACGCTCGCGGCAAAGACCGCCATCCCGTCCTCGATGGCCCTGAGCTGCTCCAGCGACTCGGCCCGCTCGAGAGCTGAAGGCGGCAGTCTGACGAAACGCCTCAAGGAGGACGCCTTGAACCCATAGACGCCGATGTGCTCCCAACGGGACGGCTCCTCGGACCTGCAAAAAGGGATGGGGGCGCGGGAGAAATAGAGGACGCGGCCGTCGGGCGCCATGGCCGCCTTGACCACGTCAGGGCTCATGAGCCGGGCCTTGCTCTTGAGGGGGGTGACGAGCGTGGCCAGGTCCGCCCCGGGCCGCCGCAGGACGGCGACCAGGCTTCTTAAGGCCTGCGGGCTCACGAAGGGCTCGTCGCCCTGCAGGTTGACCGCCAACGCGGGCCTCCACCCCAGCCTTCGCAATGCCTCGCAGACCCGGTCCGTGCCCGATGGGGCGTCCTCGGAGGTCAGGACGGCGCGCCCCCCGAACCCCTCCACGGCCTCCTTCACCCGGCGGTCGTCGGTCGCCACGGCGACCGGCCCCACGCCGGAACGGACCGCGGCCCGACGGCACCACTCGACCACCGGCACGTGGCCGAGGAGGGCTAGGACCTTGCCGGGGAAGCGCGTGGAGCCGAAGCGCGCCGGGATGATGACCGCGGCGCGCAGACTCATTTCCCCAGGGCCTTGATGAGCTCGGAAGCCTCGACCGCCGCGGTGCCGAGCTTGCCCACGACGATGCCGGCGGCGCAGTTGGCGATGACGGCGGCGGCCTCGATGGAGGCCCCGCTGGCCAGCCCCAGGGTGAGGACCGAGATGACCGTGTCGCCCGCGCCCGTGACGTCGTAGACCTCGCGCGCCACGGTGGGGATGTGGATGACCCGGCCTCCCCGCTTGAAGAGGCTCATGCCTTCCGGGCCGCGGGTGATGATGAGCGACCCGCACCCGAGCTCGGAGAGGATGCTCAACCCCAGGAGATGGAGCGCGCCTTCCCCGGCCTGGGCGTGCCGGCGCATCCCGGCCCAGGCCTCGTGGACGTTCGGCGTCAGGCAGGTGACGCCGCGGTACAGCTTGAAATTCTCCGGCTTGGGGTCCACGGTGACCGGGATGCCCCTGCGCCGCGCCGCGGCCCGGACCGTCTTGAGGAGACGCGGGGTCACCACGCCCTTGCCGTAGTCGGAGATGACGACCGCGTCGGCCTTCGCGACGGCCTCCGGGAGCCTGCCCAGGAGCGCGCGTTCCGACACCTGCCCAAGAGGGCAGGTCGTCTCCCGGTCGAAGCGGACCACCTGCTGGTGCTCGGCGATGATCCGGCATTTCTGGGAGGTGACGCGCTGGGGGTCCGCGAGCACGCGGCCCACGTCGATGCCGTGTCCGGAGAAATCCGAGAGGAGCCGGGGCGCGGCCGCGTCGTCGCCCACCACGCCCACGATCCCGACCGAAGCCCCGAGGGAGGCGAGGTTCCGGGCCACGTTGCCCGCGCCCCCGGGAGCGAAATGCTCGGACTGGACCTGCACCACCGGGACCGGCGCCTCCGGCGAGATGCGATGGACCCCGCCGCGGATGAACTGGTCGAGCATGAGGTCGCCGACGACCAGGATGCGCTTGCGGGAAAACTGCCGGACATAGTGCCCGAGGCGGCGGCGCTCCGAGGCGGAAAGGACCGGCGGATGTATCCTCATGGCTTGCGACTCGATTATATCATTCTCAGCGCCAGGCGCCGGACAAGGCGGCGGTGATGTGGCCGAAGAAGACCTCGACCTTCATCAGGACCGGGACCTTCCGCTCGTCAGCCGTCACCCAGACCCGCAGGCGCTTGCCTTTCTGGATGAAGATGCCCTCCCGACGCAGGGCAGGCTCCAGGAGGAAGGTCTCGAACTTCCCGGCCGGCACCTTGACGGCCTCCTTCTTGACCACCTTCACGACCAGCGGCCAGTTGTCCTTCGTGTTCACGTCGAGGACGATCTCGGCGCCCACCCGGAGCTCCCGGGTCCTGACGTAATAGAGACTCGAGAGGATGTCCTGGACCGGCACCGGGATGGTGCCTTGGCGCACGCTGAAGTTCCCGTCCCGGCCCGCCCACTTGGCCAGGAACCGCCGCGAGTCGTGGTCGAAGAGCACCCATTCGTCCCGGAAGAAATGGCCTTCCCTCAGGTTCTTAAGATACCCCAACGAAGACAGCGACCGCGCGTCCATCCAGGCGAGGTTCAGGTCCCGGACCTTGTAGAAGGCGTCGCAGAACCCGTTGGAGTAGGCCCTAGACGCGATCTCGTAGGCCCTCCGACCGTTGAAGGACACGAGCCGGTTCATCTCCAGGGTGGATTGCCCCACGGAGATGAAGCCCCAGGACACGTCGAACACCAGCTTCTCCGGGAATCCGGGGACCGCCGTCTTCGCCGAAGGATCCTGGGGCTCGGCCTCCACGAGCTCTCGAGGGTCGGTGAACTCGGCGGTGAAGATGTCAACCGCCGCCCGGGCCGGAGGCGCGGGCGCAGGGTAGGCGGTAGCCGTCAAGGTCAATGACAACGCCGGAAGGGAGCACCGCAACAGTCTGTTATTCATCAACGGAGAACGCCAGACCTTCCGGCGGAGAATCCTCCAGAAATACACGGCAGGAGGCACTGTCGGATTCTCCGCCGTCAAGATGTCCCCGCGGTCAGCATCTTGGCCCAGGTGGCCTTGCCCTTCGTGATCTCGAGCTTGATGGCCAGGCCGTAGAGGCCCGGACCGAAGGTCTCCCGCCAGCCCTCGGGCAGACGCACCAGGTCCTTCATGGTGGTGAGGGCCGGCAGGCCTTCGCGGGCGTTGTCGATGGAGCGCAGCTCCGAAACGGAGAAGGGATGGTGGTCGGGGAAGCGCCATCGTTGCGCCAACTCGACCCCGAGGGCGGTGAGAAGACCCTCGAATTGAGAGGGGTCGGCGATGCCGCTGAAAGCGACCGCCTTGCGGCCTTTGAGGATCTCCGGCTCCACGCGCCGGCCGGCGGCCGCGTCAAGCAGATAGTCCGGCCGGTGGGCTGACTCCACGATGGCGGCTCCCCGGCCGCGCTTGAGGATCTCCTCCTTGAGGTCGTCGAGCTCGGAGGGGGGTATCAGGTCGGCGTGCGTGAGCACCACGAGCTTCGCTCTCGCCAGCGCTCCCAAAGGCTCGCGGAGGTCGCCGTAGGGGAGGAGCCGACGGTCGCCGAACGCTTGCTGGGCGTGGACCATGAGCACGTCGAGGTCGCGGCGCAGGGCGAGGTGCTGGAAGCCGTCGTCGAGCAGGATGACGTCGGGCTGGTAGAAGGCCATGGCCTGGCCGCCCGCGGCCACCCGGTCCGGGGCCACGAGGATGGGGACGTCGAGCCCCTGGAGCGCCTGGTGGAGCATCCAGGGCTCGTCCCCGCACTCCGTCCAAGGTGGGACATGGCCGTCCCTGAGCACCATGATCCCGGCCTTTCCCGCGGGACGACCGTACCCGCGGCTCAGGATGACCACCCCGTATTTCCGCTGGCGCAAGGTCTGCGCCGCAAGGGCCACGGCCGGGGTCTTGCCGGTGCCGCCTGCCGTGATGTTGCCGAAGCACACTACCCTGCAGCCCAGCCGGTGGGACTTGAAGACCCGCCAATCGTAGAGCAGGCGCCTGGTCCGCACCCCTGCGCCGTAGGCCAGCGAGGCCGCGGCGAGGAAGGCCCGGCCCAGGGGCTTGGCCTTGAGCCTGGAACGCAGGTCAGGAAGGTCCATACATGGCGTCTAAAAGCCGGCAGGCCGCGGCGAAGACTTTCTCAGGGGAGAGTCCTTCAAGACACTCTATGCCGCGAGGGCAATCGTTGAGGCCGCACCCGATGCAGGGGAGGCCCTCGCGCCGGAGCGCGAGGTGCCTAGGGTCCGGCGGAGTCCAACTCGCGGGGTCGCTCGAGCCGTGGATGGTCAGGGTCGGCACGCCGAGGGCCACGGCGAGGTGCTTCGCGCCGCCGCAGTTGGTTGCCAGCAGGCGACAGCCTGCTAGAATGGTCGCTGCTTCTCTCAGGGTCTTTGTCTCGGGAGCCGTCGCCCCTTCTCCGATTCCCTCAGCCACTTCATCAGCCACCCCCTTTTCCCCAGGCCCCCAGAGCACGATGATGGGACATCGGAACCTTTCCCGAAGCATCCTGCCCAGCGCGGCGTAATGCCGGCCGGGCCACCGCCTGGTGGGCTTGCGCGAGGCCGGGGCGAAGACGATCGGGCCCGCCGGGTCCGGGGCCTTCGGGGTGCCCAGATGCAGGGTGGGCAGGACGGCTGGATCCGTGTCCGGCACGCCGAGCCCGGAGAGCAGGCGGATCTTCTCCCGCCCCGCGTAGCGGATCGTGGACGACTGCACCATCCGCAGGTTGTAGGCCCATCGGTGCCCCACATGCGCGGGCCCGGCGCGCAGGGGAGCGCCGCTCGCGGCGGCGAGGATAGCGCTCCTGGGGTTGCCCATGAAATCGACGACCCAGTCGTAGCGCCGGCCGCGGATGCGGGCCAGCCAGGACAGGTAGTCCCTCCAGCCGTCCGAACGGTAGACGAGGACGGCCGCGACGTCCGGGTTGCCGGACAGGACCTCGTCGCAAGGGGGCTCCACGAGGAAGTCGATGGCCGCCGCGGGGTAGCGCTTCTTGAGCGCCTTGAGGGCCGGGGTCGCCATGAGCACGTCGCCGATGCGGCGCAGCTGGATGACGAGTATCCTCTTCGGCGAGGCCCAGGCGCCGGGCTTGGAACCGGGGTCGGACTGGGCCCAGGCGCCGGGCTTCGGGCTGGGGGCTGATTCCGGGGTCAAGCCTGGCACCTAGAGCCTCGCTCTCCCTCTCGTCATGTTCAGGTGGAAGTCCACCATGGTGTCGTCGCCCCGGATGAGCAGGCGCATCATCGGCCCGGAGGCCGGGTCCCAGGGGATCGGGGTGATGCCCTGCTTGATCGAGAAATCGTACCTGTAGCCGGCCTCCCTGGCGCAGCGGCGCACCTCGGGCACGAAAGCGCCCGCTCCGTAGGGATAGGCGAAGCCCAACACCCCGCGGCCGAGCTTCTCCTCCAGGCGCTTCTTGCTCTCCCGGGCCTCCCAGGCGACGTCCTCGAGGCTGATCTCGGCCAGGTTGCGGTGGGTGACGGTGTGCGAGCCGAACTCGATGACTCCGGACCTCTGCATCTCGCCCACTTGGCCCCAGGTGAGCATCCGGAGCCAGGGCTCGCCCGCCGGGTCGTGCCAGGCGTTGTGCCGGCCGACCGTGTCCCACACCAGGAAGATGTTGCCCTTCATCCCCATCTCCGCGAGGATGGGGAAGGCCAGCTCGTAGTTGTTGGCGTAGCCATCATCAAAAGTCACCAATGCCGGCCTTGCCGGCATTGGTGACTTTCCGTCTTCTGCGTTCTTCAGTTCCGTGAAAGTGAGGGTCGCGTATCCGCGGCTCTTGAGCCACTCCATCTGCCTCCTGAAATCCTTCGCCGTGACCCAGAGCTTCTCGATCTTGGACCCAGGGGGGTGGTCTCCGACCTTGTGGTACATGAGGGAGGCCAGCCCACCCACCTTGGGCCGCCACCAATTCCAGCGCGCGCTGACCGCAAGTACAGCCGCAGCGGCAGCTGCGGCTGAGGCCGTGGCCGTTATCATGAAGGCTGTTTCTCCTTCTCCATCTCCCCAAGCTTCATGTATTTCAACCAGCTATGGAACGCCGCGAGCCCCGCCCACACTACGCCTGGCCTCCCGTCGAGGACTCCCAGCTTGGCCACGGCCCTCATGAAGAACTCGGCCGGCAGGACGAGATGGTGCCAGGACCGCATGCGCTTGCCTCGTTCGAAGCGCTTAGCCGCCGCCAGAGTGGTGTAGCGGTCGAGCTTGCCGAGGTAGTCGGACAAGTCCCGGTACGGGTAATGCTCGATGGGCCGGCCAAGCTTCGAGACCGGCCCATCGACGACGATCTCTTCATGCAAGGCTCCGCCGACGAACCGGCCCCGCGCGCGGCGGAAGAGGCGCAGATGGCGCTCGCTGCCCAAACCCCCGAACCTCAGACGGCGGCCCATGAAATGGATGGAGAAAGGGATCTCATAACCGGCAACCTCACGCCCGGCTTGCGACAGAACTGCCGGGATTTCGGCCCGCAAGCCGGGCGAGATTCTCTCGTCCGCGTCGATCGATAGCGCCCACTCGCGCTTCGCCATCTCGAGGGCGGCAGCCTTGTGGCGGGCGTAGTCGTCGAACCTGCGGACAGCGACCTCGGCTCCGGCGGCGCGGGCGATTTCGCCGGTGCGGTCGGTCGAGTCGTCGGCCAGGAGCACCACGACCTCGTCGGCCAGGCCCCGGACGCTTTCGAGCGCGCCGGGAAGGTCGACCTCCTCGTCGCGGGCGATGATGAAGACGGAGAGCCCGCCCGGGACGCCGGAACCGCCCGCCGCCGGAGCCTTATCGCGCGATCCGTCCATAGATGGCTTCCATCTTCTCCGCCATGGCCGTCATCGAGAACTGCGGGACCCTCGCGGACGCGGCCGTGGCGAGCGCCGCGGCCAGGCCCCGGTCACCAACCAGCCTGAGGACCGCGCCGGCCAGGGCTTCCGGGTCCCTGGGCGGGACCAGCAGGCCCGTGCGGCCGTCTTCGACCAACTCGGGGATGCCGCCTGCCGTGGTGGCGGCGATGGGGATCCGGCACGCCGAGGCCTCCAGAAGGACGCTGCCCATGCCCTCGCCCCACGAGGAATGCGCCAGCACGTCAAGCGACCTCAGGAAGGCCGGGCCGTCCTCCACCCGCCCCAGGAGCCGGACCTTGCCCCGCAGGTCCATGCGCTCGATCTGGCCCGTCAGGGACTCCGCAAGTGGGCCGTCCCCCGCGATGAGGAACCTCAGGTCAGGCCGCTTTCTGGCAGCAATGTACGCGGCCGCGACCAAGGTGTCGTGGTCCTTGTGCGGGACCAGGGCCGCGAGGTTGCCGACCCAGGGCGACTCCGGCTCGACGCCGAACTTCGCGGCGATCCGGGAGCGCTCGCTCGCGCGGGACTCCGGGGTGGCCGGGGAGAGGCCGTGCCCGGCCAGGCCGGCCCACGCGCACTCCTGGCGGCCGAACGGGACCGCGTCCGGAACGACCGCGATCCTGGCGGCCTCCATGCCGCAGCCAGTGAGGACGCCTTTGACGGCCTGCGACACCGCCACCACCGCGCCGGCCTGGTCGTATTTCATGGACCGGCTCGCCGCGCCATGGAGCTCGAAATCGACCCGCCGATGGGCGACCCTGGGGATGGCCCGGCCGCAAGCCAAGGCCGCCAGCGCGGCCGTGTGGGCGGTATGGCTGTGCACGACCGGGTTCACGGAACGTCCGGCCATGATGCGCAGCATCATCGCGCTCAAGGGGTCCCATTCGGTCAGGAAGGGCAGATGGGCGGTCTTCAATCCCAGCCGGGACGCCTCGGCGTCCAGGAGCGAGCCTTTCCTGCAGACCACGACGTTCCGATGGCCGCGGCGCTCGAGGGCGGCGGCCAGGTAGAGGAGCTGGCGCTCCCCGCCCCGGAGGGTGCGCTCGCCGTCAAGATGGTAGACGGTGCAGGAGGTCAAGATAGATACTCTCCGTGTCGCCCGCGAACCGGTCCAGGCAGAACCGCGCTTGGAACCTCTCGCGGGCCTTGCGTCCCATGGCGGCGGCGCGGCCGGGCTCCTTGAGAAGGGACGCCACGGCCCGGGCGAGGCTCTCGGGCTCGCCCGGGGGCACCAGGCGCCCCGTGACCCCGTCTTCGACGATGTCGGGCAGGCAGCCCACCCGGGTCGCCACCAGCGGCCGGCCGTGGGACATCCATTCGAGCCCCGCTCTCGAGACGGCCTCCGAATCCCGCGAGGCCACGACCCCGACGCGGCACCGGGCGATGAAATCCTCTACGGCCGGGACGAAGCCCAGGAATTCGAAGGCGCCGTCGAGCCCCCGCTGGGAGGTCATATCCCGGAGTCGGACGTCCCTCTCCGCCGTGCCCGCCCCGGCCGCGTAGAAACGCGCCGACGGGAACTGCCGCACGACGATGGAGGCGGCCTCGATGAGGTCCTCATGCCCCTTGACGGCGTCGAGCCTGCCCACGATGCCCGCGGAGAGCTCGTCCGGGAGGGGGACCGGCCGCGGGGAAGGCAGCCCCTGGAAGACGAGCTCGACCCTGGCTCGTGGATAGGTCCGCTCGATCTGAGACTTGATGACCGAATTCGCCGCGATGAAGACGGCGGTACGCTTCGCCAACGCCCTGGCCAGGGTGTTGGTCGCCGGAGGCCGGGCATCCCCCCGGGTCCTGACGACCGGCACTCCCAGGCCCGCGGCCGAGGCCGCGGCCAGGGAATGGGATGAGCCTGTGTGGCTGTTGATGACCTCGAAGCCCAAGGCCTTGACCTGCGACCGCAGATGCGGCAGGCGCAGCCATGGCCGGGTGACCTCGGCCACGGCAAGGCCCAGCTCCCGGGCTTTGACGCACGGGACCGAGCCCTCCCTGCCCCAGAAATGCACGTCATGGCCGCGGGACTTCAAGGCCGCGGCCAGGGTCAGGGCGTAATGGGCGATGCCCGAATCCCAGGCCTCGTCCTCGATGTGGAGGATGCGCATCTTTTTGATTTTATCATTTCGGGCGGCATGCCGACAGCGGATGCTTCAGCTCGCCGCAAAAATGGTAGTTTCTACTTCCTGGGCATGAATCCCATCAAGGTCGTCTTCGCCATGGAATACGTCCTGCAAGGGATCGCCAACCCGTTCCAAGGCATCACCTATCAGCCGTTTTTCAAGCATTTCACCGTGGACTACAAGCTCAACGAGGCCGCTGCCCAGAACCTGTTCTCACGGTCCTACCTGGCCTGGAGCTTCAAGCCGGTCCTGGGGTTCCTGATCGACGCCTACGGCAAGACCAAGGTCATCCTCACCTTCCTGCTGGCCTCCTCCGTGCTCTTCTACCTCCTTGCCCCGGTCGCGGACATCGATGTCAACGTCTTCTTCTGGTACATGTTCGTCTTCTCCGTGTTCCTGGCGGCCACGGACGTCTGCGTGGACCGCGCCACCGTGGTCGAGGGGGACTCCGAGGCCAAGGCCTCCGGGCAGTCCAAATCCACCACCGTGGGCCTCAACCAGGCCATCTGCTGGGCGGCCATCTACGGCACGAGCGTCTTCGCGTCCGTTTCCGGCGGCTGGATCGCGGACAACACCCCGTTCAAATGGCTGATGATCGGCCTGGCAACGGTGCCGCTGGCGGTCCTCATCGTCGTGCTCTTCCTCCCCAAGGACCGGGCGGCCACCATCCCGCTCAAGGAATCGGTCGGCAATTTCTGGAACGGCCTCAACACCGGACCGGTCATGTGGATCATCGTCTTCTATTTCCTGTTCCACTTCCAGCCCGCCATGGGCGCGCTGTGGACCAACTACATGATCGAGACGCTCAAGTTCACCCAGACCCAGATCGGCATCTCTGACGGGGTCGCGTACTTCGGCTATTTCGTGGGGGTCCTCCTGTTCGCCAAGTACGGCGTGCGCTGGCAAGACCGCTGGGGCTTGAAGCGCGTCTTCCAGATCGTCATCGTCTTGAGCATCCTGGCCAATCTGACCCAGTACCTGACGGTCGAGCCCTGGTTCACCAGGATCACCGATTCGCTCGGCGGCCGGCTGCCCTTCCTGTCCAAGCTGCAGGTTCGGCTGGGCTTCATGTGCCTCTACAACGTGGTGCTCTCCGTCTTCGTGGGATTCACCCGCATGAGCACCTTCAGCCTGGTCGGCGCGGTGATCCCGGCTTCGGCTGCGGGGTCTTTGTTCGCCGGCTTCATGTCCGTGGCGAACCTGGCCTATTCCTTCTCCTACGCCTCGGGGGCCTGGCTCTACACCCACGGCCTGGAGTACGGGTTCATGCGCCGGCTGCAACAGGGCATCTTCGGCATCCCGGCCGCGGCCGGAGCCGAGATGTCCGTCGCCATGCTCATCCTCGTCGGCTCGGCCGCCTACCTCCTGAGCTTCACGGCCTCGCACATGCTGCCGGACCAGCGCGAGACCGCCGCCACCGAGGACGTGACGGAGATCATGGTCGGGCCCGAGCACTACGCCGTCCTGGGCCCCGGGTCCCTCAAGAAGGTCGACTACGCCGCTGTCGTGGTCGGCGCGCTCCTGCTGGTCTTGACCTTCCACACCTGGGGGCTCGACTTCATCAGCAGCGCGCTGATGTCCTTCTTCGGGGCCGTGTTCCTGCGCAAGGTCTATCTGGATTCGGCCTATCAGCGCGTCGCCGCGGAGAACACGAAGTAGCGCTCAGCCGAGAACGCCCTGCGCCTCCGGGGACCTGGCCCTCCAATTATCCTGGAAGGCCAGGGCCCTTGCCGGACGTCATCTGCTTGGCCGCCTGGTAGACCGCGTCCGTCGTGATGAGGCCCATGCACAGGAAGTGGCCTTCAGGGCAGGACCGGCCGCCGTGCAGGGCGCAAGGACGGCAAGCGAGGTCCGCCTCCATCACGCGATGGCCCGGGCCATAGGGGAAGAACCCCAACTCGCGCGTGGTGGGGCCGAAGATGGCCAGGGTAGGGACGCCGGACGCGGCGGCCACGTGCATGGGCCCCGAGTCGTTGGTCACGAAGAGCGAGAGCCGCCCCATGAGGCCCTTGAGCTCCGCAAGCGTTCCGCCGGAGAGGTCCGAAGCGCCTGACCCGGAGGCGAGCCGGGCGCAAAGCTCCCGGTCGGAGCGCCCACCGACCAAAACCACCTTGAGGCCGTCCGCGACGAGCCTCTTGCACAGGTCTCGGAACCTGGCCTCGAACCAGCGCTTGGTCGGCCAGGTCGAGCCCGGATGGACGGCCGCCACGGAGTCTCCGGCGGCTATGCCTGAAGCCTCCAACCGGCGGTCGACGCCGTCGGTCCCGCCGGGCTGCAGATAGAGCGACTCGTCGCAGCGGAGCTTCAGGCCGGCCTTTAAGGGCTTGAGCAGGGCCAGGTTGCGCTCCAAGTCGTGCATGCGCCAGGCGAACGGGACGCGCCGGGTCAGGAGGAAGCTGCCGGCGCTCGTGGAGAAGCCGATGCGCTCCGGGATGCCCGCAGCCCAAGCCACGAAGGCGCTGCGGAACGACCTATGGGGGATGATGGCGCAGTCGAAGGCCTTCGACCGGACGAGGCGCGCCATCGCCAAGGCGCCAGATAGCCCGGCATGCTCCGTGCGCTTGCGGTCCACGACCACCGCATCCACCCAGCCCATCCCTGAAAAGACCTCTTCAGTGCGCTCCGTCGTCATGACCGTGACGCGCGCCTCAGGGAAGAGGGCCTTGAGCTCGCGCAGGAGCGGCAGGGTCAGGAGGCAATCGCCGAGGAAGGCGGTCTGGATGACAAGGACGCGCGCCGTGGGACCCTCGACCCCCGGGCCCTCCGGCCGAGGATCGGCCTCTCCGTAGTCCCCGAACTCCAAGGTCAGGTCATGCGAGCGCACGCCCCAGGGAGCCAAGGCCTCGAGGTAGCGCTCGATGGTATGCTTCTCCAGGGCCGGCGAGCGAAGGCCGAAGGAGACGAAGAGCCTGCGCGCCAGGGCGTCCTTGCGATAGACCGAGACGGCGGGGACGGCGCTCAAGCGTCGGATGAGGAAGGACCTCGCCGTAGCGTGCAGGTCGAGCAGGTGCGTGAATCCCCGGGCCCTGATGGTCGACACGGCGTCGCGCAGGCCTCGGAAGGGGATGATCTCCGAGATGTGGGGGTTGCCCCTGAGGGCGCCGGCGAACTGGGGCTTCACCAGGACGCTGATCCGGCAATCCGGCCACGCAGCCTTGAGGCTCCGGAACACCGGAGCGGTCAAAACGACGTCCCCAAGGGAAGAAAGGCGGATGACCAGGATACTGTTGGGCATGCTAGGGGCTCCGCCCTCGACCGCGCCCCCGAAGTCCCTTCAGGCCTCGGACCGCCCTTGGATCGCCCGGCGCCGCGCGGTTGACGGCCTCGAAGTGCGCCGCCGCCGCCTCCGTCCTGCCGGCCTTGGCCAGCGCGGAGGCCAGGTTGAGGCGGGCGTCCAGGAAATCCGGCGCCCTGCTGACGGCCTTCTCGAACTCGGCGACGGCCTCCGCGGCCTTGCCGGCGCTAAACAGCGCGAGGCCCAGGTTGTTGTGCGCAATGGCGGTCAGGGACCCGACGAAGCTGAAGAACGCCCGTCCCGAGTCCGGGTCCATCCCCCCGACGGCATCCTCCTTGATGGCTTCGAAAGCCTCGACCGCGGGCGCGAACTGCCCGGACTGGAGCAGAGCGATGCCGAGGTTGGTGCGGACGAAGACGGAACTGGGGTCGATGCGCTGCGCCCTGGACCAAAGGCTCACGGAATCGTTCCAGACGCGGCATTGCCGCCAGGTCGCGCCTCCCAAGCAGGTCAGGCACGCGACGCCCGAGGCCGCGGCCGCGGCGAAGACCGGACGGCGGATGCGGCCCGCCCGGGCCAGGGTCCAGAGCCTGGAGAGCCCCGCCGCCGCGAGCAAGGCCAGCGCCAGACAGGGGAGGTAGCTGTAGCGGTCGGCCACGATCTGCCGTCCGGACTTCACGATGCCTAGCGTCGGGAACAAGGTGATCAGATACCACGACCAGGCGGCCAGCATCGCCCGGCCGGCGAGAGGGCGACGCCCGGCGGTTGAAGCGGCCAGACCCGCGGTCAAAGCGACCGCGGCCAGCCCTCCCAGCGCCGCCACCCAGGCGCGCTGGTCCGAGTAGGAATCACCGTACCAGCTGGCGAGTCCCGAAGGGGCCAAGGTCTTCCAGAGGTAGAAGCCCACGCCGAAGCACGACTGAGCCAGCCTTGATGAGAGCCCGGCCTTGCCCACCGGGATCAGGGTGGAGGTCGCGGCCTGAGCCATCAGGCCGACGACTCCCGCGGCCAAGGCCATGAGGAAGAACGGGATCTTCTCCCTCCAGACAGCGGGATCACGCAGGCCTCTGCCGCCCGAGAACCTGCCCAACGGGTGGTAGTCCAGCAGGATGAGGGCCAAGGGAAGGGACACGGTGCGGACGTTGGAGAGCATGGCCAGGGCCGCCAGGACCCAGACCCAGCGGATGCCGGGGCGGGATTCCCCCTCTTCGGCCCAATGGATCCGGAGGTAGACCGCGACCGCGCCGAGGTACAGGAGGGAGGAGAGGAGCTCGCGCCTCTCCGTGGCCCAGGCCACGGCCTCGACCCGCAGGGGGTGGACGGCGAAGAGGAGCGCGGCTAAGGCCGCGGCAAAGGGATGGAACTCGACGCTCTCGGGCAAGGTCTTGTCGAGGGTCCTGCGCGCGAGCACGCAGAAGAGGAAGGCGGCGGCGCAGTGCAGGAGGAGGTTCGTCAGGTGGTAACCGAAAGGGTTCGTCCCCCACACCGCCTTGTCGAGCCCCCAGGTGAGCCACGTCACGGGCTGATAGTGCGCCAGATGGAAAGTCGAGAACATCCAGCGCAGCTCGCCCAAGCCCAGCTTCTGGAACTCGGGGTTGTCCAGGAAGTTGGCCCGGTCGTCCCAGTTCACGAAAAGGCTCTCCAGCGCGGGGACGAAGGCCAGGAACGCCGCGGCCGCGACCAGCCACGGGAGGAGCCTCGTCCAGACGCCGGGCTTGGACTCGGCCCAGGCGCCAGGCTTCGAGTTGGGGTCTGATGCTGGGGCCAAGCCTGGCACCTAGCGCTTGAAGGCGCCGACGAGCTCGGCCTGGCCCAGGACGCGGCCCGCCATGGCCTTGAGCACCTCCGCCTTGGTCGCCTTGGGAGGCAGTCCCAGGGGCTCCTTGAGAGCGTAGAGCCTGAAGGAATACCGGTGCGGCTTGCCCGGCGGCGGGCACGGCCCGTGGTAGCCGACGCGGCTGAAATCCTCCACGCCCCAGCAGAGCCCTTGCTTGGCCCCGTCCGGGAGGGTCTCTTTCTTGGGCAAGCCCTCCGCCAGCCCCTTGGACTCGGCCGGAAGGTCGTAGAGCACCCAGTGCACCCAGGTCCCGACCGGGGCGTCGGGATCGTCCATGATGAGGGCGAGGCTCCGCGTCCCCTGCGGCGCCCCGGTCCAGGCCAGAGGGGGGGAGACGTCCTCCCCCGAGCAGGTGTGCCTCTTGGGGACCGTGGAGTTGTTCTCGAACGACGGGCTCTTGAGCTCCATCTTCTTCCTAGGCTCCTTGGTCGCTCCCGCCTTCTTCCGGGCGGCCCAGGCCGGGGCGGCCTCCCAGGCCGCCGGAAGGGCGAGGAGCGCGACCGTCGCGAAGGCCGATATCCATCGGTTTCCGGTCATCATGGCACAGGATAGCATACTACGGTTCAAGGCAGGGTCCGAGGTGCTCTAGGGTGCGCTCGACGCCTCCCCGCAGGCTGCGCAGGGTGTCGAGCGCCATCTGCCCGGCTCGGCGGCTCCCGTCAGGGTCGGCAAGCAGCTTCCTGAAGGCCTCCCCGAGCTCCTCGGCCCCGCGCACCCGGATGCCGCCGCCCGATCTCACCAGCGCCCGGGCCGAAGCCTCGGTATGGAAGGTGTGCGGGCCGAAGACGGATGCCTTGCCGTGCGCGGCCGGTTCGAGCAGGTTATGGCCTCCCACGGGCGCCAAGGTCCCGCCCACGAAGCAGACGCTCGCCCAGGCGTACCAGGAGGGCAGGACGCCCATGGCGTCGATGAGCAGGCACTCATACCCTTCCAGCCCCTCCGCGCGAGCAAGCTCGGACCACAGCGCGAAGCGCACGCCCGAGCGGGTGAGCAGGGCGGCCGTGTCCGAGCTGCGCTCCACGTGCCGGGGAGCGAGCACGAGCCTGAGGTCCGGATGCGCGCGGCGCGCCTCGCGGAAGGCGGCCAGGAGCATGCCTTCCTCGCCCGGGTGGGTGCTCCCCGCCACCACGACCCGCGAGTCCTCCCAGCCAAGCCTCCTCATGGCAGCCCTGGCCTCTTCGAGCCCGGAGGGAGGCTGGATGAGGTCGAATTTCATGTTGCCGCAGACGCGAACGCGCTCGGGCCTCGCGCCCAAGGACCTCAAGCGCTCGGCGTCGGCCTCGGTCTGCGCGGCCAGCCGGTCGATGCGCCTCAGGAACGGCCCGATGAGCGCTCTGAAGCAGCGGTAGGCGAAGAAGCTCCTGGGAGAGAGGCGGCCGTTGGCCAGGCCGACCTTGAGGCCGCGCTCGAAGGCCAGTTCCAGCATCGCGGGCCAAAGCTCGGTCTCGATGAGGACCAGGCCGAAAGGGCGGACGCCCTCCAGGAAGTTGCGCACCGTGGGCAGGCTGTCGAGCGGCGCCAGCCAGGCGGCCTCGACCCCCGGGACCTTCAATGCCCTGGCCCGTCCCGAGGCCGTGTTGCAGGTCATGACGATGGAGGGGGCGCCCCGCGAGGCGCGGATGCGCTCGATGAGGAGCTGGGCTCCCGCCACCTCACCGACCGAGGCCGCGTGCAGCCATAGCACGGGACGACCGGGCGACACGCGCAGAGCCCCCGAATCCGGTCGGCCCGTCCGTTCTTTCCATTCGACGGGCAAAGACAGCAGCAGTCTTCTCCGCGGGGAAAGCAGCATCTTCGCCGCGAAGCCGGCCGCGGCGAGGGGAGCGAGCAGGGTCGAGAGCAGCGCGACCGCGGAGGCGACCGCGCGGTCCAGGAAGGACGGCTCCAGCAAGACCTCCCGGTCCGCCTCGTCGGTGATGCGGTCAAGGGCGGCCTTGATCTCGGCCGCCTTGGCCCCGGGGTCGTCCTCGGCCCCGACCAGGATGGGGGCGCCGTAGCGGACGACTCCCCTGCCGAAGGGCAGCGGCACCTGGAACTGGTCCCAGCTGCGCCGGAACACCAGCTTGTGGGTCAGGGCATTGGTGATGGGGACGATGGGGATGCCCAGCCTCTGAGCCAGGAACACGACGCCGGTCTTGACCTCCCGGGCAGGGCCCTTGGGACCGTCGGGCGTGATGCCGAGGTCCAGGCCCTCGTCGAGGGTCCTGGACATCTCCTTGATCGCCGCGAAGAACCCGCGGGTCGAGGAGCCCCGCGCGGCCGGGATGTCCGAGAGCTCCATGATGCGGGCGATGATCTCCCCGTCGCGGCTGCGGCTCACCAGGACCTTGGTCGCGTCGCCCCGGTGGGAGTAGGTGAAGAACACCTGCCGTTGATGCCAGAAGGCGAGGATGAGGCGCCGGCCCGAACGCCTCAAGGCCGCCATGTGCTCGCCGCCCAGGACGCGCCACCTGGTGGTCCAGCCCACCAGGGTCACGTAGAGGTACCCGAGATAGGGAGCGACGGCTCGCATCAACATGCCCGAGACTTATCCGCCGACATCTCTTAATAAGTCTAGCGCATACGGCATCTTCTGGGCAACCAGGCGACCGGGGAAATCACATCACGACGAACGCCGGGAAGCACGAGACGCGCTTCTAGGTCTTGGACTTCCTGCCGCGTGACTTGGAGAGCCAGCTCAGGGTCACGACGGCGGAGTCCGCGGGGACGAGGCCCTCGTCACCGAGGCTCACCCCGATCTTGGCGCAGTCGAGCCTGTCGAGCGCCGAGGCCAGGGCCTCGCTCCCGGTCAAGGGGTTCAAGGGGCTTAAGCAGCAGTTCTCCAGCGCGGCCTCGGTGTCGATGAGGGACGCGGCGAAACGCACGGCCTCGGCCAGGGCGCTCTGGGCGATGAGGCCCCAGAGCCGAGCGCGCCGCGGGTCCGCCTCCTCAAGTTCGCGCCTCTTGGACGCAAACCCGCCGCCCAAGGTCGCCAGCACCACGCTGAAGGCCACGCCCGGGATGGGAGCGAGGCCCGCGCCCTTGGCGGCTGCGTCGGCGTCCGACGAGCCCGTGAAGGTGTCGTAGAGCACGGCCGGCGAGATCAGCTTCGAGACCTGTTGGATCTCCTTGGCGAGGCATTCCGGGCCGCCGATGGGGGCGATGTCTAAGCCCGACTTCTTGGCGAGCCTTTGGACCTCCTTGGGCCTGACCTCGAGCTTGAAACCCTTGACTTTCCTCATGACGGGGTCCAGGCGCCAGGCTTCGAGCTGGGGGCCGATGTCCGGGCCAAGCCTGGCACCTCAAGCCCTCCTGGGCTTGCCGATGCCCTTGCCCCCGGGGCGGCCGAACTGGGGCGGCGGCTGGGAAGGCCTCCTGGTCCGGTGGTACCACTCGTACACCAGGGGCGAGGCGATCGCGATGGTCGAGTAGGTGCCGACGACCGCGCCGAAGACCATGGCCATGGCGAAGTTGTGGATGACCTTGCCGCCGAGCAGGAACAGGATCAGGACCACGGTGAAGATCGTGCCGTTGGTGATGATGGTGCGCGAGAGCGTCTCGTTGACGGCCCGGTTGATGGTGGCGTCGAGAGGGTCGTGGCGGTAGAGCTTCATGAGCTCGCGCATCCGGTCGAAGATGACGATGGTGTCGTTGATGGAGTAGCCCGCGATGGTCAGGAGCGCCGACACGATGAGGAGGTCCACCTCGCATCCCGTGATGGAGAAAAGGCCCAGGGTGGCGAGCACGTCGTGGCCGATGGCGATGACGCCGGCCACGCCCCAGATGGGGTTCTCGAACCGGAACGCGATGTAGACGATGATCCCCAAGAGCGAGAGGATGATGGCCCACAGGGCCTGCCGGTAGAGATGCTTGCCCACGGCCGGGCCCACGTACTCCTGGCTCTCCACGCGGAACTTGTTGTCCCCGACCTCCTTCTGGACCCCGGCCAGGACCTTCTCGATGTCCGCCGCGTTGGCCTCCAGGGAGGTCTTGAGCCTGATGGAGAAGGCATTGGTCTTGGGGAAGCTCTGGAGCGAGGCGTCCGGCTCGCCCGCGGCCTCGATGGCCTTGCGCAGGTCGCCCAGCGCGATGGCCTTCTCGAAGGCGAGCTGGATGACGGTCCCTCCCGTGAAGTCGATGCCGAGCACGAGCCCCCTCTTCGCCAGGCTCACGGCGCTCGCCGCGACGAGGAAGATGGAGACCGCGAAGAGCTTCCAGCGGTTCCCGACGAAGTCGATGCTGGTCTTGCCGATGATCTGCATGGTCAGATGCTCAACTCCGTGACGTCGCGGCTGGCGAGGTAGGTGTGGTATATCAGCTTGGTAAGCCAGATGGCGGTGAACATGCTGATGACGAGGCCCATCATGAGCGTCACGGCGAAGCCTTTGATGGGCCCGGTGCCGAACTGGAACAGGAAGACCGCCGTGAAGACCGTGGTCAGGTTCGAGTCCAGGATGGCGCTGAAGGCCTTCTCGTAGCCGCCGTCCACGGCCAGGCGAATGGGCTTGCCCAGGGCCAGTTCCTCCTTCATGCGCTCGAGGATGAGGACGTTGGCGTCCACGGCCATGCCGATGGTCAGGATGATGCCCGCGATGCCGGGCAGGGTCAAGGTCGCGCCGAAGTAGGCCATGCCGGCCGTCAGTAAGACGAGGTTCAAGACCAGGGCCAGGTCAGCGACGAGGCCCGAGGCCTTGTAGTAGAAGACCATGAAGACGAAGATGAAGAGGCCCGCGATGGCGGTCGCCGTGACGCCGGCCTTGATCGAGTCCTCGCCCAGGGAGGGGCCGATGGTGCGCTCCTCGATGATCTTGACCGGGGCGGGGAGGGCGCCTGCGCGCAGGACGATGGAGAGGGCGTGGGCGTCCTGCATGGTGAACTGGCCCTCGATGATGCCCGAGCCGCCGGTGATGCGCTGCTTGATGACCGGGGCCGAGTAGACCACCTTGTCGAGCACGATCGCCATGTTCTTCTGGACGTTGGCGCCCGTGAAGATCGCGAACTGCGCCCCCTTCTCGGGCTTGAACTTGAATCCCACCACGGGCAGGCCGTAGTCGCCGCCGGTCTCGACGCGGGCGGTCTCGAGGTCCGCGCCCGTGAACGGCGCCGACGAGCTCAGGAGGTAGATCGTGCTCTCCTTGCCCCGGAAGAGCTCCATCCCGGCCGGGACGAGCTTGGCCGCCGCGGTCGAGACGGTCTCGCCCGCGAAGGGACTGCCCAGCTCCGCGATCTTGCCCAGCGCCTCTTGCACCTTCTCCCCGCTCTGGACCATGCGGAACTCGAGCAGCGCGGTCTTCCCCACGATCTCCTTGGCCGCGGCCGCATTCGAGATGCCGGGGAGCTGCACCACGATCCACCGCTTGCCCTGCCGGGCGATCAAGGGCTCGGCCACGCCGAACTGGTCCACGCGGTTGCGGATGATCTCGATGGCCCGCGCCATGGCGTCCTGGATGTCGGCCTTGGCGTCGAGCTTGTCGATGTCGAGCTCCATCAAGAGGTGCGTCCCGCCCTTGAGGTCGAGCCCCAAGTTGACCAGATACTTGGGCCTCATGCGGAAGGCCTCGAGCTTCTCGCGCTCGGCCGAATCCGTAGCGTACCAGTTGATGCTCGGGTAGAGCAGGAACAGGGCCAGGATGAAGATGGCGCCGACGACGATCCACTTGATCTGAAGCTTTGTCACTTTTCTCCCCCCACGGGGGAGGAAAGTAGTTGAGGGGGGCGAACCGCCGTCTTCATGAGGCACCTCCCTCCTTCTTCGCCCCCGCCGGCTGCAAGCCGCCGTCGGGCGAAGACGAGAGTAGGCGGCTCACCGCGGAACGAGCCATGAGGAGCTTCACGTTGTCGCTGAAGCGCACCTCCAGGTCGTCGCCCTTCATGCCCATGATGGTGCCGTAGAACCCTGAGTTGGTCAGGACGCGGTCGCCTTTCTTAAGGCCCTCGAGCATCTTCTTGTGCGTCTGAGCCTCCTTCTGCTGAGGCCGGATGAGCAGGAAGTAGAAGATGAGGAAGATCGCGATGATCGGGACGAGGCTGATGATGGGATTCGGTTGACTCTGCATGGGACCTCGATTTGGTCGGGTATTGAGCCATTTTTTGCGGGAAAGGTCAAGGCTCTAACGCCGGAGCGTCCAGACCGACTCCGGGGCCAGGAGCGCGGCGGTCCAAGCGACCGAGAAGGCCACGGCCACGATGCCCGCGGCGATCCTCGCGCCCCAGCCCGTGGTGAGTTCCCCGGAGACGCGGCGGTAGGCCGCGGCCATGGCCCGGTAGCTGCCCAAGGTGACGACCACCCAGACGCAGCCGAAGAGCCAAGGGGAGGTGAGCCCGGCGTTCGGCGGCGTGCGCTCAAGGCCCAGGGCCGGCGGGAACAGCACCGAGAGGAGGGAAGCGAGCAGGAACCAGGCCACGCCGGCCGCGATGGCGGCGGAGGAGCCCTTGGCGAAGTCCTTGGCGTTGCGGCGCGACTCGGGCAGGAGCAGCAGGGTCCCCGCCAGCACGAACGCGCCGCCGGCGACGTAGGCGGCGCCGAGCAGATAGGCCGCGATAATCTGGAGTACCGTTCCCATCGCGGATATGATACTTTTTTTGATGGATGAGGCCACGACACCCGATGATGCTCAGGATCGGCCTGACGCTCGGCCGCAGCCGCGTCAACGGCCCGGGCGAGCGCTTCGTCGTCTGGACGCAGGGCTGCTCCCTTTGCTGTCCTGGTTGCTTCAACCAGGACCTTTGGAGCCCGGAGGGCGGGACGGCCGTCGACATCATGGAGTTGGCCCGGCGCATCCACGCGACCCCGTCCTTGCGGGGGGTCACCGTCTCCGGGGGGGAGCCGCTCGACCAACCCGATGGCGTGGCCGCGCTGCTCGACGCCTTGGAGCCGAGGCTCGACTCCGTGGTCTTCACCGGCTACGCCTTCGAGGAAGTCTCGGCCGACCCGCGTAAGAAGGCGGTCTTGGAGAGGACGGACCTCCTGGTCGCCGGACGCTTCGAGGCCGCGTCGGCTTGCGGGAGCCCTCCCTGGGCCGGTTCCTCCAATCAGACCGCCCACCGCTTGAGCGGCCGAGTCCGGCCCGAGGAGTGGCCGGACCTGGCCGTGGAGGCGCACGTCCACCCGGACGGAAGCGCGACGGTCACCGGATTCCCGAGCGGCGGGCTCCTGCGCGGCCTGAAACGCAACCGCCGCTGAAGGAATCCTTGCGGATTCCTTCAGCGGTGTAATAGACTATCCCAATGCCCAACCCGCAGGAAGCCGAGCTCGAGATCCTCATCCGCGCCCGATACCCTCTCATCTACCTGGTCTCCTGGGAGGAGACGCGCGCCGAGCGCATGCTCGCCGCGCTCGCCGGGAGTCACGGCAAGCGCATCTTCCTCTGGACCTTCACCCAGGGTTTCCGCGCGGCCGGCCAGAACCCCGACGCCTCGACCAAGGACCCGCAGGCGGCCCTCGAATTCGTGGAGAAATCCCAGGATTCGGCGTTCTTCGTGCTCAAGGACTTCCATCCGTACCTCCAAGACGCGGGCGTCATCCGCCGCCTGCGCGACCTGGTCGACGGCCTCAAGGCCAGCTACAAATCGCTCATCCTGCTCTCCCCGGTCCTCACCATCCCGGTTGAGCTCGAGAAGGACATCACCGTGGTCGACTACGACCTGCCCGGCCCCACGGAGCTTTGGCAGCTCCTCAAGGAGGTGGCGAGCGCCGCGCAGGAGGGAGCCAAGTTCCAGGTGAACCTCAGCACCGAGGACGTGGAGAAGCTCATCCACGCGGCCATGGGCATGACCCTTGCCGAAGCCGAGAACGCCCTGGCCAAGGCCATCGTGCTCGACTCCAAGCTCGTGGCCGACGACGTGGACGTGATCCTGCAGGAGAAGAAGCAGATCATCCGCAAGTCCCGTCTCCTCGAGTTCTTCGAGGCGAGGGAGGAGTTCGGCCAGATCGGGGGCTTGGACCTCCTGAAGGACTGGATCCACAAAAGAGGCCTCGCCTTCTCGGACAAGGCCCGGCAGTTCGGTCTCCCTCAGCCGCGGGGCATCCTGCTCCTGGGCGTGCAGGGCTGCGGCAAGTCCCTCACCTGCAAGGCCGTGGCGAGCCTCTGGCGCCTGCCGCTCCTGCGGCTCGACATGGGGGCCGTCTTCGGCGGCATCGTGGGGCAGTCCGAGGAGAACATGCGCCGCGCCATCCGCACCGCGGAATCCGTCGCCCCCTGCGTGCTCTGGCTCGACGAGATCGAAAAAGGCCTCTCCGGCACCCAGTCCTCCAATTTCTCGGACGCCGGCACCACGGCCAGGGTCTTCTCCACCTTCCTCACCTGGCTCCAGGAGAAGACCAAGCCCGTCTTCGTCGCGGCCACGGCCAACTCCGTCAACATGCTGCCGCCCGAGCTCCTGCGCAAGGGCCGCCTCGACGAGATCTTCTTCGTGGACCTCCCTTCGGCCGCGGACCGGCGGGACATCTTCTCCATCCACCTCAAGAAGCGGGGCCGCGACCCGTCGAAGTTCGACCTGAGCGAGATCTCCCGGTGCTCGGCCGGCTTCTCCGGCGCGGAGATCGAGCAGGTTGTGGTGGAGGGGCTCTACGAGGCCTTCCACCAGAACCGGGGACTGAGCGGGGATGACTTGAAGAAAGCCCTCTCCTCCACGGTGCCGCTCTCCAAGACCATGAAGGAGGACATCGACGCCTTGAGGCAATGGGCGTCCTCGCGCGCCCGGCCCGCCTCGAAGCCGGAGCCTTCGCCCGCTCCCGCCGCGGGCGGGTTCACGCGCAAAGTGGAGGTACCCTGATGTCCGCCGGCACCGACGTCCAGATCACGCTCCAAGACATCGAGGAATTCTGCGGGGCGCTCGCCGACCTCGGCCGGGGCATCGCCAATCTCTTCAGCCTGACCACCTCGGACGGGCAGAAGCACCGGGTCGAAGGCGTGTTCGACGACGGGGTGGGCCGCAAGGCCGGCATCAAGAAGACCGACAAGGGCTTCTGCATCGTGCGCGACTGCAAGGGCCTCAACCCCGCCGAGCTCGCGGCGCAGGACAAGTCGATCAAGCAAGTCGTCCAACGCTACTCCTACCGCAAGGTGGTCAAGCAGCTCCAGAGCCGGGGCTACACCGTGGCTGAAGAGAAGAAGCAGGCCGACGGCGCCATCCGGGTCGTGGCGCGCAAGTGGGGGACCTGATGCCCGTCAAGCACGAGATCGAGATCGTCATCACGCCCGAAGGCGAGGTCAAGCTGGATATCCGCGGCATGAAGGGCCCCTCCTGCGTCGCGGAGCTCGAGAGATTCGCCTTGGGCCTCGGCGCCATCAAGTCCATCGACAAGAACGCCGAGTTCTTCCAGTCCTCCCAGTCCCGGAGCCAGGACCAGCGCCGGACCTAGCCCGGCCTCCGGGATGATGGACCAGAGAGTCCGGTACTGACGAGCTTCGCCAGGAAATCCTCCTTCGCCTGCGCGAATCGTCCCTCCGCGACGGCCTGCCTGATCTCCTCCATCACCTTGAGCATGAAAGATAGGTTGTGGTAGGTGAGGAACCGGTAGACCGCGAGCTCCCGCGAGCTGAAGAGGTGGCGCAGGTACGCCCGCGTGTAGCGCCGGCAGACGAAGCAGGAGCAATTGGGGTCGAGGGGGGAGAAGTTGCCGCGCGAAGGGGCGTTGGAGATGTTGTAGCGACCCGTGCGGGTGAAGACCTGACCGTTCCTCGCCACCCGGGTCGGGAACACGCAGTCCATCATGTCCGCTCCGGCCGCGACCGCCTCCCAGACGTCCTCGGGCGTGCCCACGCCCATGAGGTAGCGCGGCTTCTCGTCCGGCGGCATGCCCGAGACCGCGGCCAGGGTGGACCAGGTCAGGTCCTTGGGCTCGCCGACCGAGAGCCCGCCGATGCAGACCCCGTCGTGGGGCACGCCGGACAGATGCTCGGCCGCCTGCTGGCGCAGCTCAGGGAAGACCGAACCCTGAAGGATGGGGAAGAAAAGCGAGGAAGCTCCCTGGTCCCGGAACCGCCGCACCGCGGGCACGGATTGGTCCGTCCAGGCCATGGTGCGCCTGAGCGCCGAGGCGGCCTCGTCCTTCGAGCACGGATAAGCCGGGCACACGTCGAGCGTGGTCCAGCAGTCCGACGCCAGGGCAGCCTGGACCTCGATGACGCCGGCCGGCGTGAGCCGGTGGCTGCTCCCGTCGATGTGCGAGCGGAAGCTCACCCCGTGGTCGTCCACCTCCCGCAGGTCCGAGAGGCTCATGACCTGGAATCCGCCGGAGTCGGTCAGGATCATGCCGTCGTAATCCATGAACTTGTGGAGCCCGCCGGCGGAGACGATCTCCGGGCACCCGGGCCGAAGGTAGAGGTGGTAGCTGTTGGCCAGGATGGCGCGGACCTTGAGGTCCGCGAGGTCCTCCTGCGAGAGCGCCTTGACCGAGCCTAAGGTCGCCACCGGCATGAAGACCGGCGTCTCGACGCTCCCGTGCGGGGTGTGGAGGACTCCTGCGCGGGCCTTGCCCTGCGCGTCGCGGGCCTTCACCTCGAAAGTCTTGGTCGCCTTGGTCGTCGGATCCATTGCGCAGCCATTATATGAAAAGGCCCTTGACAAATTCCGGGAATCTGACGGAGGTTCGAGAAAGACGTCGTGCGCCCCGGCGGCACGACGGTCCAGCGCGCCATCGCCTTGCTCAAGATGTACCATCCCGGGTTCGACTCGAAGACCCTGTTGAGCGCCCTGCGGCTGGGACCGGATGACTACGTGGAGAAAGACCTGGCGCGTGCTGGGAGACGTGGTCTTTCGCATCATCCGGCCGCGCCTGGGCGCCCCGTTCCTGCTCCTTTGCTTTGCGGCCTTGGCCTACGTCGTGTATCGCGCCCTATCGCGGTCACCCACCGCCGCGCCGCCGGGCCCTGGCCAGATCCCTCTGAATCCGCCTCTGTATCCGCCGCTCCGGGTCGATGCGGTTCAGCAGCGCCTGCAGCGCGTCGTAGACGATATGTCCCATGGCGCCGTAAGGGTACTTGTGCCTGAGAAGGTCCCGCGCTCGTCTGAGCAGGGTCTCAAGCTCCGCGGGGCCGTCGAAGGAGAAGCGCAACCGCGCCGAATCGGCATTCGATGGCCCGGCTCGGCCGGCCGGGTCCGGGTGCGCTTCCAGTTCGGGGAACAGGCTTTCCGCCCCGCCGGGCTGGCCTCCCGGCTCGACCGCCCCCTCGGAGTCCGTGAGTGACTCCGGCGCATCTGAGGCGGTCACTGGCGCCGAGACCACGCGGATGACGTCGCGCCTGGAGCTCCCCGGGTCCATGCCGGCGATCAAGGCCTGAAGCTCGCGCGTCGTCCTTCGGCAGGCTTTGCCGAGCAGGGACTCGTGGTTGTCGGAGGTCAGGTAAGGCGAGAGCAAGACCACCGCGTAGAGATGCAGGCGGCCAGACGCCAGCAGGGTCAGGATGGAGGGGAACTTGGCTGACGAGCGCGCCGCCACGGCCCGGGCCCGAGCTTCCCACTCGGAGAAACCCAACGTGACCAGATAGTTGAACAAGCCCGAGTAGGCATGCCTGAGGTGCAGGTCCCTACGTTCGGTCTCGCCTAGATGGATGAGGAATCTGGCGAGCTCCTCGCGCTCTCCTCCGGCCAGCCTCGGCAGCGCCGCCCAAAGCTCGTCGTCGCTCAAGTTCGCGCAAAGCGCGATCTCGGCTTCGATGGCGTCCATACACATAGTACGAGCGAGGCCTCGAAAAGTTCCCGGTTTTTTCCGATTCGGACCTCGGACGAAAAATGTCCATGAAAACCCATCGTTTCTTGGTTTCTTATGATGGCGCCATCATGAAAATCGAGAAAACGCAATCACCATAATGATTTTCTTGCCGCGACCTCCGTATGTTCTGGACGGCGGTGGGTGTCAGGCTTCCATATGGGTTGATGCGGATGGCCTCATGAAGCTCTTTGACAGCCTCAGCGAAGCAGCCCTGCTGGTAGAAGCCCGAACCCCGCTGGAAATGCTCGGAGAACGCGCCCTGCGCCGAGGGGTCCGAGGCCATCAGCCCGCGCTCATCAACCCTGCCTCACAGAGGCCTGGATAGCATTTTCCGGGCCCAATTTTCCGGGGCCCTTGACAACCGCAGCCCTGCTGACCCATACTATTCGGGACCATGCATCGACCGGGTCAGACCAGCATGCCCGCTGAGATCAAGCTGCGGCGGTGGTTTCAACTCAATCGCCTGTCCCTCAGGCTTCTCCAGCACCGACGAGGGACGACCCTGTTGAGAAGCTATCTTAGCCGTCACCGGGCCAACCTCCGTATCGCGGCCGCGCTGGCCGCGAGCGCCCATGTCCGACCCTCTCGAATCCGCCCTTCGTAGGCTGGCCCGCGTTCTGGAGCGCGCCGGAGTCCCGTACGCCTTCATCGGGGGGGTCGCGGTCAATGCGTGGGCCCAGCCGCGCGCCACTTTCGACCTCGATGTCCTGGTGCAAGCGTCCGCGGAGGGGGAAGCAAGGCTGGCTCGGAGGCTCAGGCTTGCGGGGTTCTTGCCGTGGGCGCCGCCTCCTCAGGCCAAGGTGCGCCTGCCTATCTGGAGCCTCGTTTTCGGCGAAGGCCGGGACCGGACCTTCATCGACCTGTTCGTGGCCGGAGACGAATACCAGTTCTCGGCTTTGAGCCGTCGGCGCGCCATCCCCATCGGCGGCGGTTCCATCGCCGTCCTCTCGCCGGAGGACCTGCTGTTGCACAAACTCGTGGCTGGAAGGACCAGGGACATGGCGGACGTCGAGAGTCTGCTCGAGGCCATGGGCCCCAAGCTAGACAGGCATTATCTGCGCCGATGGGCCCGGCGGCTCAAAGTCGCCCTACCCCCCGGGCTGGGCGCTCAGAAGAAGACCCTGCCGTAGAGCCCCAGTTAGAGCATCAGCATCGCGTCGCCGAAGGAGAACAGGCGGTAGCCTCGGCTGACGGCTTCGCGATAGGCGGCCAGGAGCCTACGCCGTCCAAGGAAGGCGGAGGCGAGCATGAGCGGGGTGGAGCACGGCAGGTGGAAATTGGTCACGAGGGCGCTCACCGCCTTGAACTCGTGGCCGGGATGGATATAGAGGTCGGTCCAGCCTTCGCACGAATGGATGCCTTCGGTAGCGCGTGCCAAGGTTTCGAGGACGCGGGTCGAGGTGGTGCCCACGGCCGCCACCCGCCGGCCCTCCGCCATCGTTGACTTGATGACCTGGCAGTCCTTGTCCTTCATCCGATACCATTCAGGCAGCATCCGATGATGCCTGGGGTCCTCGTGTTCGATGGGCTTGAAGGTGCCCCTGCCGACGTGGAGGGTGAGCCAGGCGGTCCGGATGCCTTTGCGCTCGAGCCGGGCGAAGAGATCCATGGTGAAATGGAGGCCGGCGGTCGGTGCGGCGATGGACCCGGCCTGCCTGGCGTAGACCGTCTGGTAGCGGGCGTTGTCTTCACTGGCGGAAGTCTGCTTGCGGCCGTCCTTCCCGCCAGCGTCAGCCAGCCGCCTGCGCCTGAGGATGTAGGGCGGCAAGGGCGCCATGCCGTGGTTCTCGGCATAGTCCAGGACGTCAGGCCTGTCGAAGCGGCAGAGGTACTGGCCGTCCTCGTCCAAGGCCTCGACGGTCGCTCGGAGGTCCGCGGGGAAGTGGAGCCTCATCCCGGACTTCAAGCCAGAGGAGAGCACGACCCATAGACCTGGCTCGTGCTCACGCACGAGCAAAATGTCCGCCCGGCCGCCGGTGGATTTCTTGCCCAGGAGCCTGGCCGGGAAGACCCGGGTGCGGTTCAAGACCAGGCAGTCCCCGCGGTCGAGAAGATCGGGCAGGTCCCTGAAGGCACGGTGCTCCAGGCCTCCTTCTCCTGGACCGTTTAAACGGCGCGCGACCATGAGCCTGGCCGAGTCCCTCGGCTCGCAGGGGTAGGCCGCGACGAGTTCCTCGGGGTAGTTGAAATCGAAATCAGCCAGCTTCATTCATCGGTCACGACCGAGAGCACGGAGCCGGGGAAGTAATAGGAAAGGATGCCCTCGTAGTTGCGGCCGAACTCGGCTTGATAGCGCGCTCCCCACTGGCACAGGCCGACCCCATGTCCCATCCCGGAGCCGACGAACTCGATGCCTTTCGAGCGCCGGATCACGCGCAGAATCTTGAGGCTCTTGAAGTCCTTGGGGCCCAGGCGCTTCCTGAAGTCCTTGGCGTCGACCTTGACGCGGCCGCGGGAGTAGATGCGGAAATCCTCGACGAAGCCGGCGGAGTCGCGCTTGCCAACGGCCAGGGAATCGATGGAGGTCGTGCCGAGGATCTGGTCGGTCAAGGCGGCCATGATGTCCGCGTCGGCGAAGTAGGCGGTCCAGCGGCTTTGCGGGCAGTGATGGCAGTACCGGTCCTTGACGCCCTTCAAGGGGCGGGGCACCTCGATCCACTTGCCCCAGACGGAGCGCGGGCTGGTGGTATGCCCGCCGCAGCAGGAATGGTAGTAGACGCCGAGGAGCTTGCCGTCGAAGCCCAGCACCTCGTCTTTGGTGGAGGAGACGGCCTTGCGGACGTTCTCGTTCTCCCTGCCCACCCCCTTGTAGACCTGGGAGCGGGTGTCGGGGCCGAGGTCGAAGCCCTCGCTGCGGAAGCGGTTCAGGTTGTAGTAGGCGAAGGTGCGGGCCACGACGGCCTGTGCCTTGAGCGCCTCGAGCGGCCAGTCCGGCTCCATCTCCTCGGCGAGCACCCCGGGCAGGTAGTCCTCCATGCCCACCTCGTCGACGAGGCTCAGGGTGCCGTCCGAGACGGCGCGGACGATCAGGGTGCCCCTGTAGCGCGAGCCGGACACCTTGACGGTACCTCCGCCGTCCTTGGGCTCGAGACGGGAATCGGCCGGGACCTCCCATGGGCCGAACCTCACCTGCCGGAGGTTCAGGGGGAGGACCCTGTACTCGCGGCCCGGCTCGACCTCCCAGCGCACGCCGGAGGGCTCCACGAGGGTGTAGTGCGCCTCGGGAACGACCATCAATTGCTGCGCCTGCTGGACGATCCCGATCTGGATGGTCCGGGGGCTCGCGGCGGCCGCGGCCGGCTGGGCCGCCAGCGCGAGGATGAGGGCCGCCGTCATGGTTTCCGGTCTGCCGACCTCCAACCATTCCCTCGCAGACCCGCTGCGCGGGTACCCCTGCTCGGTCACAGGAGTTCGAGGGTCTGCGAGGGGGATTTCAGCCCCAGGTGCTCGTAGGCTCTCTTGGTCGCGACGCGGCCCCGCGGGGTCCTGGCCATGAACCCGGATTGTATCAGGAACGGCTCGATCACGTCGGTAAGGGTGTCCATCTCCTCCGAGATGCTGATGGCCAGGTTGTCGGCCCCGACCGGCCCGCCGGCGAACTTGGTGACGAGGGCCTGGAGGAGCTTGCGGTCGAGGGCGTCGAGTCCGTCAGGGTCCACCTCCAGGCGCTCGAGCGCGAAGCGCGCGAGCTCCCCGGTGATGCGGCCCTCGGAGCGGACCTCGGCGAAGTCGCGCACCCGGCGCAGGAGCCGGTTGGCGATGCGCGGCGTGGCGCGGCAGCGCCGGGCGATCTCGCGGCCGCCTTCGGCCTCCATGGGGATGCCGAGGATGGCGGCCGAGCGCTTCACGATCGCGTCGAGCTCCTCCAGGGCGTAGAAGTTCAGGTTGCCCACGATGCCGAAGCGGTCCCGCAGAGGCCCGGTCAGGAGCCCCGCCCGCGTCGTCGCCCCGATCAGGGTGAAGCGCTCGATGGAGAGCTTGAGGGCGGAAGCCCCGGGGCCCTTCCCCGTCGCGATGTAGAGGTTGCAGTCCTCCATCACGGGATAGAGGGACTCCTCCACCATGGGGGTGAGGCGATGGATCTCGTCGATGAAGAAGACGTCGCCCTTGCCCAGGTCCGTGAGGATGGCGGCTAAGTCCCCGGGCCTGGTGATGGTCGGGCCCGAGGTCGAGCGGAGGTTCACGCCCATCTCCCGGGCGATGATGTGGGCCAGGGTGGTCTTGCCGAGTCCAGGGGGAGAATAGAACAGGCAGTGGTCGAGGGGCTCGCCCCGCCTGCGCGCGGCCTCGATGAAGACGCGCAGGTTGGATTTGAGCGCCTCCTGGCCGACGAACTCGTCGAGGGTCTTGGGCCTGAGGTGCCGCTCGAACTGGACCTCTTCGTCCTTGGGCGCAGGCGCCAGGACCGAGCCCTCCCGGGCCGAAGCGCCTCCCGCCTCGCCTGAGCCATCCTTCCCGGTCATGGCGAGAGCCTCTTGAGGGCGCGGCGCACGATCTCCCCGGCCTCGAGGCCGGAGCCGGCGCTCTCCTCAGCCACGGACTGCAGCGCGATCCTGGCCTCGGAGCTCTTGTAGCCGAGCGAGGAGAGAGCGCTCAAGGCCTGCCCCACCGCGCTCGCGGGCAGGCCCCTGGTCCCGTCGGCGCCGAACCTCTCGGCCCCGGCCACCTCGAGGCCCGCGAACTCCTCCTTGAGAGCCTCGATGATCTTCTCGGAGGTCTTCTTCGTGAACCCGAAGACCGCGGAGAGCATCCGGCAGTCCCTGTCGATGACGGCGCGGCGAAAATCAGGGAGCGACTTCGACGCCTTGTCGAGGTACTCCAGCGCCTTCTTGGCCCCCGTGGACGGGACGCGGTCCCGGAAGATGCTGAAGACCTCCTTCTCGGCCGGGGTCAGGAACCCGTAGAGGGTGGCCCCGCCGCCGTACATGCCGAAAGACTCGCTGACGTGCAGGAGGACCTCCGCGCCTGGGTCGGGGAGGCGCAGGATGGAAGACTGCGCGATCAAGACCTCATAGCCCACGCCCGAGGCCTCGACCACGACCCGGTCCGCGGTCTTGGAGAGGAGCGTTCCGCGCAGGGATGAAATCATGGGGTGGACGGAGCTCCTTCCTCACAAGCCCCCCTCGATGCTCGCCTCCCCCGCGGGGGGAGGCTCGCGGCACGGGAGGCTTGCGACACGGGGGCTCGGCGCAAGCCGCCTCCGATCCGGTCCACGACCTTGAGCCCTCCCAGCCTGCTCATCTTCGAGTGGCACAACGCGATCGCGGCCGCGTCCGCCACGTCGTCCGGCGTCAAGGGCTGGGCGAGCTTGAGCAGCCTCTGGACCATCCGCTGGACTTGGGCCTTGCCGGAGGCGCCGCTGCCGGTCAGGGAAGCCTTGACCGTGCGGGGATCATAGGCGCAGACGCTCACGCCGGCCTGGGCGCACGCCAGCAGGATGACGCCGCGCGCCTCCAGGGTGCTCCTCATGCTGGGCGAGGCCTTGAGGAAGAAGAGATCCTCCGCGGCCGCCGCGGCGGGCTGGTGATCGGAGAGCACGCGGGAGAGCCGCTCATGCAGGAACCGCAGGCGCTCCTGGAGGGGGGAGGCGCTCGCGGTCTCGATCAGCCCCGAAGCGTCCAGGCGCGGCTCGCGACCCGCCTCGGCCTCCACGACCGACCAGCCCGTGCGGGAGAGCCCCGGGTCGATGCCGAGGATCCTCAAGGTCTAACCCCCGAGCTTGGCCAGCACGCTCTCCGGGATGTCGAAGTTGGAGTAGACGTTCTTGACGTCTTCATGGTCCTCCAGAGCCTCCACCAACTCGAGGACCCGAGGCGCATCGGCCTCGCCGACCGGGACCAGCGTGTCCGGGATCATGGCCATCTCGGAGGACTCCACGGGGATCTTGGCGCCCGCCAAGCCCTGCAGGAGCCGATCGTAGTCCTTCGGGTCGCACAGGACCTCGAAAAAGCTCCCGCTGGAGTCGAGGTCCTGCGCTCCGTGGTCGAGGGACACCGTCATGAGATGGTCCTCGGCGACCCCCGCGGTCCTGGCCACCCGGATCACTCCCTTCTGCTTGAACATCCACGCCACGCACCCGGCCACGCCCAGGTTCCCGCCGTGGCCGTCGAAGAGGTGGCGGATCTCGGAGTTCGTCCTGTTCCGGTTGTCCGAGGTCGCCTCGCAGATGATCGCCACTCCCGAGGGCCCGTAGCCCTCGAAAGTGAGGTCCTCGTACTGGACGCCCGGCAGCTCGCCGGTCCCGCGCTGGATGGCGCGCTTGACGTTGTCGCTGGGCATGTTGGCCGCGCGCCCGTCGTCGATGGCCTTCCGGAGCCGTGGGTTGGCGTTGGGATCGCCCCCGCCGAGGCGCGCCGCGATCGTGATCTCGCGCACGAGCTTCGTCCAGACTTTCCCCTTCTTGGCGTCCGTGACGCCCTTCTTGTGCTTGATGCCGGCCCAGTGCGAGTGGCCACCCATGTCAGCAGCCCCCCCGGCGGGGGGGCTGCTTCCGTTCGGGGGGGATGAGCCGTTCCATGAAGCGCTCCACCGAGTCTATCCTACAAAAAAAAGCCGCGGCGCTGACATGGGCCCGCCAGGAATCGAACCTGGACCGCGTGGTTCGAAGCCACGTACTCTATCCGTTGAGCTACGGGCCCGTGTCACTCGACTCCCGAGTCGCAAGCCTCCCCCACGGCCTGGCACCGCTCTCCCCTACGCCAGGGGCGCGCAGCTGTGGGGGAAGAAGCCGTAGGTCGCTATTCTAGCATCTATATTATTGGCCCGCGAAATAATTCCGCAAATTCCCCCCATTATCATCTTGGGTGCATGCTCCTGCTCCTCTTCTTCGCCCCTCCCGCGGCGCATGCCGCGCCTGAGCCGCAGGCCCAGGCGCCGGCAACGGCCCAGCCCGCCGAAGCGGCTCCCGAGACCGCCCCGATCGACTCCGCCAAGATCGGCCGCGACGCCCTGAAGCTCCTCGTCGGCAGCTGCTCCCACAAGGACCCGGAGGTGCGCCTGGAGGTGGCCAAGGCGTTCGGCGAGCTCGGCAACAGCTCCGCCGTGCGGCTGCTCGCCCGGATGCTCAAGGACAAGAACCTCTATGTGCGTTTGGAGGCCGCCTACAGCATGCAGATACTGGGCGATGACCGCGGCTTCAAGGAGATCGCGTCCCTGGTCAACGCCCCTAGGCCTCCGGCGCCTGCGCCTCCGGCGCAGGCCGTCAAGGCTCCCAACCCGGCCGAGGAGCTGGCCGCCATCAAGCGCAACAAGGCGCGCGCCGCGGCCGTGGAGAAGCTCGGCCTCATCGGCGGGGTGCGCTCCGTCGAGATTCTCGAGAAGACCCTGAACGACCCTTCGGACCTCGTGCGCGACGCGACCTCCGTCGCGCTGGCCAAGCTCGGGTTCGACGAGTTCGTCGCTCCCATCGTTTCGGCCCTCAAATCCAAGGACGAAGCCGTGCGCGCCGCCGCCGCCAAGGCCATGTGGCAGACGGGCCTCGCCGTGGGCTTGGACGAGCTGCGCGTGGCCTGCGAGGACCAGGCGCCCGCGGTGCGCGCCGAAGCCATGAGGGCCCTGGGCAATTTCCCGGACCCCCTCGTCCTCGAATACCTGGCCAAGGGCCTGCGCGACACGAACCTGACGGTCCGCGCCATGGCGGTTCAGTCCGTGGGCAGGGTCACCGGCGCCCGGTCGAGCCAGTTGCTGCGCACGGTCGTGGAAGAGAAGGTCTTCCCTTCGATCGCCCTGCGCGCGGTCGGGAGCCTGGCCCGGCGCGGGGAGAAAGTGGACCTCAAGCTCGTGGGGGACGCTCTGGAGCAGAACGACCCCGACGTCCAGCTCGAGGCCATCGAGATCCTCAGGTCCGTGAAGACGGACGACGCCATCAGGCTCCTTGAGCCGTTCCTGCGGCAAGGGGACGCGAAGGTCCGGATCAGGGCGGCCTCCGTCCTGGTGGGTAAGCTCGCCTCCCCGGGAGGCAGGCCGTGAGGAGCCCGCTGCGCCGTCTCGCGTGGGCCTTGGCCGCGGCCGTCCTGGGCTGGCTCATCGCAGGCTCGGGCGCGCGGCCGGTTGCCCTGCGTCCCCAGGGCGTCACCGTCGAGGACCGCAAGAGGTTCGGCCTCTCCCAAGGCCTGCGCAAGGAACGACGGCCCCCGCGCACCAGCGCGCAGCGCGCCTTCGAGGCTTTCAACCGCGCCCAGGGCGCCCGCTGGAAGATGCGCTTTAGCCCGCGCACCGGCGCTCCCGAAGCGCTCACCGAGGGCGAGGCCGCTCCCCGCCCCGGGGGCCACCGCGCCGCGGCGGAGGCCTTCCTGCGCGAGACCCGGGACCTGACCGCCGTGCAGCCGACGGACCTGGCCCTGGAACGTCAGAACTCAGGCTCGGGCATGGGCCACATCCTCTACCGCCAGACCTACAAGGGCCTCCCGGTCGAGTTCTCCCGGGTCAAGGTGCACGTGGACGACCAAGGGCGGGTGATCGGGTTCAACTCGAGCTACGAGCCCGACCTTTCGATCGGGCTCGATCCTTCGTTGACGGCCTCGCAGGCTTTCCAATCCGTCCTTTCCGAGATCGGGCCAGTCGCCGGCGCCGGCGGGGACCTGGTCATCTTCCCCAGCGAGATGAGCGGCCGCAGCCACCTGGCGTGGAGGTTCACGGTCCGGCAGGGCTGGCGCCTCTGGAGGTACTACGTCGACGCCCACACGGGACAGGTCCTGTTCCGGTACGACGACCACCGCTACCAGGCCTGCATGACCTCCGGCACCGTCACGGCCTTCATCGCGGAGATCAACCCCGTCCTGACCCCCTATGCCTGGAAGCCGATGCGCAACCAGCGCGTGCACGTCAAGGACGGAAGCCACTACGCCGACACCAACGCCCAGGGGTTCTTCTGCAGCGACACCAAAGGCAAGATCTTCACCGCCCTGCAGGGCCCCTACGCCAACGTCTCCAATTTCCGGGGACCTAGCGCGCACTACGACAACGGCCTCGGCGCTTGGGCCACGATCGGCACCCCAGTGAGCTCGCCCCACCCCTACCCTGACGGCGCGACCGTCTCCCAGACGGTCAACCTGGACGCCATCGCCCCCACGGCGGTCAAGGTCCTGCCCGTGTTCAGCCAGTTCAACGTCGGCACCTGGGAGATACTCGAGGGCGAGGGCCAGATCATCGACGACGACCAGCTCTTCATCCTCAACGGGGCCGGCTACCCCGTCGCCTCCTACGTCGGCAACCGGGGCCCCTTCAACGGGGCCGCGGTTGCCGGGAGGCAGTACTCGCTCAAGCTCAAGGCCAACGCCTCAGGCTCCTCCCAGCACGGCTACGACGTGCTGGTCTCGAGCTATCTCACGCTCTCCAACGCGGACGACTGGAACGTCAACGGCTCGAGCCTGGCATGGTGGCCATCCTCCCACACCTCCCTCAACCTGGGAGGCGAGTTCAGCGCGTTCTACCACGTCAACGCCATGCACGACTGGTTCGTCGGCGGCGTGAACAAGTCGAGCTACGCGTTCATCGGGGTGCCGCTCAACGTCAACGTCTACGTGGGCCCGGACCTCTTGAGCCCCTTCTACAGCCCGGACCAGGACAACCTCAACTTCAGCGACATC
This sequence comes from Elusimicrobiota bacterium, assembly GCA_016209035.1. Classification (GTDB taxonomy): domain Bacteria; phylum Elusimicrobiota; class Elusimicrobia; order UBA1565; family UBA9628; genus JACQWX01. The sequence continues at coordinate 11,964 of JACQWX010000083.1, read as the reverse complement.
AACTCCGCCAGCCCCGATCTGGCCGCCACCGACGACGCCACCGCGGCGCGGCACGAGTACGTCCATTATGTCCAGGAGAGGATATTCTCGTCTCCCTATTTCGGGCAGTCGGGCGCCGTCCAGGAGGCCCTGAGCTACTATTTCGCGGCCAGCGCGCTGAACCACTCCACCTCCGGCCTGTGGTTCAACGGACAGATCGGCAACCCGAACCCTATCATGGAGCTCAACTGCCCCCCGAACTGCAAGGTCCTGAGCGCCGCCAACTGGGCGGGGGAGGTGCACGACGACTCCGCCTACATCGCCCAGGCATTCTGGGACATCCGCAAGAGGGTCATCAGCGAACTGGACCTCCCGGCCGCCTGCGCGGACGGCCTGATCTTCGAGTCCCTGCTCTTCTTCCCGGAGAGCTTCGCCGAGTACTATGACGCGCTCATCCGCGTGGACAAGGCCGGCGCGGTCGCGGCCTGCATCGAGGCCAACAAGGTCGGCGCGATCATCACCTCCGCGTTCGAGGCTCACGGCCTGCCCTATCCGAAAGGCGACGGCTGGGAGCGCAACGACGGGTTCATGACCGCGGTGGACGTCAGCACCATGGCCTCGGTGGCGGCCACCGTGTATCCGGCAGGCGACATCGACACCTACTCCTTCGGGGCCGGGCCCGGCAGGATGCGCGTCAAGCTCTCGCTCCCGCAGTCAGGCAACTTCTACAAGGCTTATGCGGTCACCCTCTACGACCGCCGGCATCGCAAGGTCGGCGCCGCGCAGCCGCCGCTCGACGGGCTCAACACCGTGGACGGCCAGTACTGCGAGACCTTCGACTGCACCACGACCCAGGCGGAGGCCAACCTCGACCTCGTCGTCTCCGAGCCCGGGCTCTACTACCTCCAAGTCCACGGAGCCGAGTCGCTGAGCTACTCCAACTCCGGCGTCAACTCGGCCACCCCCTATGTCCTCTCTCTCGACTACCCGAAGGCGGCGGCGCTCGAATCCTCGATCGTCTCCGCGGTGGTCGATAACGACCTCATCTCCTTCGACGTCAAAGTGGCCTCCTTCAGCGTCAGCGTGACGACCCTGCCCTACCACTTCGCCTACGCCCAGCTGCGCGACCATGTCCTGGCCGTCATCCCGAACACCCTGGCGGTCCCAGGCAGCGCGGCCTCTTACCTGGCCTGGGTCTCCTCGCAGAGCGCCCTAGGCTCGATCTCCGGACAGGTCAGGCTCAACGGCAGCTTCGGCGCGCGCTTCCCGGCGGTGGGGACCGTCCATCTCGAGGTCTTCGCCTACAACGTCAACGGCAGCACCATCAGCCTGGGCTTCTCCCAGCCGATGAACCTGACCAGCAACCAATCCAAGCTGACCGCCTTCAACAACGTCTTCAACCCGCTCAAGGGCGGCAAGACCACCGTCAAGTACGAGGTCCCCACCTCCGGCCGCATCACCATCAAGCTCTACTCCTTGGACGGGACCCTGGTGGCGACGCTCTTCGATGACTACACGACCGGGGGGAAGGGCGCGCTGGACTGGTCGGGCCGGAACATGAACGGGCTCATGGTGGCCAGCGGGACGTACCTGCTGCACCTCAGAGGCGCGGGCATCTCTCAGACGCAGAAGGTTGTGGTGATTAAATGACCGACAAGAGACTCGCAACGAGGACTCCGCTTCGCCCCACGGCGAGTCTCTTGTCGGTCACTTCGTTGACGTTCCGTTTTATTGGGACATTCCTTCTGCTTTGGCCGCCGCACGACTGCCTCGCCCTCGAGCAGCCCGGTACCGCCGCCGCCCCAATCCTGATGGTCCCCATGGGGTCGCGGGCCCTGGGGATGGGAGGCGCCTTCACGGCCGTCGCCAACGACTCCTCGGCCCTGTACTACAATCCGGCGGGCCTGAGCCTCCTGAACGCGCACGAGCTCAGCGCCGCCTTCCTCTCGGGACAGACCGACACCTCCTCCCAGCACTTCGCGTACGCGGGCCCCATCCCCTGGGCGGGGATGGCAGGGGAGGGATTCTCCAGCATAGGCGGCTCCATCCTCCATTCCCGCGGGGGGACCATCGAGGTGAACGAGCTCGCCGCCGACGGCAACATCCAGCGCGCCGAGAAGATCAACGCCGGCTACGACGTCGTGGCCTCCGCCGGCTACGCCGAGAGGATCGGCATGACCCCCATCGAGACGCCCGGCAAGTCCTACAACATCAACCATTTCCTCGGTATGGCGGGGAAGGTCATCCACTCGTCTCTGGCCGAACGCTATTCCGCCTCCGCCGTCGCCGCGGATCTGGGCTACCTCGCGCAGTGCCCCGACCTGGGAGCGAGCATCGGTTTCGCGGCCGCCAACCTCGGCAGCAGGATGCGCTACGTCGAACACAGCGACCCCCTTCCCGCGACCATCCGGATGGGAGCCGCCTACGCCTTCAAGCCGGGGGCGATGCACGACCTCCTCTTCTCCGGTGACGGGGACTTCCTGTTCCACGACCGTCTCTGGCACGCCTCCACGGGCATGGAGTATTTCTGGGACAAGACGTTCGGTTTCCGGCTGGGCTGGCAGTTCAACCGCCAGACCCTGGGCTTGACGGCAGGTCTCGGCCTCAGATGGAAGGCGCGCTTCACCTTCGACTATGGCTGGGCCATCGGTTCCGTCGGGAACAGCCATCGCGTGACCTTCGGCTACCGGTTCGGCGGCGTCGTCCAATCGGTGCGCGGCAGGACCCGCCGGCCTTTCATGGAGGTTTCCCCGGGCCGGGAGAGCCTCCCGGTCAGCCAAGACGTCATCCCCATCGAAGAGAAGCCCCGCAAGAAGGCCAAGCCCGCCCCGCCCCGCGACGAGCGCCCCACGGGCGTGCCGGGGTGGATCTATTAGGCGCCTGGTTTGAACCCTGTCGCTTGACCTCCACCAAACCTGGCGCCTGGGCCATACAATGGTACAATCTGTATGTCATGAAGAGCTCCCTCTTTCACCGCAACGCCCTGGCCTCCAAGCTCTCCGACGGCCTGATCGTGCTCGCCGGCGGTTCGCCGGTCCTCAGGAACGGCGACGTGCACCACCCCTTCCGCCAGCGGTCGGACTTCCTGTACCTGACCGGCGTGGAGGAGCCAGACTGCTGGGTCGTCATCGACCCCAAGCGCCGGTCCCACACGTTGTTCATCCCGAAGGTCGACAGCCACCACCGGGTCTGGCTCGGGCATGTCCCGAGCCCGGCCGAGGCCCGGGCCGCCTACGGGATCGGCAGAGCCCTGCACATCGACCGCCTCGCCCGCGAGATCCGGCGCGGCCGGCGCGGACTGCGCGTCCTGTATGCCGACCGCGGCACGCTCGCCCGGCTTGCCCGGCTCAAGGGACGCCCTGCGCGGGGCCTGGCCCTGCGCCCGGCCGCCCTGCAGGACGCTCTGGAGACGCTGCGGGCCGTGAAGGACGCGGGCGAGGTCGCCCTCATGCGCCGCGCCAGCGACGTGACGGGCCGAGCCTTCCGGACCGTCATGAAGACGGTCCGCCCCGGGATGGTCGAGCGCGAGGTCCAGGCCGTCTTCGAGTCCGAGTGCCTCCGGTCAGGCTTGACACGCCTGGCCTTCGAGACCATCGTCGCTGCCGGCAAGAACGCGGCCGTGCTCCACTACCGCCGCAACGACGCGAGGATCCGGGGCTGCGATCTCGTGCTCCTCGACGCCGGGGCGGAGCGCCTCGGCTACGCCGCGGACATCACCCGCACCTTCCCTGCCGGCGGCCGGTTCACCGCGCGCCAGAAGGACGTCTACTCCATCGTGCTCGAGGCTCAGAAAGCCATGATCGACCGGGCCCGGGCCGGCGTCGTCTCAGCCGACCTCCACGTCCAGTCCATGACGATGATCGCCGAGGGCCTCAAAGGGCTGGGATTGCTCAAGGGGACGACCTCGGGCCTCGTCGAGGGGGGTGCGGTGCGGCTCTTCTATCCCCACGGCTTCGGCCACATGCTGGGGCTCGACGTCCACGACACCGCGGGAGGCCGTCGGCGGAAGCTCCCCAATCCCGCCAAGGTCCCCGTGCGCTTCGTGGCGAGGCTCGAGCCGGGCTTCGTCATCACGGTGGAGCCCGGCATCTACTTCATCGAGGCTCTCCTCGAAGACCCGGCGAACCGCAGGAAATTCAAAGGCTCGGTGGACTTCACCAGAGCCGAGACCTTCCTCGGGTTCGGGGGAGTGCGCATCGAAGACAACATCGTCGTCCGCCGGCACGGCCCGCCGCTCAACCTGACGACCGTCCCCAAGGACATCGACGGGATCGAGGACTTGATGCGGGCCTAGGCCTTGCCGGGCGCTCTTAGTCGGCCGTCAACTTCGGCACCATCACGAAATCCCGCTTCGTCGCCGCGTCGCCCGACCCGATCCAAGGCTTGTTCACCGGAGCGGCGTCGGCGAGAGGACGCCTCACCCTGTCGTCCACCTGGTCGAAGGGAGGGTTGATGTCGTCGATGTACTTCGCGCGGTAGTCGAAGTGCTGGACTGAGAGCCTGTAGCCGCCCTTGGGCAGGGCATCGAGCGCGATCTCGAAGCGCCCCTCGTCCTTCGTGACGGTGCTCCCAGCCTCCTTCCCCGACGGGTCCAGGAAGGTCAATTTCGCATCGTAGACCGGAGAGAGGTTGATCAGGTCGTAGACCCTGCCCCTGAAGACCCATTTCTTCCCCGCCGGCTTGGGCGGTTGAGCCTTGGCCAACGGCGTGACCGCCACGACGGCGGGCGCTTCCACGTCGGCCGGCAATGTTCCTCTTCCGGCCGTGCCGGGGGCAACGCCCGAAGGGCGTATGGGGTCCCCCGGCGCGGCCGGCTTCGGAGCGGCCTGGGCCGAAGGCCCAGGGGCTTGAGGCTTCGGGGGCTCCTTGGCCGGAGCAGCCGGCTGCGGCTCGACACGCTTGGGCGTCTCCTTGATCACCGGCAACATGGAAACCGGCCGGCGAACGGCCTGAGCCGGAGCGGGCCTCGCCTCTGAAGGTTGGGCGACAGGCGCGACCGCGGCAGGAGGCTCCGGCCGGGGCGCCCTGCCTCTCAGGGCGAGGTAGATGGCGACCGGGGTGGCCAGGGCCGCGACGGCCACGACCCCGATGCCGATGATGACCGTGCGCTCAATCCCGACGGGAAGCCGAAAGCCATCCCCACGGAGACTAGCATCCTCGGCCAAGTCCATGTGGCGGGGCTCAGGCGGCGGTTCCACCCCCGGGACCATGGAGTGTGGCGGGGGCGAAGCGGGCGCAGGCTGCGGCGGAGACGCGGCCTGCGGCGGGAACGAAGCGGGTGGAGGAGGAGCCGCTTGCGGCGGAGGCGAGGCCGGCACGCGCGCAGGGGGAGGCGGGACCGGCGGGAGGTCGGGAAGAAAGGCTCTCCTTTCCTCTGCGGCGGCCCTGGACCTTTCGAACCTCGCGACGACATCCTCCTGCGAGCCCACGGTCGGCGCCTCCCATGGAAGACGCGGCTCAGGAGGGGGCTTCGGCGGCGGAGGCTTCGGTTCCGGAGGCGAAGGCTTCGGCCTGGCGCCCGTCGGCGGGGCGCCTTCGGACCTCGCCGCGACTTCATCCGGGTCGATGAGGACCGGCGTCACCCACTCCGGGAGCGTCGGCTGCTTCGGCTCGACCCGCAGAGGCGGCGTCCCGCCTTGCGGGACTGTCCCTTCCTTGAATTCATGGGAATGGGACGTCTCCGGCGGATGCTCGACCGGGGGCGGCGACGCCTCGACGCGGGACTTCGGCTCACGCGTGGAGTCCGCAGTCGGTGCCGAGTCGGCGGACAGATACTCGAGGATCATACCCCCGCCGATATCGACCTCGGGCCCGCGGGTCTTCAACGGGGGCGGAATATTGGGCTCACCTTTCTTGGCCGGACCCGTCCCCTGGACAGGCACCCCCGAAGGCCCCCCGGCCTTGCCGACCGGAGGAACGACCTTCAGGGAGATGAAATCCCAATAGCAGTGCGGACACTTGGGAACCTCGTCATCAACTTCGCCACCGCAATTCGGGCAACGGCTGATCATGACGGGACCATCGCGATATGATGAGATCGGGCGGCGACTATTCTACTACTTTTTCCGCCGGACCTACTTCTGGCGCCTCCTCCTCGAAAGACCGAGGAGGAAGGGCAGGTCGGAGGAGAACAAGAGCCAGCCGAGCGCCAACGCCGCGGCCGCCTGCACGCCGACCGACACGGCCTGTCTGTCGGCGCTGCGACGCTCCGTCTTCACCGGCGGGAACTCGTACTTATGTCGGGGCGGAGGCAGGTAGGTGTAGGTGTAGTCCTCGGCTTCCGGCGCCGCCGCGACGTCCTTGGTCGCGGGCTGGGAGGCCACGGCATCCCGCATCTCCACCTCGGCGGCCTCCGCCACAGGCTCCTCCCTCTGCGCCGTCGCGATGGGCTTCGCCTTCAGGGGCGTCGGCTGCCAGTCCCAAGAGGAGGACGGCGCGCCCACGAAGTAGCCCGGCTGAGCGGTGTTCCTGGCCTCGGCGTGCTTGCCCGTATCCTTGGAACCGTCGAACTTGGCCGCCAGGGCCTTGGCCTGGGAGTGGCCGCCGGCCACGGGGGTCGGGGTGGACTTGGCCTTCTTGACGGTAGCCTCGGCCGACCGGCCGACCTGGGCGCGGGTATCGATCAAGGGAGCCGCGCTGAAAGCCCCGACGAAGGGGTCAACATTGCCGCCGTAGGTCTGGGGATGGGAACTCCGGCCGCCGAAGGTGGTGTCCGTGGGGCCGTAGCCGCCCTCGCTGCCGGAACCAGACCCGCCCCCGCCGCCGCCCCCCCCGCCGCCGCCGCCGCCACCGCCCTTGCCGCCGAAACCGCCGACCTTGATCTGCTTATCCTTCAGCCGGGAATCCCCGCCGCCGGAAGAGCCGCCGTCCGAGCTGCCGCCGCCCGCGTAGGAGTCGTTCGAGGGCTGGGAGGTGGTCGGGGCCGGCGCCTTCTCGGAAACCTGGTCCTGCTTGCGCGAGCCGGTCTCTTCCTGCGCCTGGCCGCGCTCCTCGGTCCGCTCCTCAAGGGTCTTCTCGTCCTCTTCGTCGGCGAGCCGAGTCTCTTCCTCCGGCGTGGTCGGCTCTTCCTTCGGCAGGGCCGTTTCCTCGTCCTTCGGCATCGGCACGTCGGTGTTCTCGGGATCCTGAGCCGCGCCCTTGTCGTCCGACCCGTCTTCGGTCGGCCTCTCGCCCAGGATCTCGCGGTCCGGCATGACCGGGAACTGCGCGACAGGCTTGCCGACCCAGCCCTTGTACTTCTCGCCGATCTTCTTCCAGAAACCCTTCTTCGCGGCTTCCTTCGCGCCGGCATCCTTCGCGCTCTCCTTGACGCCGACCTTCTCCGGAGCCTTCGTGCCTTTCTCGCCCTTGGCCTCCTTCACCTCGACCACGGCCTTCTTGCCGGGCTCCTTGACCTCACCCGCCTTCTCAACCGCCTTGGCCTTGGAATCCTTCGCGGACTTCCCGCGCTGCGCCTTCTGAGGGTCCTTAAGATTGCTCTTCTGCTGGCGAGCGACGTCCTTGCGGGCCTTCTTGCCATTAGGCTTCGCTTCGGCCTTGGGGTCGACCTTGGCCTCGGTGCCCTTGACCTCGGTCTGACCCTTCGCGCCCTTGCCGGACTTGGCGTTGCCCTTCGTGCTCTCGACCACCCGGCCCTTGGTCTCGGTGGCGGAGCCCTTGGTCTCGCTGACCTTCGGGGTCTTGATCTCAGTGGCCTTCGGAGCCTTGGTTTCGCTGACCTTCGGGGCCTTGGCTTCGGACACGGAGACCGGCTTGGCCTTCATGTTGGGCTCGCTCACCTCGGCGAGTTTGGCGTCGTTGCCGGAGTTCAGCTCGGAACCCTTCTCCTTGGCGCCCCGCAGCGCGTTGGCGACCTTCTCAAAGAGGCCTCCCTTCTTCGCGGTCAGTCCGGAACCCTTGGGCGAGACCTCGACCGGCCCGCCTTCAGCTCCCTTGACCTCGGTTCCCTTGACGCCCTTGGTGTCGACCTTGCCCGCCTTCTCCAGGGACTCCTGCAAAGCCTTGAGCCGGGCATCCTCGGTCGCCATGGACTTGGCCCGCTGCTCGGCGGACTTCGCGTCCTTGGCGCCCTTGTACATCAACCAGACGAAGAAGGCGTCCGCCGCGGTGTCGGAGAGCTTCTCGTAGAACTTTGGATTGTCGCCCCAGTACTGGATGGCCTTGCCGAGGTTGTCGGCCGTGCCCACCGCGAAGGAACCCATCATGGTGCTATAGAGGACCGCGTGCGTCAGCCGCGCCGCGCCCAGGGTCACCTGGAGGAGCTTGGTGCTGCCGAGCAGGGTCGAGGAACCCTGCAGGGCCGTCACGGCCCGGCCCAGGCCGAAGGTGGCCCACACGACCGGGTTGAAGGTGGTCTCAGCGATGGTCTCGAAGGCGCCCATCGTGACTCCGGCGGCCTTCCACCCGAAGGCCGCCAGACCCTTGCTCTCCATCCCGTTCTGGATGAGCCTGGAGCCGTAGGAGCCCGCGCCGAAGTTCTCGAAAGCCTCGGCGGCCTCCTGGGCGCTGACCGGCTTGGCCATGGCCTGCCGGTAGGCCTCAGGGGCCCGATGGGGGGTGATGCCCTGGGACTCGAGGGCCTTGCGCCGGTTCTCGATGGCCTGGCTGTCGAGAATCTCGCGGGCACCCGGGGTGATCCTGGAGAGGAACTCCTCGGGGTTGTCCTTCATGAGGGCCCGCATCAGGGGGTTCTTGTAGTAGCTGGCCGCGGCTTCGAGGCTGTACTCGTCCCGCATGCCGAAAAGGTTGATCTCGCTGGCCAGCACCTGGGGGGCCGCCACGATGCCCGTGTAGATGGTCTTGCCGGCCTGGCCGCCCTTCTCGAGGACCCAGTTCAACACCGGGACCTTCATGGGCAGGTTGCCGAGCTTGCCCAGGCTGGAGGAGCCCGGCTCCTCGGTGGTGACCGTCTGGTTATTCTCGCGCTCCGCCTCGACCCACTGCCCTGCGGCCGCGGTGCCCTGCCAGACCTCTTTGCCGACCCAGGTATGGAGGTGGTGCTCGACCGCCTTCCAGACCTGCCACGCCTTCGGCTTGGTGGTGCTCTTGGTCTCGTACCACTTGAGGCGGTGGCCCTCGGCCGCGTACTCCAGCCAGCGCCGCGGGTCCTGGGTGCCCTGGTTGTCCTTGTCGACCTGGATGAGGCCCATCACGACGAAGGAGCCCTTGGAGACCTTCTTGTCCTTCCCGAACGGGGTCCCGGACATGACCTTGCCGTTGACGATCTTCTTGCTGCCGTCCGTGAACTCGAAGATCAGGTTGAAGTGCTTGGTATCGTCGATGAAGAGCCGGATGGACTTGGCGGCCGGCTCGGTGACGGCGAAGTCCCAGAGGAAGTTGCCGATCGGGATGCTGAGCCTACTCTCCTTGTCATCGAGCCCCAGGGCCTTGGTTATCTCCCGGGCGATCTCGCGGCTCAAGCTCGTGCGCTCGTCGCCGCGGGGGAGCTTGAGGAGGTCGCCGATCTCGACTTCCCAGCCGATGAGCTTCTTGGAGGCGTCGAGGATCTTGTTGACGCGGCGGCTGACGATCTCGATCACCTTGCCGTCCGCCAGGACCATGCTCGAGACGGTGAAATTCCCTCTCTCGTCCATGGTGCCGTACTGGGCCTTGAAGCCGGGCTGGTTCTTGGCGTCCGGCATGGCCCTGACCGTCGCGGACTTGTCCTTGTTGACGTCGAGCAGGATGCCCTGGGTCCAGTCCTTGATGTTCAGGCCCCCGCTGATGCCGTCCACCGTCTCCTCGCGGACGGCCTTGCCCGTCTCGTCGAAGATGGTCACCACGGTCAACTTGCGCGCGATGTCGGCCAGCTCCTCGCGGATCTTCCGGCCGGTCTCGGTGCTGATCGCCGTGGTGCGCGCCGTCGCCACCTGGCGGTCCTTGCCGAAGGCTACCTTGGTCCGCACGGCGCGCTTGGTGACCGGGTCGCCGACCACGATCAGGGCCGTCTCGTCCGTGAGGCTCTGGCCCTGGAACCGGGTGGTCTGGTCCTTAAAGAGGAAATGAAGACCGCGGTAGACCACGCCGCCCTCGCGTTCCTCATGGAAATAGATCTGGGCGTCGGCCGGGATGTCCGCGCCGACCTCCCAGGCCGCGAGGCGGGTGCCGACCGGGATGGCGTCCGCGAGCAGGGCCTCCTGGATGAAGATCCGGTAGCGGATCAGCTGCACGAGGAACAGGCCGAAAGCCTTGTTGCCCTCGCCGATCGCCCTGAGGCGCTCGATCTCTTCCTCGGGGCCGGCGGCCGGGCCGACGAACCCGAGCTTCTTGAGCCAGGACTGGTGCAGATCGCAGAGGCCCGCGACCAGGACGGCAAGGTCCTTGGAACCCGCGTCGCCGCCGGTCGTGGAGAGCGCTTCCTTCGCCAGCGCCGTCAGGGCCGCGAGCCTGGCCTCGCGCTGGGACACGAACTGCTGCTGGGCCGGGTCGAGCAGGGCCTTGGCGAAGGGAGCGACCGCGGCCTGGACCGAGACCCCGACCTCTACCCCGGTCGTCTTCAGCCAGGACGCTTCGACCTTCTTGCCGGCCGAAGGCTTAGGGGCGTCGAGGTCTATGTCCTTGGGCTTGGCCGATTGGATGTTGGGGTTCCTCGGGTCGGTGAACTCGACCGACGCCTTCTGGAAAGCCTCTTCGACCGAGCCCAACTCGACCAGGATCTCGGGCCTGTCCTTGAATTGGGCCTTCATGCGCTCGAAGACCCAGGCCGCCTGGGCAGGGTCCTCGGAAGCGGCCTTGAGGCCGCCGATGAGGGAGGTGAGCTCGTCCACGGAGCCCCCGCGCGAGCCGCGGCCGGAGGCCTTGAGCAGGCCCTCGATCGAGGACTCGGCAAGGCCCGCGCTCGAGAGCACGGCCCGCGTGTCGGAGAGGAGGCCCGCGACCTTCTTGAGCTCCTCCGCCAGGTCGGCGCGCTCGCGGTCGCTGATCCCGGCCGCGCCGCCGGAGAGCTTCCGCTCAAGGGCCGAGAGCCTGGCCTCAAGGGCGGCCAGGTCGGCCTTCTTGGAGCCCTTCAGGTGGGCGACGAGCTCGTCCGTGACCCGGTAGAGTTCGACCTGCAGTTCAGCGGCCGCCTTGGAAAGGGCCTGGCGGGAAGCCGGAGCCGTCCGGACCGACATGATGGCCGCATGGCTGGAAAAAGCGCAGGACCAGGCCAAGAGTCCTACGAGCAGGGCCTTCGAGGACTTGGGTCCCATGGGCCTGACCATACTGATAGTCTAGGCCGCTTGAGACCCCGCGCCAGGTGTCCAAGGTCCCGTTCCCGGCTAGGCCCTAGGACCTATCTACCCGACGAGGGTCGCCAGACGCTCCTCGAACAGGGTGCGGGCCGGCGCCGTCTCTTCCTTGCGCAGGTGGTACTTGCTCGCCTTCTGCGCCAGGATGACCAGGAACTTCGCCGGGACCCGGGACCGCCGGTAGGCCGCCAGCTTGTGGTGGCCGTCCAGGACGAACCCCGCCAGGAAGGAATGCATCACGCGCGCCTGGTTGCGCCGGACCGTCTCCGGGATGCCGCGCTGATACATGCCAAGGACCAGTATCCTGGGACGGTCGCCCTCCGAGATCATCGAGCGGTAGAGCTTGACGTACTCCTCGCTTAAGCTCGACTGACGGACCAAGGGGATCACGAATTCGAACTGCTTCTCCACGAAGTTCCCTTCCCCGTGCCGGTAGACCCTCGGCCGCTCTCCCTCGAAATGCTCCCAGCCCGAGAGGAGGTCCTGCTCGGCCGGATCGCTGATGTCCCAGAGCTCCTGGAACTCGTCGCTGAAGAAGTACGAACCCTCGTCCTCGCTGCCGTACGGCCCGGTGAGGTTGATGCTGGTCTCGAAGACGTAGTACTCGCCCTTGTCGAAGAGATAGAAGAGAGGCGCGATCTCCCGGATCAGCGTCTCGTCGACCGGCCGGGGCATCTGGATGGTCTTGGGCAGGTTCATGATCTTCTTGCTGCCGCCCAGACGCGGCTCCCTGAGGCACTTGAACCAGAAGTGGCAG
>JACQWX010000082.1 GCA_016209035.1 Elusimicrobiota bacterium | reverse complement strand
TCGCGGCAAGCTCTTCTTTCGTCTGATGCAGCAGGCGGTGACCATGAAGCCGATGACATACAACCACGTGATTGCTAGGTCGGAGTCCACGGCGGGGGAGCTTTGCGGACCGAGGTGGGGCTAAGTGCATACCCCCTTCGGGGAAATCCTACTCGATCATGGGCATCGACGGCGGCAAGATCAAGGTCCACTTCAAGGACGCCTCTTACGAAATTGGCGGCCACTGGCTCCATGCCACCATCGGATTTGCCAAGCTCCCATCCATGTTCAAGGCCATCCTAGGTCAGACGGGTTTCTTCGATCAGGCCCGCGTGAACTTCCAGCAAAGCGACAACCGCATCGAAATCGAGTTCCCGCAGCAGCATTAAGCCCTACCTCAACGCGCAATCCTCCCAACTCAGTCTCCTTAGCCGCAACCAACGGCAACGTCGGCGTCGGGCAGGGGACGGTCGGCTGCGTGGTGGACCGCGACGGGAGCATCATCGCCGGAACCTGCAGCTCCGACGAACGGCTCAAGAAGGACGCACCAGACCGGCCTGGTGGTGGCGCAGGAGGTGGAGAAGGGGTTCCCGGATCTCGTGGAGACCGACCCGAAGGACTTTAAGCGCGTCAACTACAGCCAGCTTCCGCTCTACCTGCTGCAGGCGCTCAAGGAACAACAGAAGAAGATCGAGGAGCTGGAGGCAAAGCTGGCCGAGGTCTCCGGTCCCGGGACCGCTCGACGCTCGGGCTCGTGCCCGAAAATGTTATAATGGCGGCAGGCATGAGAAAAGGCATGCACCGAGACGCCAGGGAGAAGACGACCAGGTTGGACCGGTACGCCGGCGAATGGATCATGCTGGTCGGAAGCAAGGTCGTCGCCCACGACAGGTCTCTCGCGGGAGCAATCCTCCAGGCCTCTCGGATGTCATTGAGATCCAAACCCACGGTTTTTCTGGTCCCCCACAAGGACGAAGGTCCTTACCTGCTTTATGGGGCGGGACAACCTCGTTGAGCCGTTCCAGGTGACCTTCGAGGAACGGAACAAAACGTTGGCGCTCCGCCTTGCATTATGAGCGCCAAAGACCAGGACTCGGCCGTCCGTCCCGGAGCGGTCCGCGTCGAGGTGACGGCCCCCGTCGCCTCGGTCGCGTTCTCCGGCCGCGGGCCCGGCAACATCGTTAGCCGCTCCCTCATGGAGGACCTGGTCCGCGAACTTGAGGCCCTGGACCAAGACGCTGCGGTGCGCTGCATCGTGCTCGCCGGCTCTCCGACGAGCTTCTGCTCAGGCGTCGAGGTGTCCGAGCTGGAGCAGACCGCGGTCCTCGACCCTGGCCGCGAGAGCTACCTCGAGTGCTGGGACCGCGTCGGCAAGGTGGCCAAGCCCGTGGTCGCGGCCGTGAGCGGCCCGGCCATCGGCGCGGGGTTCGAGCTGGCGCTCGCCTGCGACCTCATCGTGGCGGGCGAGAGCGCATCTTTCGGCTTCGACCAGCTCGACCTCGGCGTCATCCCGGGCGCCGGCGGCACGCAGAGGCTCGCCCGGAGCGTGGGCCGGCACCGCGCCTTGGACCTGCTCCTGACCGGCAGGCGGCTCAATGGCTCAGAAGCCATGGAGTTCGGCCTGGTGGCCCGGGTCTGGCCCGACGAGGTCCTGGTCAAGCACGCCCGGCTCCTGGCCCGCGTCATCGCGGAGAAGGCGCCGCTCGCGGTGAAGGCCGCGAAGGAATCGGTGCTCGAGGCCGAGGAGCTCGATTTCGAGGCGGGCTTGGTCTATGAACGCAAGCTCCTGGGGTCGCTCTTCTCCACCGCGGACCAGAAAGAGGGCATGAAGGCGTTCCGGGACGGCAGGAAGCCTTCCTTCGAGGGGAAATGACCGCGGCGGGCGCGCTCACCATGTTTCTATTGCTTAATTTGTGGTAAATCTGGCATAATGCCTGCCGATAATACAGGAACACAATCGTGTACATCCCCAGGTCATCCTGCAAGGTCGCGGAAACGCTCAAGACCAAGAGCGTCCTGCTTCTCGGCCCGAGAAGGACGGGGAAGACCCAGTACATCAGGAACGAGCTCGCGCCTGACCGCGTCTACAACCTGTTGGTCAACCGCGAGTTCGCGCGGCTCTCCGCGAATCCCGGGCTGATCAGGGAGGAGCTTCGCGATGGCGACCGGCTGGTCGTGGTCGACGAGATACAGAAGCTGCCCTCGCTCATGGACGAGATCCACGACCTCATCGAGACGAACGGGGTCCGTTTCCTGCTCACGGGGAGCAGCGCCAGGAAGCTCCGCAGGACCCATACCTCACTCATGGCGGGGCGGGCCAGGGTTCAGCATCTCATGCCATTTACCTCCGAGGAACTCAAAGCCTTCGACAAGAAGCTCTTCGACATCGACAAGCTCCTGACATTCGGGAGCCTTCCCCCCGTCTACCTCAGCGAATCCCCGGCTCCCGAGATCGAGGACTACACCGGCACCTACCTCAAGGAGGAGATCCAGGCCGAGGCCATCGTGCGCAAGATCGAGAACTTCTCCCGGTTTCTCCGGATCGCGGCCCTCTCGAACGCGGATCTCGTCAACTTCAACGAGGTCGCCAGGGACGCCCAGGTCCCGCCGCGCACCATCGTCGAGTACTTCCACATCCTCGATGATACCCTGCTCGGCGTCATGCTGCCCCCCTTCAGGCAGGCCACGAGCAGGAAGGCCTACTCGATGAGCAAGTTCTACTTCTTCGACGTCGGAGTTGCCCATTCCCTCGCTGGGATTTCCCAGGCCCCCCGAGGAACATCCGTCTTCGGAAAGGCGCTCGAGCACTTCGTTTTTCTGGAGATCCGGGCCTACAAGGACTACAGGAACAAGGCCGAGCCGATCCAATTCTGGCGCACCTACGACGGCAGCGAGGTGGATTTCGTGATCGGCGACGGCATCGCGGTCGAGGTGAAGGCGTCGGACATGGCCCACGGCGGCCACCTCAAGGGGATCAAGAGCCTGTCCCGACAGCACTCCCTCAAGAAGAAGGTGGTGGTCTCCATGGACCAGCGCAGAAGAAGGCTGGAGGGAGTCGAAATCATGCCTTTGGAGGACTTTCTGGAAAGCCTCTGGGCGGGGGAGTTGTTCTAATGTTATCTTGGAGGCCCCTATGAGCAGCCAAGGCCAGGACTCGGCCGTCCGCCCCGGCGCGGTCCGCGTCGAGAGGGACGGCCCCGTCGCCTCGGCCGTGTTCTCCGGTCGCGGGCCCGGCAATATCGTGAGCCGTTCCCTCATGGAGGACCTGGTCCGCGAGCTGGAGGCCCTGGACATCGCGGAGAAGGCGCCGCTCGCGGTGAAGGCCGCGAAGGAATCGGTGCTCGAGGCCGAGGAGCTCGATTTCGAGGCGGGCTTGGAGGGGAAATGACCGCGGCGTCGGACGTCCTCATCAAGGGGGTTGCGGTCGGGGTCATGACCCTGACGCTGAATCGGCCCAAGGTCTCCAATGCCTTGAACCTGGAACTCCTGCACTTGTTGGGCGAGTATCTGAAGGAAGCCCAGGAATCCTCCTCCGTGCGCTGCGTCGTCTTGACCGGCGCGGGCCGCGCCTTCTCGTGCGGCGCGGACCTTAACGAGGTGGAGAGGCTCCGCCAGGATCCGGCCTGGAGCTACTCCGAGGAGCTCCGCCGCGTGCTCCATCCCATCCTCCTTCGCATGCGCGCCATGGAGAAACCGGTCGTGGCTTCCGTCAACGGCGCGGCCGAGGGCTTGGGCGCGAGCCTGGCGCTCTCCTGCGACCTCAAGGTGGCCTCGGAGGACGCGAGCTTCACATGCTCTTGCGCTCCGACAGGCCTCTTGCCGTGCGGGCTCACGGGCCTCCTGCCGAGCCGCGTCGGGCTCTCCAGGGCGCTCGAGCTCGCCTGGACCGCGAGGCCGGTCCCGGCCCAGGAAGCACTGACCTTGGGGCTCGTGAACATGGTCGTGCCGCCCTACAGGCTCGAGTCCACCGCCTTCAACGTGGTGAGCAAGCTCCTGGAGGCGGCTCCGCGCTGCCTGGGGCTCACCAAGAAGGTCATGAACCGCGCGTCGGTCCGGTCCTTGAAGGACGAGCTGGAGTACGAGGCGCACATCCAGGACATCCTCGTCAAAACCAAGGACCACGCCGAAGGCCTGGCGGCCGTCCTGGAGAGGCGCCCTCCCCGGTTCACCGGGGAATAGCCATCGCTTCAGGGCGGCGAGCCGCAGGGAGTCCGCCGAGCCCCAACAACGCGAACCTATGAGCCGGTCGGAGTTCCGGGGGTGGGGAGTGACGCGGGCTTCAGTCCGTATGCGGCACAGGCCTTCTGCGCGACGCTTCGAAGGCAGGCTAGCTTCTCCTCAAGGCTCATGCCGCGGGTTTCCTCGAAAAACGCCTCGCGCCAGGCGTGGACCTCGGCCATGCACGCGGACTCCTTATGAGAAGTCATCCCAATTCACCTCCTCGGGCGTGACGATCTCGATGCGGGGGAAACCCTTGAGATCGTTGATGGCGTTGACCTGCCGCCGGGTTCTGGTGTTGACCATGTGCTCGAAGTTCCAGCTGATGACCATGTCGAGGCCGTGCGCGGCGGCGACGGCTAGGTGGATGGCGTCCGCCTCGTACCTCGGAGGGATGATCCCCGCCTGCGTGTAGTCCCGGGCGAGGCGGATGGATTCCGCGGTGGCGTCGAGGACGGGGAAGCCCCGCAGAGCCTCCAGGAGCGCCTGGCGGCGGGGCTCCGGGGCCCTGGCGATCTCTCCGACTACCATCTCCGAAATGAAGGCCTCGCAGGGCCGAGCGTGATCCTTCAACAGGGAGAAGAATCTCTCTGTGGCCGCCATGCGCTCGGGTGTGTCCGTGGCGAAGAGGTGGTTGGGCACGCTCGTATCGAGATAAAACCGAATCTTCCGAGCCACACCAGGAGTATAGCACCGCTGACCGACCCTTTCAAGGTCCCGCTGCCTCGACCTCACCCAGTTTTTGACGGGCCCGTCTGGGGGCAAGCGTCCCGGCCTCTATCCGTCGGGGACGCGCTCGCCTAGAGGCGGCACTCGGCTCTCGGCCTCCTGCATGCCCAAGTCGGCCTGCGAGACGCCCCGTCGGACAGAGTCCGGGCCGCTTAAACCGCATCAAGCCCGCCTCCCTGGGTGAGGCTTGCAAGCAGGAGGATGTAGGCCAACCCTCCCGCTA
>JACQWX010000075.1 GCA_016209035.1 Elusimicrobiota bacterium | reverse complement strand
TGATGGTAGTCCGGCCAGCGGACGTAGAGCTGGAGGAAGTGTCGCAGCCCGATGGATTTGCAGAACTGCGAAAAAAGGCTCAGCCCGCCCCATCGCGTCAGGCCCGATTTCTCGAAGAGGAATTGGAATTTCCGGAGACCGCTTGGCATTCCTCACAAGTGTATCAATTAGGACGGTTTGTGAGGATGCCGGTTTATCGTCGGTATACAGACCCATTGGAGCCGTTATTCAGGAATTATCATTATAATTGGAACTTCTGGAAATAGAGTGGGTCCCGACGGGGAAATGGAGGAAGGCGGGCGCGTCCGGCTCATCCTCCGTTTCTCCGGGGAAGAGGCCCCCAGGGCCGACGTCGAACTCATCCGGCAGATCCCGGGCCTGCGCGTCATCGAGGAGACCGGCAGGATGCTCCTGGTCTTCGTCTCCTTCAAGGACCGCGCTTCCCTCTCGGCCGCCGAGAAGAAAGGCCTCCTGCCCGCCAGGCTCGGCCGCTTCACCGTGAAGTACGTCATCCGGAATCGGCGGGGTTGAAGCGTCCGGGGGACCCGGCGGCGGCCGCGGGCGCAATGACGCCGGCCGGTACGCCGGAAACCTGCAGGCCGAGCGACGTGAGGGGAACGACCGCAGGCAGGCACGCGAGCAGGCCCGCCGTCAGGACCGCAGCCAGTCTTCGAGCTCTAGAGCGCTCAGGCAGTTGAGGACGTCGTCCTTGGTGAGCCAGCCGCGCCTGGCCACGGTCACGGCCATCTCCATGAAGTCGAACTCGGCGGATGTGTGGGCGTCCGTGGCGAGCGCCACCGGCACGCCGAGCTCCTTGGCGCGCCTGGCCTGGACGTCGGTGATGTCCTGCCGGTCGGGCCGACCGTTGATCTCGAGGGCGGTCCCGTGTGCGGCGGCCTCGCGGATGACCGCCTCCGCGTCCACCTTGTAGCCGCCCCGGTCGTTCAGGAGCCTGCCCGAGAGGTGGGCGATGACGTGGACCCGCGGGTGGCGGACGGCCTTGAGGATGCGCTCGGTCATCGCGTACTCCTCCATCCTCCAGCCCGAATGGACCGCGCCGATGACGACATCGAGCTCCTCGAGGACCTCGTCGGGGTAGTCCATGCTCCCGTCCTTGAGGATGTCCACCTCCATGCCGCGGAGCAGCTTGATGCCCTTGAGCTTCTTGCGCAGGGCTGAAAGCTCCTTGAGGCTGGCCTCGAGCCGGTCCTTGCTGAGCCCGTTGGCGACCTTGACCGATTGGGAATGATCGCCTAAAGCGACCCATTCCCAGCCCCTGGACTCGGAGGCCTCGGCCATCTCCGCCAGGCTCGCGGCTCCGTCCGACCAGGTCGAATGGTTGTGGAGGTCGCCGCGCACGTCCTTGAGCCCCACGAGCTTCGGCAGCTTGCCCTTCAACGCGGCATCGAGCTCCCCCCTGTTCTCCCTGAGCTCCGGCGGGATCCAGGCCAGAGCGAGCTTCTTGTAGACCTCTTCCTCGGTCCTGCCGGCCAGGGGCTTCTTGTGGTCCTTGTCCGAGACCCGGAAGACTCCGTACTCGTTGACCGTGAGCCCCATTTTCAGCGCGTGCTCGCGCAGGGCCACATCATGGTCCTTGGAGCCGGTGAAATAGACCAGCGCCGCGCCGTAGGAGGCGGGCGGCACGACCCTGAGGTCCGCCTGGATGCCGGCCTTGAGGCTGACGCTCGCCTTGGTCGGCCCGGAGGCCAGGACCTTCTCCACCTGAGGCAGGCGCGTGAAGGCCTCCACGGCCTTGGCGCCGTCCGCGGCCGCGCAGAGGATATCGAGGTCGCCGATGGTCTCCTTGCCGCGGCGCAGGGACCCGGCGGGGCAGACCTCCCGGATGCCCGTCGCGGCCACGAGCGCGGAGACGACCTCCCGCGCCGCGGCGCGAGCGTTCCAGTAGATCATCCTCTGGCCGGCGCTCTTGGCGAACTCGATGCCTTCGAGCACGTTCGCCTCGATCTTCTCCCCGAAGCCCGGCAGGCCCCTGAGCTTGCCGGAAGAGGCCGCGGCCTTGAGCTTATCGAGCGAGTCGACGCGCAAGGTCTCGTAGAGGGTCTTGGCCCGCTTGGGACCCAGGCCCTGGACCTTGAGGAGCGTGAGGAGCCCGGCCGGGATCTTCCGGCGCATCTCCGAAAGCTCCCGGAAGGTCCCGGAGGACTCCATCTCCGCGAGATGCCCGGCGATGCCCTTGCCGATGCCCGGGATCTCCACCAGCTTCTCCGCCGAGACCCCGGCCAAGGGCGCGGGGTGGCCGGCGATCACCTGGGCCGCGCGGAAGTAGGCCCGCACGCGGAACGGGTTGGCGCCGTCGAGCTCCAAGAGGACGGCCATCTCCCCGAGAAGCTCGGCGATCCTGGAATTGGTTACTTTTCCCAGCGCGCCACCACCAACGAGGCGAGCAGGAGGAGATTCGCGAAGACGAGCCCCGACTGCGCGCTCGCGGCGATCATGCCCAGCCCGATGGTCGGGCCGCCGGCGAACCTCCCTATCACCGAATAGACCGCCACCACGATGCCCGCCCCCGCCAGGATATTGCCCAAGAGCTTCATGTGACGCCTCCTTGCCCAGGAGTGTGAGCCATTCGTGGCATGCCACGAATGGCTCGCACTCCTAGAGTCGGATTGAGTCTAGCACTCGTCGCCGGGCCAGTCAAATGCCGGATGGGATGCTCCCCAGGGAGCCGCGGATCAAGCGAGCCGCGACCGGAGGGCCCGAGCCGCGGAGCCTTCGTCCTCCAGCCACTCCTGGCCGCTCT
Source organism: Elusimicrobiota bacterium (assembly GCA_016209035.1). Lineage (GTDB taxonomy): Bacteria > Elusimicrobiota > Elusimicrobia > UBA1565 > UBA9628 > JACQWX01. Next base: position 58,329 of record JACQWX010000075.1, on the reverse strand, counting down.
TGAGGTCCTTGACCTTCACCTTTCCGGAAGCGGCCTCGTCGGGGCCGAGCACCACGGCGAAGGCGGCGCCGCGGGCGTCCGCGTACTTGAACTGGTCGCGCAGGGGCCGGGCGCCCGGGTAGACGTCGACCGAGAAGCCCGCCTTGCGCAGGACGGTCGCGCACTTGAGCGAGCGCTCCCGGAGCTCCTCGGCGAACACGGTCACGCAGACCTGGGGCCCTCCGGCGGAAGCCGCCTGCTTGCTTTCGAGCAGAAGCATCAGCCGCTCGAGCCCGATGGAGCCGCCGCAGGCGGGGACCGAGCGTCCGGAGAACTTGCCGATCAAGCCGTCGTAGCGGCCTCCGCCTCCCACCGAGCCGGCCAGGCCGGGGAATTTGAACTCGAAGACGGGACCGGTGTAGTAGTCGAGCCCCCGCATCAGGCTCGGCGCCAGCTTGAACTTGTCGCGCTCGCCGAAGACGCCGGCCAGGGCCTTGAGGATGCGGTCGAGCTTGGCGAGCGCCTGCGGCGCGATGGATTTGAGCCGCTCGGGGTCCCCTTCGGCGGAGACGATGCGCTCCCGGATGGACTTGGCCGCCTCGGGGCCCACGAGCGCCGTCATGTCCGCCAGGACCCGGTCCTCGGGCAGCTTGTCCAGCTTGTCGAGCAGGATCATGGCCTCGACGCGCTTCTCGGCCGGGACGGCCGCGGCGTCGAAGACGGCCGCGATGAGCGTCCGGTCGTTGACGAGGACCGTCGGGCACCCCAGCCCGAGCTCCTGGTAGGCCGACACCATGGCCTGGATGACTTCGATCTCGCAGCCCCAATGGTCCGAGCCGATCATGTCCACGTCGCACTGCCAGAACTCGCGGTAGCGGCCCTTCTGAGCCCTCTCCGCCCTCCAGACCGGCCCCATGTTGAAGACCTTGAAGGGGTGCGGCAGGACGCTCTGGTGGCGCACATAGTAGCGCGCCAAGGACAGCGTCAGCTCGAAGCGCAGGCCCAGGTCCGCGAGCTCGTCGGTGCCCTGGGAGAGCTCCAGCTTCTCCCCGCGCTTGAGGATCTTGAAGATGAGCTTCTCGTTCTCGGCCCCGGCCTTGCCCAGCAGGACCCCGAGTTCCTCCACGCAAGTGGTCCCGATCTCGCTGAACCCGAAGGACCGGTAGACGCGGGAGACGGCCTCGATGGCCTTGGCCCGGGCCGCCTGGGTCTGGGGCAGGAAATCCCGGAAGCCTGACGGCGGCGTCGTGGACATGCTCATAGGGGAGGTATTCTACAACATGGCCCGCCTGCCTAGACCCCTTTGCCGCCGTCCTTGTCGCGCTCGCGGCGCTCGAGGTCGCGCAGGCGCCTTTCGAAGTCCTTCTGCAGGGAGGTGCGTTCCTCGTTGAGCTTGTGGACCTTGTCCTCGTACGACTGGGAGAGATCGATCTTGGTCCCATTGAGCTCGGCCCTGAGGTCGCGCTCGAGCTTCTGGTAGCGCTCGAGCAGCTCCTCCTCCTTCTGCATCAGGTAGTTGCCGGTCCTCGACTTCTCGGCCTCGACCTGGGCGAACTTCTCACGGAAGGACTCCTCGAGCTCCTTGGCGCGCTTCTCGTGCTGGCTGCGCAGGCTGTCGCGCTCCGAAGCGGCGGAGGCGGCGGCCTCCCGGATCCTGCGCTCGAACTCCTCCTCCAACTGGGCCTTGCGGTCGCAGAGCCCTTTCTCGGCCTCGGCCGTCTTGGCTTCGAGCTCTCTCTGGGACTCGGCGAACTGCGCGCGCAAGGCCGCCACTTCGCGTTCGACGAGGTCCTTCTTCTGCACACCCCAGGCCGTCTCCTTGGCGACCCAATCCGCCGTCAGCTTCTTCTCGAGCTCGATGTGCTTGAGCTCCAAGGCCTCCTCCCTGGCCCTGAAGGAAGCGTCGAACTCGGCGCGGGCCCTGCGCAGCTGGTCGTCGTAGTTGGCGATGAGCCCGCTCTCCTTGCCCGCGATCGCGGCCTCGGATTCTTTCTGGCGGGCGCGCGTCGTCTCATCGAGCAGCTTCTGCCGCCCCTCGAACGAGGCTTCCAGCTCGCGTCGCCGGGACTCCAGCTCGCCAGCGCGCTGGCTCTCCCACTCCGAGCGCTCCCGCGTGAAGGACTCGCGCTGGGCCCTCATCCACTGGGCCTCGCGGGCCGAGAGGGCCTCCTGCAGCTGGGCCTCCTTCTTGACCCAGGCGGCCTGGGCCTTGGCCTCGAGGCCGGAGAGCTCGGCCATCCGCTCGTCCACTGCCTTGTTGAGTTCGGCCTCCTTCTGCCTCAGCTTCTCCTGGAGCTGGGCCTCGCGGTCGCGGGCCTCGACCATGAGCTGGAGCCTCAGCGACTCGACCTCCTGATGCCGGGCCTGCCAGGACTCCTCGAGCGCCGCGGCCTTGCGGTTGAACTCGGCCTCCATCTCCTTGATGCGACCGGCGCATTTCTCCTCGAGCTCCTGACGGGCCGCGTCGAGCAGGGCCTCCTTCTCGCGGAAGGCGGCCGCGAGCCTCTCCCGGTCCGCGCTGAGGATCGCCGCGCGCTGTCCGACCCATTCCTTCTCCCTGGCCGCCCATGAGTTCTGGAGCGCCGACTGGTCTTGGCTGAACTTGTCGCGGAAGCTGGCCTCCGTGGCGGCGAAGCGCTGCTCCAGGAGGTTCTTCTCCCGGACGAGCTGAGCCTCGAAGGCCTTGCGGGACGCCTCCTCCTTGGCCGAGACCTCGCCCTTGAGCTGGGCTTCCTTCAGGAAGTGTTCGTTGCGCAGGGCCTTCTCCTTCTCCAGGTAGGCGGCCTCGATCCCGGATTCGAGGTCCTTGTACTTGGCCTGGAGCTCCGCCCGTTCGGACTGGAGCTGGGCCCGCTGGAGCTTGAGCTCGGCCTCCCTGGACTCGTTCCAGTCGCGCTCGGCCTTCTCGCGCTCGTTCTCCCATTCGAGCGCCTTGACCCTCAAGCGCTCATCCAGGGCCTTCTCCTTCGCCTGATACGAGGTCTCGAGCTCGGAGGCGGCTTGGGCCGCCCTCTTCCGGAAATCGTCGTCGAGCTGGGAGAGCTTCCGGTCGTAGTCGGCGCGCAGCGCAGCCGACTCGGCCAGGGCCCTGTCCGTAAGATCGCGCCGCAGGGCGGCCTCCGCCTCCTCATGGGACTTCAGCCACCGCTCCTGTTCGAGCACCAGGTCCCGCCGGAGCGCGGCCTCCCGCTGGAGCAGGGACGCCGTCAGGTCGTCCTCCTTCTTCCTGTAGAGATCCTCCAAAGTCTTGCGCTCGCGGGCGAACTCGCAACGGTGCGACTCCTTCGCCCCGTCGAGAGCCGCCTGCTGCTCCGCCACGAGGCTCTTCTCCCGCTCCTCCCACTCCTTGAGCAGCTTCTCCTCGATGCCGCGGGCCCTCTCCTCGAGCGCCTTCTCCTTGGCCGCGTGGCTCCGCTGGAGGTCCTCGGTCATGGCCTTGTGCTGCTGCTCGAGGTCGTTGAGCCTCGCCTGGTAGCGGGCCTCGAGGTCGGCGCGCTCCTTCTCCAGCTTCTGCCGGCCATCAGCCATGAGCGCCGCGAACCGCTCCTGGACCCTCTCCCGCTCCGCATCCTCCTTGGCGGCTTGGGCCCCCTCCATGTCCCGGAACCTCTTGGCGAGCTCCTCCTCCTTGAGCCGGTACTGGTCGTGGCTGTCGGCCTCCTTCCGGAAGGCCTCTTCCAGCGCCTTCTCGAGCTCGGCCTCGCGCTCCCGCACCCTGCCCGCGAGGGCGCGCTCCTTGTGGAGGTATTCCTTCTCCAGGGCGTCGCGCTGGGCGGAGAGCTCGGCGCGGCTCTTGGCGAGACTATCATCGAGCTTCCTCTGGTTGAGGCGGCCGAGCTCACCCTCCTTGGCGATGAGCTCGTCCTCCAGGGCCTGGTACTTGGCGATGATCTCGGACTCGCGCCGCTCGTAGTGCGTCATGATCTCGCGGTGGCGCTCCAGGACATCAGCCTCGAGCTTCGCCTCCTTCTCCCGGAAATGGTTTTCCAGGAACTTGCGTTCGGCATCGAGCCTCTCCTGGAGCCTGCCCCAATCGGCCTCGTTCTTGTGCTGGTAGGCCCGGTCGAGCGCGGCGAGGCGCTCTGCGTGCTCCTCCTCGAGCTTCTTGCGGCGCTCGTCGAGCTCCCGCTCCTTGACCTGGGCCGCGGCGGTAAGCGCCGCCTCTTGGGACCTGAACCGCTCCTCGGCCTGGGCCAGCTTCATCTCAAAGCGCTCGGCGAGCTCACGCTCCTCGCGGGAGAGGATGTCCCGGTTGTGCCGCAGGAGATCGTCCTCCGTCTTCTCGTACTTGCGGCGGAACTCCATCTCCTTGGCCTTGATCTCGTCGTCGAGGAGGCGCTGCTGGCTCTCGAGGTCCTTCTCCTTGGAGCGCACGACGTCCGCCTGGATCTTGAGCCGCTCGAGCAGGGACTGCTTGGTGTCCTCCAGGGCGCGCTCCTGGTGGGCCAGGGCCTCCCGCATCTCCTTCTCCGCGGCCAGCCGCGCCGCCTTGACCGCCTCGATGGTCTCGTGCCTCATGGCGCCGAGAGCCGCTTCCTTCTCGGCCAGCTCGCGGCCCAGGGCGTCGACCCGCAGATCCAGCTGCCGCCGCTCCTCCTTGGCCCGGGCGTCGTCCTCGCGCACGATCTCCTTGCGCAGCTCCGCCTTGAGCTCGTCGTCGCGCTTCTTGGTCTCGCGCAGGGTGGACTCCCAGAGCTGGATGGTAGACTTCCAGCGCTCGATGGCGTGGTCCTTCTGGGCCGCCTCGTCCGAGAGCTGGCGGACCTGGGTGGAGGACTTCTCCTTCTCCTCACGCAAGGCCCCGAGCTCCTCGGACAGGCCGCGGACCTTCTCGAGCGCCCAGCGCAGGGCGAGCCTCGCGGTGTCGAGGTCGTTGATGGTCGAGGCGTCGAATTGCTCTTTATCCCTATTATCCATGGATCCCCTGCCTCATCCCGAGGCGAATTGAAGTATAGACGCGGGATGTTACGGATTGGGGTCGAGGATATTAAGAAAATAATTCGTATATTGTGCGCCTTGGCCGAGGAGGGCGGTCCGGTCGCCTTCGACGTGGCGGGCTCCCGTTGGGCCGAGGACCGGATCGCGTCGGACGCGTCGAAAGATACGAGGGAGCGCGGGTCATCCCCCTGGCGGAGTTCGCCCCGGACGAAGCCGGCCTTGCGGAAACGGCCGCCAACAATCCGTTCTCGGACCAGCAGGGCTTGACGCGCCGGGAGATCGAAAAGCTCTGGGCAAAGGAAACCGAAGGCATGCTGGACTATCCCCGTTGGAACCCCGGTGATTCAATCTGGTCCAGAACCCACCGCGGACGGTCCGTCGCATCCCCACAGTTATCCACCGACATCGCTTAAGATATGTCGGTGGATAAGTCGGACCGGCGCCGGCTCATCGCCTGGGTTCGCAGCCCGGCGTCGTCCTAGTCGCTGTACTCTGACGGCTTGTTGAACTTGTTCGAGGTCTCGGCCAGGGCCTTGAGCCACTGGTCGTCCTCCATGCCCCGGTTGAGCAGGTAGCGGCCCTCGATCACGGGCTTCTTCTTGCTGCTGGGCTTGGCGGACACGATGAACTCGGCCGTGACGTTCTTGGCGTCGGTCAGCTGGACGAACACCCTCATGACCTCTTCGTAACTCAGAAACGACCTCCAGGACCCGACCACGACGTCGCGCAGGGCCTTGGCGGCCTTGTTGGCGGCGTCAGGGTCGGTCGAGCCGTCGGGCCGCATGGCCCGAATCTCCTGGAGCTTCTTGACCAGGTTCTTGGCGTCGGCCAGGGCGCGGCCGACCTCTTGCTCCGGGTCGTTATGGGAGTCGTCGGAGCTGCTGGGGGAACGATAGTAGGGGCTCTTGCGCCATTCGTAGTCCACGGAGCCGTCGGCCTTGATCTTGCCGTTGTTGACTGCCCAGCGGATGGCGTCCTTGTCCCAGGAATCCGTGGCGGCCACGTAGGACCTGATGACGTCCTCGGGCTTGGCATTGAGGATGTCCTCGACCGCCCTGGGGCCGAGCACCAGGGTGAAGGCGCCCATGCCGCGGTCGTACTGGGGCCCCATGTCCTTGGTCGGCGGAGGGCCGTCGCTGGTCCACTCCTCCTCCTTTCTCGGCGTCACGGGGAAGACCTTGTCCAGCGGCAGGGCGGCACGGGTGTTGATGCCCTGTCCCCGGGTCCCGGCCAGCTTCATGACGTCGTTCGCCTCCACGGCCAGGCTGCGGGCGGAATCCTCGCTGTGCGAGGTGTAGCCGGCCTGCTGGACGAAGACAAGGCCCGCAGCATCGGCCTTGCCGTCCTTGCCCGTACGGACGTAGGTCATGATGCTGCGGCGCTGGTTGTAGTTGTACACCGTTCCCAGGAAGGGGATGCCGATGAACCCGCGCTCGGACTCGCGGTGCCCCTTGTAGATGCCGTACTCGCCTCCGGCGTCGTCGAGGATGGTGATCTTGTCGTCGCGCTTGCCCGTGTTGCGCTTGTAGTCGAAGAGGATGGGGAACTTGAGGCGGAAGTGGTTCACGACGCTCTCGGCCCGGTCCGTGCCGGAGAAGCTGCGCGCGCCCGCGCCGAGCTCCTTGAGGGCCGCGTCATAGGTTTCCCGCAGCTTGGGCATCTGGTCCTTGAGCGTGTCGATGTTGAGCCACGCCATGCCCGCGGTCTTGAGCCTCTTGTAGAGGCTGTCGATGACCTCGAGCTTGCCGCCTGCCAGGAGCTCTTCGAGGCCGTCCATCTGGCCCTTGTCGTTGGGGTTGAGCACGAACTCGACGACCGCGTGGTCCTCCTTGATGAACTGGGTCAGCCATTGCAGCCGCACCGCGAGGTACTTCTCGAGCTCCTTGCGGATGGGACGCTCCACCAGCTTGAAGACGTTCTTCCCGACCAGATCGCCCATGGAGTCCCGGGCCAGGTCGTCGCCGATGACCTTGTACTCGTTGTAGAAGTGGGCCCCCGTGATGGAGTAGTCCAGGCCGATGGCCGGGCCGGTGACCCGGGCGTGGTCGATGCGGACGCGCACGCGCAGGGTGTCCTTGTCGAGCCTTCTGAGGGTCACGTTGACCCCTCCCTCGCGGGAGTAGCCCCAGGACACCGTCACCGGCGTCACGCCGGCCACAGGATAGCCGGCTCCCGCGCCGAAGGTGGCCCGCAGCGTCAGCGGCATGGCCCAGAGCTCGCCCACCTGCATCGCGGCGAACCGGTCAGCCCGCAGGGGATAGACCATCTTGATGTCCCGCACGTCGATGAGCTCGTCGAGCTCGCGGCAGGCCTTGGCGCCCTTCAAGGGCCGCATCACCCAGGACATGCCTTTGATCTCCGCGCCCGCGGACACCGAGACGCCGAGGGTCCCGGACTGAAGGACCGGCACGCCCCCCCCGAGGCTGATCCCGAGCTCGGCCCGGTCCACCAGCACCATCCTGCCGTCCACGCCGGTGCGCAGGTAGCGCTCGAATCCGGGCTTGGTGCTGAAGTAGTCCCCGAGCTTGAGGTTGTAGTTGAGGGGGATCTTGGCCTGCCGGCAGAGCTGGTCGCCGATGTCGTGCCAGAACGCGCCGTTGCGCAGCTTGTCCCAGAAGTCCTGCTTCTCGCGGGAGGATGGGTTCTGGTCCGAGACCGCGTCCTCGATGTGTCCGATCGTCCGCCAGTCGCTGCCCGGGATCTCCTCCAAGGGCGGCGCCTTGCCCATGGGCTGGACGGGCGACGCCTTGGCCCCTTCGTCGGGTCCGGCTAGATTGAGCCCCTGCCCCGGAGGGACCGCGCCCGCGGGCTTGGGCTGGGGCGCCCCCTCCTGCTGTCCACCCGGATCCTGGCCTTCCTTCTGCTCCTGTCCCTCCTTCTGGCCCGAGGAGTCGGAGCCGGGAGGCACAGCCGGGACTCCCTCCGCGGGAACGGTCACGGGCACGGCTGGGACGGCGCGCGCCCCGTCGAAGAAAGCGTTGAGGCGTTCAGGCGTCCATGCTTCGCCCGCGGCCCCTGCGCTGGCTGACCAGGCCTCTTGGGAGGAAGTGAACGCCATTGCGGCCGCGAGGAAAAGGAAGGATTTCATCATACTGACAATATGCGTGTTTTTCAGGCCTTCCTCCAGGAGCGGGAGACCTATGAGACCACGGAATTGTGGCCTACCCGAAAAGGGCCCATTGGACCCGCCTAGAACCTGAAGGAGGTCGGCCGGGTCATGAACACGGGCCGGATGTACCGGTAGTAGAGGTGCTCGGAGAGCTTGAAGATGGAGTAGGACACGAGGTAGGCGCCGAGCACGTCCACGGTGTAGTGGTTGCGGGAGAGCAGGACCGAAACGCCCATCACGATGGAGCCGGCGAGGCAGACGGCCTTGAGCCGCGGGGTCTCGAAGAACAGGTAGAAAAGGAACGGGATGCCCGTGTGGCCCGAGAACACGAACTCGTTGTTGAAGGTCCAGGTCCCCATGATGCGGGAGAACAGGAAGTCGAGCTTGCTCATGTCCATCATGCCCGCGGGCGGGCCGATGGGCGAGAGGAACACGAAGAGAGTGCGGATGAAGACATAGACGCCCAGCAGGAACATGAGGAACGGGATGCGTCGCGGGTAGTAGGCGATGGCGGCGCCCCCGAGCACCAGATGCAGGCCCAGCCAGCCCCAGGAGAGGATCGGGAGCGTGTTGACCACGGGCGTGCGCTTGAGCAGCCAATCCGAGCCGGTGGGCAGGTGCCGCTGGTCGGCAGCCCACCCCAGCTGCGTGTACAAGGCGTAGGAGAGCACGAAGAAGACCAGCACGCCGGAGAGCGTGATGGCCCACCACTTGGTGTGGACCCCGTGCCATTGGTCCTTGATCTCGGAAAGCTCGGCCTTGGTCTCAACCATGAGGCGGGACCGCAGGGTGCGGATCTCCTCCGCCGACTCCAGGAACCTGCGCTCCAGGATCTCGAGACGCTCGTGGACGGCTTCTTCGGTCGGTGTCATGCCGGGACTCCCAAGGGTATTCTATAATATCAGGCGCCAGGAGGGAGCATGTTCATCCTAGACCCCGTCAACGCCGTCACCAGCATCCAGTTCTACCGGAAGGTGGCCGACCAGAGCCCGCGCCGATCCTTCCTCTACCTCATGTACCTCTCGGCCCTGTTCACGGTCGCGCTCGTCGTCTTCGTCGCGGTCCGGGTCAACCCGCACTTCCAGGCCCTGATGGTCTGGATGGCCCAGAACGTCCCGCCGCTGACCTTCGCCGACGGGAAGGTCACCTCCCCCGTCGACTTCCCCAAAGTCGTCCGGCATCCCGACTTCGCGGACCTCGCCGTCATGATCGACACCAAGAGGACCGACGCGGTGACGCCGCAGATGATGGAGGAGAACAAAGTCCGCTTCTACGTCACCGGCAACGCCGTGTACGTCGTCAGCAGGCCCGGGAGAGTCGAGGTCAACGACCTGTCCAAGGCCTCGGGCCCCCCCATGGAGATCGGGGCGCAGTTCTACCGGGAGTTCGCCCGGATCTTCCCGATCGTGATGTACGGGGTCGCGGCCGCCTTCGGCTTCTTGGGCTTCTTCGTGTGGAAAGCCTTCGCCACCAGCTTCTACTGGCTGGTCGCGACCCTGACGAACTCCGTGATGGACGCGGGCCTGAAGCCCCTGCCGCTGGTCCACGTCGCGCTCTACGCCCAGACGCTGGGCGTCGCGCTCGACGTCATCGTGCTCTTGTCTCCGGTCAGGGTGTCGGGGAACGCCCTCCTCATCATCGGGCTCGTCGCCACGACGTCCTACATCGCGCTCGCCCTGGGCGCGCTCAAGAAGGCCCGGGCCCAGGGCGCCCATCCGCAGGATGGGCCGGCCGCGCCGTGAGGGTGGCCGGCAGGCCCGTCGAGACGCACCCGACGGTCCCTGAGCCCCTGCCCCTGCGCAGGTTCATGGTCTACGTCGGCCCGGTCATGATGACCGTGGCCCTGGGCCTGGGCACGAGCGAGCTCATCCTCTACCCGCGCCTGACGGCCGAGTTCGGCACCGGGTGGCTCGGGCTCATGGTGCTGGCGCTCCTGTTCCAGACGGTCTGGGCTCAGGAGCTGGCGCGGTGGACCGTGGTCTGCGGGGAGCACGGGGCCGAGGCCAACTCCCGGATCATGACCACTGCCGGCGGCGCGGTCTTCATCTCGGGCGCCATGTTCTGCGCCTTCGCCATCCCGGCCTGGGCCACGGCCGCGGCGAGCGCGCTCCACGAGCTTATCCGATGGCCCGCCTCCAAGGAGCTCGGCACCCTGGTCTGGGCCTACGCCTCGTTCCTCCTGGTATTCCTCATCGTCTTCCTGTCCAAGACCGCCCGCAAATGCATCGAGCACATCGCGACCTGGGCGACCCTGGGCACCTGGGCGCTCCTCATCGTGACCGCGTCCATGGCGGTCCAACCCGACAGCGTGGGGCGCATGGCCCGCCACCTCTTCGTCTGGGAAATCCCTGCGGGCATGAACTGGTGGGTCCTGGGCTCGACTTTGGCCTGGGTCGGGGCCGGGCCGTGCCTGCTCTGGCATACCTACTGGATGAAGGACGCGGGCTGGGGCATGGCAACCTACATCGGGTCCATCCCGGGCGGCATGGGCGAGCCGGTGCGCATCAGGTCGGAAGGCCTCTTCCCCGAGCCCACGCCCGAGAACGTCTCCCGGCTCAAGACCTGGATCGGCCGCTCGAACCTGGTGCTGTGGCTGGCCTACTTCGTCGGGAGCCTGGGGACCATCCTCATCTTCGTGGGCCTCTCCGACTCCATCCTGAGGCCCCAAGGCCTCATCCCGAAGGGCTACGATGTGGTCAAGCACCAGGCCCTCTTCTTCAAGGCGCCCCTGGGCGACTTCGGAGTGACGCTCTTCCTGGCCATCGCGTGGCTCTTCTTCTTCAAGAGCCAGATGGCCATCTCCGAGGCCGTGGTCCGGCAGAACACGGACCTCACCATGCGGCTCCTGCGCCGGGACGACGTCAAGCGCGTCTACCTGGGCTGGTGGGGCGTCTACCTCGCGATCTCCTTCGTCCTGATCGGCCTGCAGTACCTCGTCCCGGGCGCGAGCCCCTTCGCCTTCGTCACCACCGCGGCCATGCTCTCCTTCGTGAGCCTCGTGGTCTCCATGGGAGCGACCCTGGTCGGCTCGATCGTCCTCTACCGGGACCTGCCAAGGGAGGTCCGGCCCGGGCCCCTGACAATCGGCGCCCTGGCCGTGGGGCTCGTGTTCCACCTCTACTGGATCGTCAGGGCGGTGGCCTACCACATCCGGCCCTGAACGGAGAACGCCTTCCGCGCCGGGAAGATCCCCGCACCCGGCTTCAGCCCACGACAGCCCCGACCATCCTGAGCAGGGGCAGGATGTCGGCCAGCCCCCGCGGGATGGAGCCGGGAGCGACGTGCGAGAGGAGCGGCGTGACCAGGAGGCTCGCCCGGCCGCCGGGCTTGAGCTCGTCGAAGAGCCGCCGGGAGTGGTCGGGCGGGATGAGTCTGTCGTTCGCGTCGTGCAGGAGGATGACGCGGGAACGGAGCCTGCCGAGCTTGCCGGCAGGGGAGAGCGCGTTATTGACTTTGGGGTCCACGCCGAGCTCGTAGAGCTCGGCCAGGCTGCGCCGCTCCACGAGCGCGTATGCCCGGCGCTTGGCCTCCACGGACGGATCCGCGCAGTAGGACCCCAAAGCGTCTGCGATGACGGCCTTGTCCTCCCTGCTCAGCCCCAGCCGGTCCATCACCGGGTAGGCGAGCGCGAGGCGCAGATAGATGTGGTCGTGCCACTCAGCCTCGGTGCGCGGGGGCCTGGTTTCGGGCAGGTGGAGGGCCCAGAGTCCGTCCATGGAGTGATGGGCGCCGAAGCAGAGGATGGGATCGACGAACCCCGCCAGCTCCTCTTTGGCCGCGGCGACCAGGGAGAGGCCCGCCCCGAAGCTGAACCCCGCCATGGCCACGGGCTTGCCGTATTCCGAGCCCAAGGACGCGGCGAGGTCCGCGATGGCGAGCACGTCTCCTTCCGAGAAGACGCAGGACTTGAGTCCCCGCAGGTCCGGGACCGCGGCCCGCACGCCCGACGCTGCCAGGCATCGGGCGAAGGACTTGAGCCGGCCGTCCTCCTTCCCGGCCAGGGTCGCGCCGTGGACCGCCAGGCAGGTCCTCCTCGGCGGTCCGGCAGGTTCGTAGAGGTCGAAGCCCACTCCAGCGGCCGTGGTCCGCGTCACGGGCTGCGGCCCGCTGTCGCCGGAGACCGGCTTCATGGCAGACAGGAGGAACCGCGCCGCTCTGAAGGCGGAGATCATCGGCAAAGGTTGTTGAAGACGCAGGCAGGCATGAGCCTGCACGCGCCCGGCGTTTCTGGCGCGGGCGTGCCGCTTCGATCAAGACGGGAAAGCGGCCTGCCGTCCGGAATGGGGTAGTGCTGGCAGCACTTGACCGCCCGTGAGAGGTCGAAGGTGTGGCTGTCCATGAAGTGGTGGATGAAGATGGATTTGACGTGTTTCTCGGTCACGGACATGACAGCCTTGGGGGAGAACCCGGACTTGAGCTCGTTCAACTCGGAAAGGATCGCCTTGATGGACTTGAGCGCGCCGGACCGGTCCGGGATGGAGCCCGAGGCGGTCCAGAGCCTGTAGATGGAGTCCTTGATTCGGCCGACGTTGCCTTCGTCCATGCCGAAGAGCGCGTTGTTCTTGATGACGTCGAGGTAGTCGTCGAGCTCGAAGATCCTCGGGATGGGGGTGAAGCCCCCGCCCGGCAGCTTGATGAGGTAGGTGAGCGCGAAGCACGCGGGATGGCTGCAGGGGAGCGGCAGGAAGTCCGACCTCTTGAGGCTGCCGCCGGAGCCGTCCGCGATGAGGCGCACCACGTCGGGGATGGTCAGGATGTCCATGGGATCGCGGCCGAACGAGGCCCCCCCGGTCCCGGTGTGGCAGCACGGCTGGAACATCATGCTCAAGGCCTGGTCGGTCTTGAAGAAGAGCTCGAGCAGCCCCGGGACCTCGGCCTCGTTGACTCCCCTGACCATGGTCACCGTCATGGAGAACGGGGCCTCGCGCCGGATAAGGAGGTCCAGGACCCGCTTCTTGTCGGCCGAGAGGTCCGTCCCGCGCAGGCTCTTGTAAGTGGCCGGCTCGAACCCGTCGAGCTGGAGCGAGACCACGACCCCGTGGTCCTTGAGGAAATCCACCAGGTCCGGCTGCTTGAGGAGCCCGAGCCCGTTGGTCGAGACCGATGTCTTGGCCACCTTCCGGGACGCGAGGTGCTCCACGAACCTCCTGAACTCGGGGTGCAGTGTGGGCTCTCCGCCGCTGAGGTTCACCAGGTTGAGGGAGCCCTCGCAGCGCTCGAGCGTGTCCATGATCCCTTGGAACTTCTCGAAAGGCAGGAAGAAGGAATCCCGGTTCTTGACCAGGCAGAGCGGGCACTTCAGGTCGCAATGGTCGGTGATCTCGATGATGGGCACGCAGGTATGCTGCTGGTGCTGGGGGCACAGCCCGCAGGATGTCGGACACCCGGCATAGGTCTCGACCGAGCGCGCCTTGGGTTCCGTGCCGGGCTTGAGGTAGGTCAGGGAATCCAGGTACCATGCCACGTCGCCGCACACCAGGGCCTGCGAAGGCCCGTCCTTGGGGCAGTGCTTGAGGAAATAGACCTTGCCCTTGCTGAACACCACCTTGGCGTCCACGAGTCCGCCGCATGCCGGGCAGAGGCTGCGGGTTGTGGTGAAATAGGTGTAGTCCTCCAGCGTCAACATATCTCCGATCCTCCGCACCTCCCGCTTCTCCTCTCCATCAAGGGCCGCAGGACCTTGGTGAAGAAGACCGAGGCGACGCTCCCGCCCACCAGCGGCGCAATCACATAGACCGCGAGGAATCCTCCCCTGGGTCCCGGGATGGCGACATGATCCCATCCGGCAAGATAGGCGAACAGTCTGGGGCCGAAATCCCTGGCCGGGTTCAACCCGGCCTGGGTCAGGGGCGCGATGGTGCAGACGACGACTGAAACGGCGGCGCCGATGAAAAGCGGAGCCAAGCCCGAATCCGGATGGCCCACGTTGCACCTTTCAGTCAGGCTGAATATGAAGAGCACCAGCAAGCATGTCCCGATGCCTTCGGCCAGGAAGGCGTTGAAGAAGGATACAGAGGCGCCGGCCTGCCCGAAAGCGGGATTGGGGAAATACTCCCCGAACATCATGGCCGTGCGCTCGGACCCGGGAAAGCCGCGCACGACGTCGTTGGCCAGCTCGAATCGAACGATGGAACCTGAGAAGAGGACGTAGAGGACGGCCGCGGCCAAAAAAGCGCCCAGGAATTGGGCCGCCAGATAGACGGGCAATTTCTTCGCCGGCATCCTCTTCGCCAGCGCAAAAGCGATGCTGACCGCGGGGTTGAGATGCGCGCAGGACAAGCCCCGGCTGGCATAGATCGCCAAGGCCACTCCCATGCCCCAGACCGCGGCGACCTGGAACAATCCGCTATGAGCGGAGAAAAGGACCGCCACCGCCACCGAACCGCAGCCAAGAAACACGAGGATGAACGTCCCCAACAGTTCGCCCAGAAAATCGCATGCCAGGCCGGGGTTCAACGTCCGATTCTCACTCATCCACCCAGAACCTCTCGTCCTTCTGCCGGTAGAACAGGTTGTAGGTGCACGCCGGCCGGAGCTTGCGGGACTCGTCCGGGACCATGTCCGGGCATTTGACCGCGCGGGCCGTGTCGAAGTTGTCCTCGTCCATGTGGGCGTGAACGTAGATGGTCTTGGTGTGCCGCTCGCCTAGCTTCTGGCGCTCGAACACGGTGTGGGACTCGCCAGGGGGATAGAGCTTCTTGAGGATGCCTTTCAGGGTCTTGAGCTGGATCGCGGCCTCGTCGGAGCCCGAGCTGTTGGCCCAGAGCAGGTCCATTCCCTGCTTCAGGGCCTTCTCGAACCTGCCGTCCGGGTGGAGGAGGTACCCGCCCTTGAGCGCTTCCCGGAGCTCCTCCTTGGAGACGACCCTCAGCAATGGCACGACCTCCTCGGACTTGGAGCCGAAGAGGTAGCAGATGCCGTAGCACAGTGGGTGCGCGGATGGCAGGGGCATGAAGTCGGACGCCCGGATCCTGCCCGAGGCGCCGGCCTCGACGATCTTCTCGGTCTCGTCGATGGTGATGTGCTCCCTCGGGGAGAACCCCTTGCCTCCGTAGCCGGTGAAGGTCATGGTCTGGACCGTGAGGCTGCGGATGAAGTCCTCGTCGAGCGCCATCTTGAGGATGCGGGGGAGCTCCGAATCGTTGACGCCCTTGATGAGGACGTTGAGGATGGTGGTGGGCACGTCGTGCTTGCGGAGGTTCTCCAGAGCCTTGAGCTTGGCCTCCACGACGTCGAGGCCGTGGATGCGCTTGGCTGTCTCCGGGTCGAAGGTGTCGAAGGAGAGGATGACGTAGATGCCCAGGTCCTTGAGCCTCTTGACGAGGTCCGGGTCCTTGGCGAGGGTGAGGCCGTTGGAGTTGAGCGTGACGCGGCCGATCTCGGGTCTCTTGGCGAGCTCAAGGAGGCTCAAGAGCTCCGGGTGCAGGGTGGGCTCGCCGCCCGTGACGTTGATGAGGTCCACCGGGCCCGCGGCCTCGACGATCCAGTCCAGGAGCCGGCCCATCTCCTCCTTCGTCTTGAAGTAGATCTTGTCCTTGCGGTTGTAGGTGAAGCAGATGGGACAGCGCAGGTTGCAGGCGTTGGTAATGGAGAAGACCGGGAGATTGCATTTCTGCTCGTGAAAGGCGCAGATGCCGCAGTCGAAGGGACAGCCCTTCTCGACCTTGGTGGAGACGAGCCTCGGCTTGTCCGCCGCCATGGGCTCCCGGACGGCGGCGAGGTACCAGTCCTGGTCGGCCGCGATGAGCGCCCGGGAGGCGCCGTGCTCCGGGCAGATCCTCTCCTGGTAGACCTTGCCGCCCTCGAACACGATCTGCGCCCGGACGATCCTGCGGCACTCGCGGCACATGCCGCTCGTGGTAGCGAAGTAGGTGTAGGCCTTGTCGCTCACAGCCCGCCGTCGATGACGATGTTCTGCGCGTTGATGTAGGAGGAGCGGTCCGAGGCGAGGAAGGCCACGAGCTCGGCCACCTCCTCGGGCTTGCCGGGTCGGCCGAGCGCGCAGTACTTGAGGTACTCGGCGCGCTGGCTCTCGCTCAAGTTCATGCCCACGCCCGCGTCGATGAACCCGGGCGAGACCGCGTTGACCCGGATGCCGTAGCGGCAGAGCTCCTTGGCCAAGGAGAGCGTGAAGCCCACCAGGGCCGCCTTCGAGGTCGCGTAGTGGACCGGCACCTCCAGGAGGCGCTGGCCCGCGATGGAGCTTAAGGTCACGATGGCGCCGCCCTTCTGCCTGATCATGCGCCGGACCACGGCCTTGGTAGCCAGGAACACGCCTTTCACGTTGACGTCCATGACCTGGTCCCAATCCTCCTCGTCGATCATGGCGAAGGGCATCACGCTGGTCATGCCCGCGTTGTTGACCAGGATGTCGATGCGGCCGAACTCCTTGACGATCTCCTCCACGAACCGCTCGATGCCTGGCTGGTCGAGGGCCGAGACCCGCGCCGCCAGGGCCTTGCCGCCCTTCTTGGCCAGCTCCTCCCGGAGCTTGAGAGCCTTGGACTCGTTGCGGTTGTAGGTGAAGGCGATGTCGGCGCCGTGCGCGGCCAGGACCTCGCAGATCTTCTCTCCCAGCCCGCCGCTCCCCCCGGTCACGAGGGCCGTCTTGTTCTTGAGCATGGCATCAGGTCCTTACGGCCCATCCCTGGATGGGCCCAATGATACGGCGCCGCTGGGTCCGGGGGCTCTAGTCGGCGAGACGGATAAGAATGTATCATATCATAGATGTCAAGGCCGATAGTCCTGATCGCGTGGAGCCTCGTCCTGGCCGCCCCGCTTTTTGCTTCTGGCACGCCGAAGACCCTTTCGGGGCTTCCTGAGCAGGACCGCGAGGCGTTCACCCGCATCCAGAAGGCTTTCGAGGACGCCGCCGGCAAGAAGGATTTCGACCTGCTCAGGCCGTATCTGGACCAGGGCTTCCAGGGGCGGATGGTGTCCGACGAGGACGTGAGCGGCGTTGAGGGGCTCGAAGCGTTCTGGAAGAAGCTCGGCGGCGTTTCCACGGAACAGGGGGTGCACCGGTATACGATCAAGCTCAACCCCAGGGACCTCGAAATATCGGGCGATTCGGCCCTCGCCAGGGGCCGGACGGACGAGAGGTTCGAGGTCCGGCCCGGCGAGCCCGTCGACTTCCATTCCGACTGGGAAGTGAGGCTGCGCCGGGACTCGGGCGGCCAGTGGAAACTGGCATCCATGGAGGCGCGGCTCGACCCGGTGGACAAGGTCTCGCTGGCCTTGAAGGTCGCGGCCCAGAGGCTCTTGAATTCCACCGTCTACCGGACGACTGATTTCGTCATCGCGAGGATCGCCCTTCCCAACCTCAAGGTGAGCCGCCGCCAGGATTTCGACGGCGACGGGGTCGAGTCCAGGGGGCGGTTCCTGGACGTCGTCAAGCCCAAGCCACCGCCGGCGCGCTGACGTGCCGGGTCACTCATATGCGCTACTTCCTCATTGACCGCGTCACCGAACTGGTCGTCGGCAAGAGCGTCAAGGGCATCAAGACCGTCACCTTAAGCGACCAGATACTGCACGACCACTTCCCCGACCACCCCGTGATGCCCGGCGCCCTGATCGTCGAGGCCGCGGCCCAGCTGGCGGGGTTCCTGCTGGAGGTCACGCTCAACCGCCGCGGAGGGCCTCCGCGCCGGGCGCTCCTGGTCCAGATCGAGCACGCCAAGTTCTACGCGCTCTGCGAGCCCGGGGACCGGATGGAGATCGCGGTCACCATGGGGTCCCAGCTCGAGGACGCGGTGCAGGCCGCGGCGGAGGTCACGGTGGACGGCAAGCGCGCCGCCCGCGCCAGCCTCACCTTCGTGATGAAGGACGTCGATTCCGAGAAGGTCCACGAACAGCGCCGATATCTGTACAAGCTATGGACCAAGCATCTCCAGCCGCCGCCCGAGATCCTCTAATCCTGACCGGCGCCGGCCGCGCGCTCTCGCGCGACTGCGACCCGACCCCCTTCCTCAAGACCCCGAAGAACCGCAAATTCATGGGCGTCCAGGACGTCCTGGCCGTGGTGGCGGCCGGCGAGGCTCTTAAGTCCGCGGGCCTCCTGGGCCGGCCGTTGGGAGAGCGGGCGGGCCTCTTCCTCGCCGTAGGCTACATCCCCTTCGAGGCCGAGGACCTCGAGAAACTCCTGGAGGCTTCAGTCGAGCAGGGAGAGCTCAGTCTGCGGCGGTTCTCCACGGACGGCCTGGCAGCCGTCAACCCCCTGCTGACCTTCCGCTGTCTCTCCAACATGCCCGCGTTCCATATCTCGGTCAATTTCGACGTGCAGGGACCCTATTTCGTCACCTACCCTGGCCCAGGCCAGTTCTACAACGCGCTCGAACAAGCAAGGATCGCGCTGGAATCCGGAGAGGTGGACATCGCCCTGGCGGCCGCGAGCGCGCACCAGAAGAACTTCCTCGTGACCCACCATTTCAGCCGCGTGCCTCACCCGGTCCCTGCCGAAAGCCTTGAAGACGCCGCGGGCTGTCTCGTGCTGGAGAAGGCGGGCAATGCCGAGGCCAGGGGCGCGAAGATCAGGGGCAAGCTCATCGACTGCTCCATCTCCTACGCGCCGCACGACCCGTTCGAGGACCCGCCGGTCCCGGCCGAGCGCTTCGAAGGCGCGTCCCTGGTCGCCAACGCCTTTCCTGACCGCGACCGGGACGCTCGGCCTCCGGCCTCGACCGCGTCCGTGGACGGCATCCATCTGGGCCCGACCTCTCTGGCCGTGGCTCTCAGCAAGGCCGGGCCAGGCACGGTCCGCCATCGGCTGGAGAGCAGGGACGGTTTCCATGCTGAGAGCGTCTGGGAGATGGTAACTCCATGAGAACGGCGTTACGCCCCCACGACTACTTGCCTCCCCGTGGGGGAGGCAAGTGAGAAGAGTCGCGGTCACGGGCATGGGGGTCGTGTCGCCCATCGGGAACACGGCCGAGTCCTTCGCCGAGAGCGTGATGGCGGGCCGCTCAGGCGTGGGGCCCATCACCTTGTTCGACGCTTCCCACCTTCCCACCCGCATCGCGGCCGAGGTCAAGTGGGAAGGCCCGATGCCGAGGGACCGCAAGATCGCCTTCGCCCTCGAAGCCGCCAGGCAGGCGGCCAGCGGGCCGGCGCCCAAGGGCGAGGGGGGCTTGAGCCTGGGGATCGGGCTCGAGCTCTTCTCCCTGGAGGACATGGTCGCTTTCCGGCGTCCCGGCGCCGGCCTTCCCGCCTCCTCCCGGGAAAGGCTGACCTTCATCCAGACCCCGTCCGACCTGGCTGTGCACCTCCTGTGCAAGCGCTTCGGCTTGCGCCGGCCGCCCTTGACCCATGTCTCGGCCTGCGCCGCCGGGACCGACGCCATCGGCACGGCCTTCCGCATGGTCGCGAGCGGCGCCTGGGATTGGGCCCTGGCAGGAGGCACGGATTCCATGATCAACCCTCTCGGCGTGGGGGGGTTCTGCAAGATCAGCGCCACCTCCACCTCCAACGAGGCCCCCCAGGCCGCTTCCCGGCCGTTCGACCGGGACCGCGACGGCTTCGTCCTGGGCGAGGGCAGCGGCATGCTTCTGCTTGAGTCTCTGGAGGAAGCCCGCAAGCGCGGAGCGGCCATCCGCGCCGAGATCGTGGGCTACGGCAACTCCTTCGACGCTTTCGGCATCAGCGAGCCCCATCCTGAGGGCCGCGGCGCGCTTCAGGCCATGCAGCGAGCCCTTGAGGACGCCCGAGTCTCCCCGGACCAGGTGGACTGCGTCAACGCCCACGGCACCTCCACGCCCAAGAACGACCCCATGGAGACCGCCGCCATCAAGCGCCTCCTGGGCGGCAGAGCCAAGGAAGTCGCGGTCTGCGCCACCAAATCCATGATCGGGCACCTCATCTCAGCGGCTGGAGCGGTCGAGGCTGTCGCCGCCATCGCGTGCCTCGAATCAGGCTGGGTCCATCCCACCATCAACCTCGATAACCCTGACCCTGCCTGCGACCTGGACTACGTCCCGCAAAAGGCCGTGCAGAGAAAGACGCGGTACATCCTGTCGAACTCTTTCGGATTCGGTGGCCAGAACGCCTCAATCTTGCTTAAATCATACGATGCTCAAGGGTAAGCGCATCGTCGTCACCGGAGCCGGCCAAGGCATCGGACGCGCCATCGCCGAAGCCTGCTGCCGCGAAGGGGCCGTGGTCGGCGCCAACTACCTCACTTCGCAGATGCAAGCCAAGGCCCTGCAGGAGCGCTACCCCAAGAATATCCGCCTCCTGCCGTTCGACGTGAGCGACCAAAAAGCCGTCGCCGCGGCCGTGGACCGGTTCTGCGAGGAAGAAGGCGGCATCGACGGCTGGGTCAACAACGCGGGAGTAAGCGTCTCCGGCCTTCTGCCCAGCCAGGAGATGGACGCCATCCGGCGGCAGATCGACGTCAATCTCCTGGGGGCCATCATCTGCTCTCGCGAAGTCGTGCGGGTCATGCTCCAACAGCAAGGCGGGGTCATCGTCAACATCGGCTCCGTGGTGGCCCAGAGGCCGTCCCGCGGCCAGAGCGTCTACGCGGCGACCAAGGGAGCGCTCGATTCCCTGACCCGCGCCCTGGCCGTCGAGTACGGCCGCAAAGGCATCCGCGTCGTGTGCGTGGCTCCCGGCCCCATCGAGACCCGCATGATCGCCGAGGTCAAAAGCCTCGCAGGCGACGAGATCCTCTCCAAGGTGCCGCTCAAGCGCATCGGCAAGCCCGAGGAAGTCGCCGAGCTCGTGGCCTTCCTGCTGAGCGACAAATCCGGGTTCATCACCGGCTCCGTCCACGCAATCGACGGAGGCTTCCTGGCCGGATGATCCTAGTGCTGCGACCGCCACCTGGGCGCCCCTTGGGAGGCCCGGATTTGAGCCGGCTGCACGGCGAGAGGAAGGAGTCCCGGCGCCAAGCGCCGGGACGACTGACGAGCAACGCGGCAGCCGGCCGAAGAGGGGCCTCCGCGCTATTGAGGAACGATGGTGTTATCGACCAATTCCCCTAAGAGCGCGGCCGGTCGCTTTCGGTCTGCGACTTCCTCGCTCCTCGCTTGCATGCGTTCAGCATGCGCGCTCGTCGCTCCTCGTCTCGCCTCGAAATCGACCGGCCCAAGGGGCGCCCAGGTGGCGGTCGCAGCACTCGACTTGATGAAGTCGCGCCGGAGCGTCCGGCGCTTCAAGCCCGACCTCCCCGGCCGCGGCCTCATCGAGAAACTCATCGAAGCCGCGGTCACCGCCCCCTCCGCGAGCAACAAGCAGCCCTGGCGCTTCCTGGTCGTGACCAGCCGGCCCGCCGTCTCCAGGATGGCCGATGCCGTGCGCGAGGCCGTGGAGCGCGTCTCCAAGCACGTCGAAGCCGGCTGGCGGGACGCCTTCCGCGATTACGGCGACTACTTCACGCGCTTTGAATCCGCGCCCGTCGTCATCGTGCCCCTGTACCGCGGGCTTGAGCTCCTCTCCAACATGACCGGCCCAAGCCTGCCCCAAGCCGACCGCCGGCGCATCGTTGCCCTGGAAGCCGGCTCCGGCTTGGTGAGCGTGTCCTTGGCCATCCAGAACCTCTTGCTCATGGCGCACTCCCTGGGCCTGGGCGCATCGGCCATGACCGGGCCCCTGATCGCCCTGGACAAGGTCCGAGCCATCCTCGAAGTGCCCGGGTCGTGGGACGTGGCGGCCGTCATCCCCGTGGGCTTCCCCGCGGAGGAGCCCCCGCCCATCTCAAGGAAGTCCGCGGAACAGGTGACCCGCTGGATCGAATGATGCTGGAAGGAGGAGCGCCATGACGAAAGAGGAGATCGCTTCCACGATGAGAGCCCTGGTGGCCGACCGCCTGGCCGCGCCCCTCGACAAAGTGACCCCTGAGAGCCGGCTCATCCCCGACCTCGGCGCCGACTCCCTCGACATCATGGACCTCCTCTTCGCCATCAAAGGCAAGTTCCAGGTGGACATCCGCCCCGACGAGCTCAACTTCGCCAAGCCCCTTGCCGGCGCCGCTTCCCCCTTCCTCCCCAGGGAAGCCGTTGAGAAGCTCAAAGACTGGCTGCCCGCCCTCGAAGACGTCCCCGACCCCGACAAGGTCACCGCAGCCACGGTCTTTCGCTCCATCAGCGTCGGCACCCTAGGCCTCCTGGTCGAAAGGAAGCTCGCCGGCCAGGCATGACTGCGCCGGTGGCGTGCGGCTAAATTCAGCGGACCAGGGTTCTCCACGCTTGGCGGAAGGCGTCGTCTTTGATGGCGGAGAGGTGGTGGCGCAGGACCACTCGGCCGGAGCGGTCTAGAAGAAAGATGTTGTTCAAGGGGCAGGTGCCGGGAGGGTGCTGGAGCCCGAGCTTGCGGGCCACGATGTCCTCGGGGTCGATCAGCATGGGAAATCCCAGGGTTGGGGCGAGCTTGGTCGGGAGCGCAGCCTCCTGCGAAGAGATTGCGCGCGGCGCGGATGAGCCTGAAGATGACCCGTACCCCCGGCCCCATGGCGCTCATCTGA
Source organism: Elusimicrobiota bacterium (assembly GCA_016209035.1). Classification (GTDB taxonomy): domain Bacteria; phylum Elusimicrobiota; class Elusimicrobia; order UBA1565; family UBA9628; genus JACQWX01. The sequence continues at coordinate 35,845 of JACQWX010000075.1, read as the reverse complement.
GAAGCCCTCCTTCGAGCGCGTCGGCGGCAAGGCTGGGGCCGTTGGTCTTCTTGAGGATGGTCTGGAACTCCTTGGCGCGGCGTGAATAGGATACTGTCCCCGCGACCTGCTGGACGGCTTTGACGAGCGATGCGGGATTCCGGGAGAAGGTCTTCCAGGCCAGGCTCCGGCCGAGGCCGAGGTCCTGGGTCCTGGCCATGCTGAAGCGCAGGCCGGGAGTCATGGGGATGCCGATGACGGGCTTGCCGTGTTCGATGGCCTGGTAGGTGGTGCCGTGGCCGCCGTGGCTGACAACGATATCACAGGCTTCCATGGCGAGGTCCGCGTCCAGGAAAGGCTCTGCGTAGAGCTTGCCTTCCTGGTTCTTGATGCCGGCATCTTGGCCGCCTGAGGACATCACCACGGTCATGGGGGAAGACGCGAACGCTATCGCGGTCTTGGCCAGGAATTCCGGGGTCCCGGAGGTCCCCAGCGTGAGGTAGACCAGGGGTCTATGGACGGAGCGGAGCATGGACTGCCACCAGGCAGGCGCGGGCATGCTGGTCTTCCAGGTCAAGGGGCCGACATAGCGGAAGCGGTCTGGGAGGCCTCGGGTGGGGAAGAACTCGGGGATGTCGGCCAAGAGGGTCAGGTCCTTGCCCACGAAGCAGTCCATGGCTTTGAGGCGCTCCGTGAGGCCGTGCCGTTTGGCGAGCCTTGAGTAGTAGCCCATGCCGACGTTGAACGCGAAGGTCTCGAGCCCGACGTTGAGCGAGTCGAGAATCTCCCAGAGACGAGCGTGACGGGGCATGAGCTTGCGGGGCAGCCAGCCGAACAGGGGCACGCTGGGCACGGCCCGGTGAGGCGTGCAGTAGACGTGGGTGATGGCCGCGTGCTTCAAGCCCGCGACGCGGGTGGAGATGGGGGCAGAGGCCCGGCAATCGCTTAAGACGAGGTCGGGCTTGACCTCTTGGAATGCGGCCAGGTCGGCATGGATCATGCGGTCGATCTGGTCTTCTGAGACGAACCGGACCTTCTCGCGTTCGAGGTTGCGCAGGAACTCCTCCGGGCAGGGCTCGTGGATGGGGATGGCGTGAAAGCCCTCGTCCCTTACGAACCGCATCTTGGGGCTCTCTCCCGCGAACACGACTTCGTGGCCTCTGCGGCGCAGCTCCCGGCTGACCATGAGCGGACGGCTGAGGTGCGAGAGGAAATGGCTGTACGGCAGGGCGAGGACCCTCATGGACCGCGGCGGATGAACCGGTCGGACCGGAACAGGGGCATCTTGAGGTGGTACCAGGCTTCGGCGAGCAGGAGCCCGGGCCGCTGGACGCACATGGAGAAGTCCATGTAGCAGCCCACTGGGCAGCGCTTGCCGCAGCGCTGGAGCGGGCCGTGGCGCCTGCGGCCTTCGTCGACGGCTTTGGCGTAGTCGCCGAGCTCCAGGATGTTGCCGCCCACCTTGTGGAGTTTCTGGCAGGGGTAGCAGAGGTCCCCGTTGGGCCAGACCCGGGCCAGCAGGGTGGGCAGGCAATGGTAGTCGTCGAAGCGCTTGATGCCCTTGAGGTAGCCCATGGTGCCCAGGACGTCGAACCCGGCCCTCTTGAGCCCGATGATGCGGTCGATGAGGGATTCGTACTCGGCGCTGCCTTCCAGCCCCTTCTGGGGATAGAAGGCCACGACCTCGGGCAGGGGGGTGAACCCGATGCGCTTCTCCAGGCAGTAGTCGAGGACTCCGTGGACGTCAGCCACGTTCTCCGGGGTGATGACGATGTTGAAGTAAAGCTTGAACCCGTGCCTCTTTCGGGCCTCGGCTGCCAGGTCGACGTTGGCGAGGATGCGGCGCAGGGTCCCGGCCTTGGCGCCCATCATGCGGTCGGACTTGGCCTCGTCGAGGGTGTCGAGGCTGATCATCAGGATGCCGCAGTTCTCGAAGACCTCGGGATGGCGGTCGAGGGTGACGGCGTTGGTGAGCAGGCAGATCTTCCGGTAGCCCAGAGAGCGGCAGCCCTCGAGGATGGGGGCCAAGTCGGGCCGGAGGGTGGGCTCGCCCCCGGTGAAGATGAGGACGTCGGTCTCCTTCCGGAGGACCTTGAGGACGCGCAGCCAGGCGTCGCCGTCGAGCTCGCCTTCGTTGGGGCACTCGGGGTATTTCTTGCCGCTGCCGTCGTTGCAGTACACGCAGCGTAGGTTGCAGCGGAAGGTGAGGTAGACGTAGGCGCACAGGGGCCGGTAGGGCTTGTAGGCCCCCAGCTTCCACTCGACGGCGTGGCGGATGAAGTTCCTCTCGAGCTGGAACACGGGGTCAGGGTCCTTGCGACCCATATGATATCATCTTCCCCTGGTAGGCCCTCATGCCCGTCGAGCCATCGGTCTTCCTCCAGGTCGTGGCGGTGACGAACGGCTTCTTCATCAAGCCGCTGTACATGCTCTTGATGCTGTTCGCGGCGTGGCGCCTGCACGCGAGGGGCGGGGCCGAGGCGCGCGCGTTGGCCTGGGGCGTGGACCTGTTCCTGCTGGGCGAGGTCTTCTGCGCGGTCAACTACCTCGTCTTCGGCATGATGGCGCCGGCCGTGGAGATGCTGCACGGGCTCGGCATGGCGTTGGGTACCGGGCTCATCATGCTGGGCCTGTCGACCCTGATCGACGCCAAGATGCTCTTCTTCCTGGACCCGGACAAGCCCTGCGCCCTCCTGCGCGCCTGCCCGAGCTGCGCGAAGAAGACGGACGCGGCCTGCGGCCTGGAGAGGGTCTTCCTGTTCCTGGCCCTGGCCCTGGCCGTGGCGAACCTCATGCCCCTCATGGGCCCTTTGAGGCCCTTCAAGAAGGAGCTCCTCATCTTCGGGGCCTGTGTGTGCCAGTACCACACGACCTTCCTCCAGGTCTTCGAGTACAGGGTCTATCCCATCGTGGGCAGCGCCCTCTTCCTCGTCTCGTTCGGCATCCTGCTGCGCGGCGGCAGGCCCGCGGTGCGCGTCGCCAAATTCCCGTTCTGCATGGCGGTGGGGTTCCTGGTCTTCCCGCTCCTGAGGTTCTTCACCCTGCATGCCTACTTCGACAACCTCATCTGGGCCGAGTTCTGGGAAGAGATCACCGAGCTGATGCTGATCTGCGGCATCATCATTTTCCTGAGGTCGTTTAGGCTCGTGGGGGAGCCTGACCAGCCGTGCTTCTGAGCCTGCGCAACTACCTGCTCCAAGCCCTACCTACGCGTGCGACTTCCGCTGTCCCTACTGCAGCGAGGGGGTTCCGCTTCGCGCTGTGCCCCCAGCTCCAGGGAGTGAAGGCTCATCCGGGCCTGGGGGGGCACGCGGGGTACCGGCGGCTCTACGACCATCTCATCGCTGAGAAGCGCTAAGGCGAGACTCTGCCCGGGCGCGGGGCGCCTCCGCTCCTGTCAACGCCCCGCCCCTTCCGCGGGGCGGGGGGCTGGGGCACGGGACCGGAGGCCTCGGGCCGGCGCAGGTACAGGTCGAACCTCCCGGAGTAGAGCTTGCGGTAGCGCTCGGGCTCGAGCTCGGTGACGAGGATGTGCGCCGCCCTATGGAGGAACAGCGCCATGGGGCCGGCCCACGCCAGATAGACCGGCGCGACGTACTGCTTGAAAGGATAGGCCACGAAGACCGTCTGCCCCAGGGCGGCCATGCCGCAGAGGAGGAAGACGCCCACGATCAGGTATTGACGCCGGGCATGCTCGAGGATCTCTCCCGCCAGGCTCACCTGCTGGGAGAACTCCCGCATGACCATGCCGTTGTAGATGAAGACCTGTTCCGTCATCCTTCCCAGGTCGACCCCCTGGAGCAAGGCCCAGCAGGCCATGAGACCGATGCCCGCCGCGGCGCCGCATCCGACGGCGGCAAGAAGCTTCCCGCAGGCCCGCGGTCCCAGCCGGCGGGAGACGGCCAGGTGGACCAGCACGGCCGCCGCGGGCAGGAGGATGCGCTTCGAGTCGAAGGCGGCCGCGACGGAGAACATGAACCCGGAGGCGAGCCACCGCTTCCAGGGGGCCGGGCCGTCGCGGCCGCGCCCCAGGACGATGACGCCCATGAGCGTCAGGGCGAGCGAGAATCGGCCGATCCTGAATTCCGCCATGGCCTGGACCGTGGAGGGCTGGAGGAACATGACGGCGAGGGCCGCCGCGGCCGCCGCCGTTCCCCCGAGCCCGCCCAGTTCGGATCCGACGGCCGCGAGCAGCAGCCCGAGCACGGCCAGGGACACGACGGCTTCGAGCCTCCTGAGGGTGAGAAGTGATTCGAAATCCTGCGGGATGAGGCGCATGACCGGGGAGAACGCGAACCAGAAGAACGGGGGATGGACTTGGTGGAAGTCCTCATAGGGCACGAGTCCCTGCGAGACGGCCCAGGCCGAGTGCGCGTGCTCGTACTCGTCATAGTCGAGCGGCAGGAGCCCGGCGGCCTGCATGAGGTAGAGGCCGGCGGCCAGCAGGAAGAGCCCGGCCAGGACGATGGCGAGGCGGGAAGAGGCCGGCTGGTCAGTCGGCGGGAAGGGCATCAACGGCGAGGCTCCCCTTCCTAGAGGCCATCCTGGAGCGGACGTCGCTCCCTTTCACGGACTCAACGGGTTCGGGTTCGCTCATAAAGCCCACCAAGGCAGGGCGGTGACGCGCCTGTCCAGCTTCTCCGCAGCCTTGAAATTCCCCACGACATAGCCTTTGGAGCAGCCGTAGTCGTCCATGAAGGCCGAGAGGCCGCGCAGGTGAAGGTTCCTCGTGGAAGCGGCGTATTTTATCTCGACGGGGACAAGGCCCTTCTTAGTGTCGACGACCAAGTCCACCTCGGCTCCAGCGGCGGTCCTCCAATAGTACAAGCGCCACTCCGGACGGAGATAGCTGAAGCGCCGGAACAGCTCGAGGATGACGAAGTGCTCGAAGAGCCTGCCCCCCTCCACCTTGAGCATGGATGGATCAAGGGGAAGGCCGGCAGCCGCGTTCCGGACGCCCGTATCGAAGAAGTAGAGTCTGGGGGCCGCGATAAGACGCTTGCGGGCGTTCCTGAGATACGGCTCCAGTGGAATCGCTACCAAGGTGTCCACCAGTATCGAGTAGTAATTCTTGACCGTGTTGAGGCGCACGCCCGCCTCTTGGGCAAGATTCTGGTAGTTGGTGGCGTTGCCGGATTCGACGGCGGCCAACTCCAGGAACCTGGAGAATCCGTCCAGGGAGCGCACCAATGCCTCGGCCTGGATTTCCTCCTTCAAATAGGTCAAGGCATAGCTTTGAAGGAGGTCGTCCCGGGACTCGTCGGGCGCCGCAAGGATGCCGGGCATCGTCCCCCGGAGCAGGAACTCCGAGCACTCGGGCGCCGGCGAAGACCCGGGGCGGCGCGTGTCCGCAAAAGGGCTCACGACCGGATCGGGCGAGCCGATGCCCATCTCCTCCCACACCAGCGGATGGAGATGCTTGACCACGATCCGGCCGGGCAGGAGGTTCGCCCCGGCCCTGCGAAGCTTCCTGGCGGAAGAGCCGGTCAAGACGAAGCGGAACCGGTCCGGATGCCTATCGTAGAGCCATTGGCATCCGTCCAGCAGGCGAGGCAGCCGCTGCACTTCGTCGATGAAGACCCTGACGGGTTTGTCCGGGCTCGCTTCTCCCAGCCGCGCCTGTGCCTGACGGTTGAAGAGGTCGTGGTCCTTGAGGAATCGCTGGAATTCGGCAAAGTCCGACAAGTCCAGCGTCCACGAGTCCGACGGCGCCAGCGACTCCCGGATGAGCGTAGTCTTCCCGACCTGGCGCGGCCCAAGAAGCAGCAACCCATAATGCCCCTTGAGGTGTTGCCGAAGAACGGAGGCGAGCATCCTGGGGTACACTACTTGAATTATAGCCTGTTAGCTGCATTTTTGCAAGGCAATAATGCAAGCGATAGGTGCATTCCCCTCGTGGCGGTGGGTTTTGCGGGGTCGCGGGAGAACCTACCGCGTCAGGACCAGCTTGCCCACCGTGCTCCCGGACTCGAGCGCCCGGTGGGCGTCGGCGACCCGCTCCATGGGATACTCCTTCACGGGGACCTTGCGCAGGCGGCCCTCACCCACCCATCCGAGCATGTCCGACATGGCGCGGCGCGCGAGGTCCCGCTGGTTGAAGAGGTGGACCACGTTAAAGCCGATGACCCCGCGGTTCGTCCCGGTCAAGTGGAGCGGGTTGAACCTGGGAAGGCGCAGGTATTGGAGCGCGAGCCCCGCCCAATTCGGGTCCCTGCCCCTCGGGAACATCTCGGAGAAGCCGTAGGCCACGAGCCTGCCTCCGGGCGCCAACTGCCGGTAGCCTTCCTTGAGGGTCTCAGGCCCGCCGGAGTCGAAAATCGCGTCGAAGCCTCTGGCTGGCGTAGCCGCCGAACCGGGTGATGCCGAACACCTCCTGCCCGGGCTTGGGCTCGGTCACGCCGGAGCCGCAGGATTCCACCGTGCCGGCGAACTCGAAGCCCGGCGTGATCGGGTAGAGCGACTTGGCGGCCTCGTAGTGCCCCATGCGCGCGATGCAGTCCGCGAAGTTGACCCCGGCCGCCCGGACCCGGACAGCCGCCTGCCCGGCTGCCGGGACAAGGTCGGGCTCCGAGACCAGGCCCAGGACCCGGTGTCCGCCGGGCCTGCGGATGAGGACGCGTCTCATTTGAAACCCTCGATTCGTCTCGCGAATCGAGGGTTCCTTCCCAGGGCGTCTTGAAGGAAAGGAGGCAAGGTGAAGGCCGCCGCGTGCATGGCGGGAGAATACCACCTCAGCCCCTTCAAGCCCGCGGCCCTGCGCCGGTTCAAATCCCTCACGGGATGCGGTCCCTTGGACGCGAAGGTGAAGGCCCACAAGCCTCCTGGGTAGGTCATGTTGGTAAAAAGGAAGGGCAGCGACACGCGGAAGACCGGCCGCAGGATGGCCAGGAGGTTCTTGATCGTGCCCGGCTCGTAGAAGGGCGAGCCGGCCTGGCTCACCGCGATCCCTCCCCGGGTCAGGATGCGGCTCGTGTCGCGGTAGAAAGCCGGGCCGAAAAGCTCGGCCGCCGGGCCGAAAGGCTCGGTCGAGTCCACGATCACGACGTCGAAGCGCTCCGCGGTCTCCCGCACGAACTTCACGCCGTCCTGGATGAGGACGCGGCAGCGCCGGTCGCCCAGGGCGCGGCCGGTCCCGGGCAGGAAGGCCTTGGCGGCCCCGACGACCAGGGAGTCGATCTCCACGAGCGCGCAGGACTCCACGCAGGCGTGCCTGAGGACCTCGCGGACCGTGCCGCCGTCGCCTCCTCCGACGACCAGCACCCTGCGGGGCCGGGGGTGCACGCACAGGGGCGCGTGCGCGATCATCTCGTGGTAGACGAACTCGTCGCGGTCCGACACCATGGTCATGCCGTCGATCAGGAGGAGCCTCCCGTGACCAGCCGTCTCCACCACCTCGACCGTCTGGAAGGCGCTGCGGCCCTTGAAGAGCCTCCGCCGCACCCTGAACCCGGTGCGCAGCACGCCCTTATAGACCTCGTCGACCCACTTCATGGTCATAGGACGATGGGGAAGGCCTTGGAGGCGCCTCGGACCTGCCGGAAGTGATGGTCGAAGCTCACCCGGTAGCCGATCGAGAGGCACTGGCGCACCGCCCGCTTGGCCGGGTAGGGCACCCGGACGTCCCGGCGGCAGCCCTGCGGCTGGAACAAGACGACGTCGCAGGAGCGCGGCTTGAAGATGCCGAGCACGCGCGCCACCAGCTTGTTCACATCCTGTCCCACCTGGTTGGTCTCGAAGCTCACGTAGGAGCCGATCTTCTGCGGCGTCACGTGGATGGTGTAGTACCTCGAGTCCCGGATGGCGTTCAAGGAATAGCCCATGGGCTCGAAGAGGTGATCGTCGACTTGGAAGCCCGGGAGGAGCGACCACACGCCGGACTCCTCCTTGATGTACCTCTTGCGGTGCAGGGGACCGGCCACGAAGGTCCGGCCGGCCTGGTCGTCGATGCCGTGCATGAGGATCTCGAGCGTCAGGTCGTCCGGCTCGGGCCGGTAGGGCCGCTCCAGGTGGAAGAGGAAGACATGATGGTCGTCCCCGTCCCCGAAGCGCAAGGCCCTGCCGTCCATGCGCTTGGAGAGCCTCTTGACATCGTCGAAGAAGTTGGTCGGCTGGTATTCCTGGAACAGGGCGTTCTTGCGCTCGTAGATGAGGTACTGGAGGTTCTCGACGCCCAGGCCGTCGCACATCCGGAGGATCGCGGTCACCAGGTCGGTCCGGCCGCAGGTGATCATGGTGAGCCACCCGTCGGTCACGAACAGGCTCGACTCGGAGAGGAGGTACGCGTCCATGCGCTCGTTCGACATCCGGGAAAGGATCTTGGCGCGGGCCTTCCCGACCACCTTCTCCCAATAGGGGCGTCCCCTCGCCCGCAGGGAAGGGCATCCCGGCGCCAGGGCGATCTCGACCTTCTTCTCAGGACCCTCGAAGAACATGGGCACGGGTATGATGCCTCGCCGGCGGCCCCGGTGTCAAGGCCGGAGCCCACGCGGCCGCGCGAAATGATAAGATGGCGGACAGGAGGTACGATGAACCATAGGAACGGTATGGCGGCGGTTTTGGCGTCGTGGTGCGTCGCGGCGGTCTCGGCGGCCGGCCCGGCGGCTCCGGCGCCGGCGATCTCGGCGCCCAAGGAGTTCCCCCTCAAGGAGGTCAAGCTCATCCGGGTGAGCGCCGACTCGGGGAGCATCATCGTGCGCGGGGGCAAGGGAGACAAGGCCAGGGTCACGGTCGTGGGAAGCCTGGACAGCTGCGTCATCGTGACCGAGGTCCGCGGCGCTGACCTGGTGGTCGAGGCCAAGCACAAGTTCATGAAGACCTGCGCCGCCGGCTTCGCCGTCGAGGCCGCGGGAGACCTGCCGGTGCGCGTCTACGCCGGCTCCGGCGACATCGAGATCGTCTCCAGGAGGGCCGCCGTGGAAGCCGACGCCGGCTCCGGCGACATCATCGTCAAGCAAGCGGCGGGGGACCTGACCTTGAGGTCCGGCAGCGGCGACATCAAGGCCGAGGCTTCGGCCTCGAACGCCAAGGCCCAATCCGGCAGCGGCAAGGTGGAACTGACCCGGCTCCTGGGCTCGGCCTCGGTCATGACCGGCAGCGGCGACATCCGTCTCGAGTGGGCTCGGCCTCCCCAGACCGGGACCGCCGAGGTCAAGTCCGGCAGCGGCAACGTGGACCTGGTCTTCCCCAAAGGGACGAGACTCGCGTCGAGCGTCCGGACCGGGACCGGCTCGTCCTCGAACGAGCTGGGCGACACCCCTGGGGCCGAGTGGCGCGTGTCCGTGATGTCGGGGACGGGGAACGTGCGCATCCGCAGGCCCGACCCGAAGAAGTAGCTACTTCGGAGGCGCTTTCGGTTTGCCGGCGGCGGCCCGGGTCTGGTCGTCCGAGATCTGGCGCAGGGCCCGGACGGCGAAATACGCCGGGTTGAGCTGGACGGCGGGGTCCTTCCGCGGAGCGTCGAGCAGCTCGTAAACCGTCAGCCACCCCGGCTGGGGATCGGGACCGTGCCGGTCCTCGAACAGAAGCTTGAGGTATTTCTGCCAGAATGCCCTGAACATGGGGGTGCTGGCGAGGTCGCGCGGCAGGACCCCCGCCGAGGTGCTCCGGTAGAGGAACTGATAGGCGTTCACCATGAGGTGGGTCACGCCCAGGGCCGCCACCCTGTCCCGGATCTCCTCCGGGCTCTTGGACCGCCGCACCGCCTCCCAGAAGGGATTGTGGTCGAAGATGGTGGCCGCGATCGTCTCCCTCTCGATGTAGTAGCTCCGCGATTCGCCCAGGACCAGCACCCGGGCGGCCGCGGGCAGCTCCTTGTTGATGAACCGGGCGGCCGGGTAGTACGGCAAAGCGTAGGTCTCATGGGGCTTGAGCAGGAAATCCTCCTTCGAGACCCGGCCGGAGAGGTACATCCAGAACTGCATGTTCCAGCTCTGCTTGACCGCGACCTGGACCTGGAACAGACAGCCGTACAGGATCGCGACGTATCCCAACACGCGGTTGACCGCGGGCCAGCGGGCATGGCCCACGGAAGCGGCCAGGGCCAGGCTCAACGCGGGGTAGAAAGGCATGAGGAACCGCGCCAGGCCGCTCGTCACCGCCCAGGAGATGTAGCCGAAGACGGCGCATGCCAGCAGCGCCCGGCGCTCCGCGCGCCTCCAGGGGACGAAGAGGGCCCACGGCGCGAACAGCGGCAGGAGCGGCCCCGGCCAATCGCCCGTGGGCCAGTCTCCCAGGAACACGATCCGCTGCTGGGACGCCCAGGCCTTGAGGCCCGAGAGGCTCGAGAAGATGGCGGCCGGCTCCATGGCTCTCGAAGCGCTGAAGAATCCCGCGGGGTCGGCGATCAGTTCGCGGCCGGGCAGAAGGCCCGTGAGGAAAGGATAGAGCGGATTGCCGAAGAACGCCGTGTTCTTGAGCATCCAAGGCAGATATACCGCGACGCAAGCCCCCGCCAGCACGATGACGCGCTTCGACCCCAGACCGGCGCGCCGGTCCATCACGCCCTGGACCGCGGCCGCCAGGACCGGCACGATCAGGATGTTGTACTTCGTCCCCGCGGCGAACCCCAAGAGGAGGCCGGAACACGCAGCCCATCCGGTCCCCCGCGTCTCGAGTCCGCCCAGCATGGCGGCCAACCCGACGGCGCAGTAGAACGCCCCGATGTGGTCCACGCCGCAGGACCAGGACGAGTACATCCCCATGGGGAGCGTGTAGTAGAGCATGGCCGCCAACAGGCCCTGCGAAGACGACAGCCACCTGCGGCCGATCAGGAAGATGCCTCCCGCGGCGGCCGCGCCGAACGAGGCGTGCAGGAGCGACGCCAGCTTCTCGTCGCTGACCGCCAGGGCCAGCCCGTAGAGCATCTGCCCCCCGAGCGGCGAACCGGAGTAGATGTTGTGCGGCGTGGCCGCGATGCGGCCCGTCAGGAGGTACTGCCTCGGCAGGGCCAGATGGTAGGTCAAGGAATCGTAGTAGATCTCGGGGCACGCCGCGCAGAAGAGGTTCAAGACCGCGACCAGGCCCAAGGTTGCCAGGGCAGCGACCAGCCAGATCCGCGGCAAGGGCCCGGCCTCCGGCGGAAGCGCTTCGGGGAGCGGGAACCATCTCATCCACATGAAGACGGACGCGGCGAACGCGGCCGCCGCGAAGACGGTCAAGGCCCGAGGGCTGAAGAGCCCCGCGGAGCCCAGGCCAAGCAGGCACAGCGACAGCGCCCCGAACCCCAGGCCGCTGGAGAGCAGGAAGAGCTCGGCCTTGCCGGCCTTCAGCCCGAGAGCCCGCACGACCGGGCCGCCCAGGCCGGCGGCGACGAACCAGATGCCGGCGAGCCACGCCAGCCTCGGGCCGAGGAAGCCGGCAGGCTGCCAGTGCGCCAGCGATTGCGCGAGGCTTTTCGCCAGCGCCTTCCAGACCATCGGCACCACGGGCAGGGGGAACCGACGGATGAGGAGGCACAGCCACGCGAGGAGGAACAGCCCGATCACCACGGCCGCGAGAGGCCCGAGCACGGCCTCGCCTTGCCGGACCGGCTGGACCGCCGGGCCGACGGGGGCGATCTCCCTCCTCTTCTTCCTGCCCATGTCCCGACCATTATGGGAAATTTTGATAGGATAAGCATCCCAGCATGCCACCCGACTCCCCGCTCGACGGCTACCGCTTCGGCAGGCCCAGGGGCCCTGAGGACTGGAAGGCCATCCGCGAGATCTGCTGCGGGACCGCGGAATCCGGCCAAGGGATCCCGGAGGAGCGCCGGCCGTTCTTCGCGGAGTACTGGGTCGCCCCATACGAGAGGCTCGTCCCTGACTGGACCTGGGTCGCGTGGCGTGAGCAAGAGGTGGTCGGCTACCTGTCCGGGTGCCCGGCGACCGCGTCGTTCGTCCTGCGGCGGCACTTCCTGGTCCGATGGCCGCTCTTCTTTCGCGCCGTGTCCGGCGCGTTCCCCTCCAGCCCGGACGCCGCCGCGTTCGTCAAGCGGTTCCTCTTTATAAGGAAGGACCTCGGCCGGCGCCTGGCCCTGAAGTTCCTCGCCGGCATCCTGACCCTCTACCCCGCGCACCTCCACGTCAACGTGGACCCGGCGCATCACGGGAAAGGGATCGGGAAACGGCTGATGGAGATATACATGATGGGACTACGGCAACACCGTGTCCCAGGCGTCCACCTGGTATGCGGAGAAGGATCCCTCGCTTTCTATCGAAAGCTCGGGTTTCAAGAACTCGCCGGGACCGACGTCGGTCCCGGCGTAAAGCTCCACGCCATGGGACTCATCCTGGCCTGATTTTGTAGACTCATGACCGCCATGAGACGGATCGCCGTCCCGGCCCTCATCGCCCTATGCCTGGCAGCCTGCGCCGGGGGGACCCGTCAAGTCCGGCTGCCGAGAGGAAGCCTCCGGCTTCCTCTCGTAAGACAGTCCACCCCCTACACCTGCGGGGCCGCGGCCATGCAGTCCATCCTGCGCTACTACGGGGAGGACATCCGGGAGGACGACCTCGGCCGCGAGCTCGAGTCCGACCCGGAGGAGGGGACGCGGTTCTGGAGGATGCTGGAGATGGCGCTGCGCCGCGGCATCGAGGCCGAGGCTTTCCTGGACGCAAGCCTTCAGGACCTCAAGACCGCCCTGGACGCGGGCAAGCCGGCCATCGTCGCGTTCCAGGCCTGGGCGGAGGCCCCCGTCGGCTACGCCGAGGATTGGGACGACGGCCACTACGCGGTCGCCATCGGTTACGACGAGCGCAACATCTACTTCATGGACCCGTCGACCCTGGGGAACTACGCCTATGTCCCGACCGAGGAGTTCCTCGGCCGCTGGCACGACCAGTACGAGGGGATCAAGGTGAACCGCCTCATGCTGACCTTCTCCAAGAAGCCGGACTACGACCCGGAGGAAGTCTTGAGGCTGGAGTGACCGCCGCGCCGGGTCTCATCTACCCCATCCCCATGTGGTCGTTCTCCTCGCAGGAGAGCTCCCACGCCCTCAACCCGTACGTCTCGGCCCCTTCCCGGACGAAAGGATCGGCCTCGGCCATGGCCCTGGCCTCGTCCAGCGAGTCCGCCCGGACGATCACCATCCCGCCCTCGTGGTCCTGGAAAGGGCCGCACAAGACGAGGCGTCCCCGCCTGTCCAGGTCCTTGAGGTGCGCCACGTGCCGCCGCACCAGGGCCTCGGTCATGGGCTTGTCCGTGCGGATGAGCGTGATGACGTATCGGGTCCACCGGCCGGGGAGCTCATCCTTGGCCGCCTGCGCCGGGCAGGCGTCGCGCACGCGCGCGTAAAGGCCGTTCTCGAGGAAGACGACCTGGTCCAGCAGCCGATATCTGTCCTCAGGCGGAGCGGCCAGGATGTCTTCCCGAACGAAGGCCGCAACGATCTCGCCGAACACGACGAAACCGCCGCCGACTTCCTTGGTGCCGCGCAAGACGCACTCTAGATGAGCCCGGCACTGGTCCACCAAAGGAGCGCCGATCTTCCTGGCCGGGGAGAGGGTAATCCCCATCTTCCTGATGCGCTCCCGGCCGGACCACTTGATGCATCCATAGACTTTGACGGCCATGGAGGAATCCACGAGATTCACGGCGAAGCAGCCGGCCGCCAGGATGTTCTTCTCCGTGGTGTTCTCCTTGCTGCCGGAGAACATCAGGGTCGGAGGCTCGAAGGCCGCCATCTGAAGCCAGCTCTTTGGAGCCACGTTGGGCTCTTTCGCCTGGTCGCAGGTGGAGATGAGCGTTATCGGCCCCGGGATCAGGCTGGGCGACCACTCCTTCTTGTCGATCGGGTATTCGGCCTTCTTCATGGCGGCTCCTCGACGCTTTCCTCATGCTACCATTTCCCCCTGTCCCGTCGGTAGGCCCGCGACGGGCGTTTTCTTCGACGTCTCGCCTCCAAGAGACGGCATAGGGCGGTGTCGAGGTAGACGGGAATGTAGAGGAGAGACAGGACCCAGGCGGCGCTCCGCCCGTACCGGTCCTGGAAGAAGTCGACGATGGTCTCGTATTTGCGCTCCCGGAAGTAGCGGGCGAAGAAGAGCCCGGACAGGATCAGGCAGAGACCCGCCCCGAACGGGTCGGCGATCACCCCCAGGAAGCCCTTGCCGAATGCCGTCTGGGACGACCCCATGCACGTCTCGGCGCCGAACCAAGTGGCGAAGATCGTGCCGATGGAGAGCATCCATCCCAGCCGGCCGCCCGCGACGATGAAGTCCCGGTCGGTCTTGATCCGCCGGCTCGCCCACCAGCCGACGCCCAGAACGACCGCGATGTAGACGAATATCCCGCCCAGGATCCAGGCTTGCGTTCCGGCCATCTCCGTCGGTATGATATCATACCTTCCGCGGTAGGACCGCCGCGCCGGAGGGCCCTTTGGCGCGAGTGGACCCGGCCGAACGGCCCATGCGCGCCGGCCGGATTCCTGGTACCATGTTTCCCGGATGGCCTTGTTCCGCCTGGTCGCAGCGTTCTTTGGCGTAGGCGTGCTGCTCCCGGTCCCGGCCTGGTCCGCGGGCCGCGGCGTATCGGCCGCCCACTACGGCAGGGACGACCGGATCGACCTTCATCAAACCGCGCGGCCTTTGTGGCTGCGGCTGGCGGATTCCACCGTGGCCCTGTTCCAGGACGCCGACGTCGCGCCCGACCCCGACGCCGGCCAAGCCCGGCTCAAGACCGCTCCCTTCAAGAGCCTGCCCTCCATCTCTCCTTGGAGGGACTTGTGCAAGGGCGAGCGCTTCTACGGCCAGCCAGCGGGCGCGGTCTGCTCCGGATTCCTCGTCGCCCCCGACGTAGTGGCCACGGCCGGCCACTGCGTGGTCTCCGATGAGCACTGCCGGTCCCTGAGGTTCGTCTTCGGCTTCGCCATCAGGAAGGCGGGGGTCATGCCGGACCGGGTGGCCGCGGGCGACGTCTACGGCTGCGCGGAACTGCTCGGGCGCGAGGCGGTCTTTCGCGGATCAGACTGGGCCCTGGTGCGGTTGGACCGGCTCGTCGTGGGCCGCCTCCCCCTGGAGGTCAACGCGGCCGGGTCCATCGCGGAAGGGACTCCGGTCCTGACCATCGGCCATCCATCCGGCCTGCCCGCGAAGATCGCGGCCGGGGGGCGGGTCCGGGACGCTTCGGCCAAGGATTATTTCGTCACCAACCTCGACGGCTACCACGGCGGCTCGGGAAGCCCGGTATTCCACGCGGTCACGGGCCGGGTCGAGGGGATCCTCGTGAACGGCGACACGGATTACGAATGGCGCGACGAGGACTCGTGCTGGACCGCCCACCGCTGTCCCGAGAACGGCTGCAGGGGCGAGGACGTCACCAGGATGTCCGTCCCGGCGTCGAGGCTGTCGGCGATCGGAGGCCCGGGCAGGCCGCTTCCCAGCGTGGTCAAGCCCGGCCGGGGGATGATGACGCTGATGGAGAGCGTCGCGGAGGAGTCCGTCTTCCCCTAGCCCATGGCCCAGCCGACCTCCGCCTGCCTCGCCGCGTTGATCGCCTGGTCGTTCGCATGGCCGCGAACGGCCAGGGGAGAGGAGCTTCGCGTCCCGGAATCCCGCTGGCTGGAAAGCCGTTCCGGATTCGAGACGGCCGCGCTGGACGCGGCGGCGATCCTATCGTCGATGTCGAGACCCTCTCGGGTCCGGGCC
The DNA here is from genome assembly GCA_016209035.1 of Elusimicrobiota bacterium. Classification (GTDB taxonomy): domain Bacteria; phylum Elusimicrobiota; class Elusimicrobia; order UBA1565; family UBA9628; genus JACQWX01. The sequence goes on along the minus strand of JACQWX010000075.1, from coordinate 20,240 downwards.
GAGGCCCCGCGGACGGCCTCGGAGGTCCCGGTGTCCATCCCGAGCCACGACGGGTGGACCCTGCAGGGAAGGCTGACCGTGCCCCGAGACGGGGGGCGGGCGAGCATCGTGATCATCCACGGCTCCGGCGACTACGACATGGACGGCAGCGTGCCGGACTCCATGACGGCCGACGGCAAGCCCGGCCGGCTCTACAAACAGCTTGCGGACGCCCTGACAGAGGCGGGCTTCGTGGTCCTGAGGTACCACAAGCGCGGGGTCCTGGGATGGGATGAGCGCGAGCAGGCTTCGGTCGTGGACGCCGAGGTCTTCGGCGGCCTCGAGGTTGAGGACCTGGTGGCCGACGCCGCGGCCGCGGTCCGGTTCCTGCGGACCCTGCCCGGGGAAGCCGGCCGAAAGGTCCTCTTGGTGGGGCACAGCGAGGGCACGGCTCTGGCGCCCCTGGCGGCGGCGCGGGAGAGGGTGGACGGGCTCGTGCTCATGGGGGCCATGGCGCGGCGGCTCGACGCGGTCCGGCATGACTCGGTCGTGGAGAAGCGCCTCGAATGGGCGCGGGACGCGCTGGACCAGGACCGCGACGGGCTTCTCGGGATGGAGGAACTCGTGCCTCAACGGGCGGATCCATTCACGAAGGGCGTCTTCTTCGACCTGTTCGACAGGTTCCCCTGGATCGACGCGGACGGCGACTCCCGGGTGAGCATGGCCGAGTTGAGGGCCGAGTTCGAGCGGACGCTTGAGAATGACGACTGGGCGGACACGCCGTGGTACCTCAGCCATCTGCGCATGGAGCCCAACTCCGCGACCCTGCCGTCCTTCCGCGGGCCGATCCTCATCATGCAGGGGGAGCGGGACAGCCAGACCCCGCTCAGCGAGGCCAGGCTCCTTGACGAGGCCATTCGCGCCTCGGGACACCCGGATCACACAATCTTGACTTTCCCCGGGCTCGGGCATGCGTTCTCCCCGGAGAAGGACTGCTGGAAACCCACCCTGGGGCCCATGGACGGCAAGGCGCTCCAGGCGTTGGCGGACTGGGCGCGACGGTGCTACTGACGGAGGGCTTTGATATGATGTCTGCGATGCAGAAATTCGCCGCTTCCTTCATCTCTTGCGGCCTCGCGCTCCTGGCACCCGGGCTTGCCGCCCACGCAGCCGCAGTGGCGCGCGCCGTCCCGGCCGGGAACGCCTTCATCGGCGGACGAGCGGGCGCCGTGGCCGTCGGCGCGCCCTCGGCGACCGCGGCCCCCGTCTCGTGGGAGGGCTCCATCCTCCTGCTCCGATCCGGGCTGCCCGGCGTGGCGGTCGCTGCGCCCGGCATCACGGCCCCGGTCTCCCTTCCAGACGCGGTTCCCGGCCTCGAGGCGCCTTGGTCCCTCCCGGCCCCGGGGGTGGAGAAGGAGGGCCGGAAGCCGATCGTGCTGGCCGGGGAGGCGGCCGGCGCTCCCGAGGAGGAGCCTATCTCGGGCGAAGCCTCCGCGACGCAGGCCGGCCGCCCCTTCGATGGAGGTTTCCTCGCGCAGGCCGCGCCGGCGGACGCCGGCCCAGTGGATGGCGGCGGGCCATCGCCGGTCCGCAAGGGCCCCAAGGGCGGGAAGCTCGCCAAGCCGCGCTCGCGACCGCGGTCGCCGCAGTCGAAGGCCATGATCGTGGCAGGGCCCGAGCCGGTCCAGCTCAAGGAACGCATCGAGCTGCAGGACCGGTTTCGCCAATTCCCGTCCCTCCCCTTGATCGGCGAGCGGTACATACAGCATCATTCGTACTCGAACGATGAACGCGGAGACCACGTCACGGTCACCCTCTACCCGAAGGGAAACCCGCTGCATCCCGGACGGACGCGGGTCCAAGCCCCGGCCAAGAGCGGAGCGATGGTCCCCTACCGCGGCGCGAGCCGGCAGGCCGCGGGCAGGGCGGCGATCCTCCGGAAATACCTGCAGGATGTCGTCTCGACTCCTTCCCAGCCCCTGTCGCCCGCGTCCGTCGAACACATCGTCAAGACGCTGTCGGACGACTCGCGGACGATGGCCGCGGCCCGGCGGTACTGGGAGCGCGTCCAGGAGGAAGGGGAGTTCGTCAAGGAGGCGCCCCTCCTGCGCTTGTCGAACGAAGGGATCGAGCGGCATTTCCGGTTCGTCCCAGAAGGGAGGAGCGCTCCGGTCGATGCCCGCGTGCTCGACATCCACCGTCGGAACGCCCCGTACGGCCTGTACATCCTCGTGGAATGGATGGAGGAGGGGAGCGGCGACGGCGTGCGCGTCCGCCATGTCTCGCTCCTCAAGCCGGGCGAATTGGAGACGGCCCGCGCGGCCGGCGACGAGGAGAGGCTGGAGGTCGCGATGGCGTTCGAGGACTCGTTGAGCCCCAACGAGATCAAGACGAGGAAGCTGGCCCAGGCGCTGCGCATCCAGACCTTCGGCTACACCCACATGGACCGGCTCCCCGGGACCGAGGGACGCGAGGGCCCGGACCCGCTCTCGATGATGAGCAACCTGAGCCCTCTGGCGGTCCGCTCCTACATCGAGGACCGTTTCGGGTCGATCCAAGACCTCATGACTCCCGAAGAACGGCGGGAGGAGCTGGCCAACGTCCTCGACGTCTTGGCGCGCCTCAGCCCCCGCTACGTGCTGCGCCGCTTCGAGGACCGCCGGGACCGGTTCGAGTACGCGTTCGTCGTCACGGAGGACGGTCAGCTCAAGGTCACGCCGCACGGCCCTTCCGGCGTCAACCTCAAGCCCCAGAACATCCGCCTCGCCCACGGCCGGCGGGTGTTCGCCGCCGGCACGTTCACGATGGGCCCCGACGGGGAGCTTGACGTGGCGCTGGAATCGAACGGCTTCCAGGACGTGGACGCCGCATGGGGCGCCGGGCCGGCGTTCCGAACGCAAGGGAACCAGAACCTGGACGATTTCGTGGCGGCGGTGTTCCGGCTGCAGACGGATCGAAGGGTCCGGTCGATCGGGAGCCGGCCGGTCGAGAGCTACCGTCGGGCGGGCGCCGCGCCGGGCGCCGGCGGCGCCGGACCCCGCCGGGAGAGCCCCTGGTCCCACGGCTTCGACAGCGACGAGGCCTACGGGTTCTTCCAGGACATGATGGACGCGCTGGGCGGGCGGCCGAAGGGGAAGACGGTCGATTGGGACATAGCCGACGAGCAAGCGGCCCCGCTGGACTTCAAGGACTGGCTCAAGGCGTCGGAGCGCGGCAGCGCGCTGGAGCGCGACAAGGAGGCGCGGCTCGCCTGGGCGCACTACGCGCTGCGCACCACGCCGGACATGAGCCTCGGGCAGATCAAGAGCGCCTATCGCAAGCTGGCGATGCGGTTCCACCCCGACCGCAATCCCGGGCGGGGAAGCGCGCCGTTTCAAGCCGTCAGCGCGGCTTTCGAGACAATCGAGGCAGATCTCAAGTAGCGGACGAGACCCATCCCTGGAAGTTCGCCGCCGTCAGCGGCCTAGTACTTGAAGAATTCGTAGAACCACTTCGCCATGACCAGGGGAAGGAAAAGCCCCACTCCCGCCCAAAAGAAATCCTCCCGAGCCGAACGCGGCCAGGATGGCCCCCACGACAGGCCAGAAACCCGCGACGAACGCCGTCGCGGCGACCATCAGGGCGACCACCCTGTTGAAGCCGGATCGCTGCAGTCGCAGGAGCCGATCGAAAGACGTGTCCCGTCTCGGCGACCTGAAGAAGCTGCCTTCGGCCCGGCCCTCGGACTCGCGGCTGTAGAACACTCAGGAGCAATGAATCCCTCCTCCGCTGGCACGACCAGTACGAGGGGATCGAGGTGAACCGCCTCATGCTGGCCTTCTTCAAGAAGCCGGACTACGACCCGGACGAAGTGCTGAAACTGGAGTGACCGAACCTCCTGCGCGGGCGCGTCAGCGGCGGCAGGAGCCTGAGTCCACCAGTTCATCCTCTCGGCGGCAGTTCAGGACGCGGCAGTCACCCCTGCCGGAATCGCCCCAGTGGATGTCTCGGCAATACAAGAGAGCCTCTCTCTCCGCATCCCACCGGTCGCGGTCCGGCCTGCCCTCGTAAGTCCGGCGCGGCTGGGAAGCGTCGCTGGGGACCCACTCGGCGGTGCAGCGCCAAGACTCGATCGTGCAGCGGTAGTTGCAGCCGCCGTGACGCTGGAGGCACTCCTGGCACGCCCTGCCCGGATCCCACCGATAGCCGCCGTGCCCGCCCCAGTGCTCCTCCCATCCCCGGTCAAAGGCGTAGCAGCTGGCGTCAGACCTGCGCGGGCGGTCGGGATAAGGATACGGATAAGGCGGCCGATGGGAGTGCGGCCTGCCCGCGGCCTTGAGACAGGAGACCACGCTGCTGTCGAAAGAGCTTCCAGCGCAGACATCCACCTCGGAGGGAAGGTAGTCTTTGTCCGCGACGGCCTCGATGCATTTCGGAACGTTGCTTGAGAACGAAAGCCTGCCGCAGGCGCGCGCAGCCGCGCCGTCGAAGTAATCCGCGCGGGCGACCACGACGAGGCATTCGCGCTTGTCGGAATCGAAGGCCGCCGCGCTGCAGGCCCGAGCCGCCTCCTCGCGTCCGTCGTAGACGTCATAGGAACGGCTAGAGCGGCCCGGAACCGCGGCGACCTGCGGAGCCGTCACGGCCCCGGCTGGGGCCGCGGCCTCAAGCTGCTCCATCGCGGTCGTCTGAGCCAGGGCGGGCATCCCGAGGAAAAGCAACCCCGCAGTCCAGCCCCCGCGGCGCAACCCATTCGTAGGCATCGAAACCACCTCCAACGGAGAATCCCGCCGACCTTGATGATAGCGCCCGTTTGCCGTCACCGGAGAGAGGCATTAGTCCCAGACGGAGGAAAGCAAAGGTCCTATCTCAATATGGGCCTTTCGGTCATGGAGAAGCGCCTGGGAAGGACCCCGAGCCAGACGACGGCCAGGACACGGCTCAACCCACCCTCGTCAACATCGGCCTGCCGCCAGGGCTTGGTACGGCCTACTTGAGGGCCTTAGGGGCAATGAATCCCCGGCCCTGGTCCTAACGCGGCATGGGCTCAAAGACCGGCCGGGACTGGGACTAAATTCCCGCGCGTCCGCCAGGGCTTTTCCTGTATGATGATGGACATGCCGATTCCCCTTCAGGACCGTAGACAGTCGTTTGCGGCCGGATCGTTGGTACGGTTGAGCCTGTGCGGCTCCCTCCTCGCCTTGCCAGCCGTCCTCTGCCAGGCCTCCGGAGTCGCCGCGACTTCGGACTCCGCCTTCCTCCAGGATCTGGCCGGCAGCCTGAGCGAGGTCCGCGCCGGGTTCGCGCTCGACCGCGCCTTGGAGCAGACTACCTACCGGCTGCGCTGGGACGAGCTTGCCGGCTGGGCCTGCAAGAACGGCCGGGGCGCGTCCGGCTTGAACCCTGCGAGCCCGGACGCGGTGCGCTCCACTGGCCAGGGGGAATGCGGCCTGCTGGACGGGGCCTCCCTGGCAGGAGCGGACATCCCTGGAGCCAACCTCAAGGGGGCGTCCCTGCGGCGCGCCGACCTGCGGGGCGGCCGGCTGGCCGGAGCGGACTTGCTCCTGGCGGACCTGAGCGGGGCCGACCTTTCCGGGGCGGACCTGCGCGGCGCGGCCTTGACCCGCGCCAACATGCCACTGGCCGTCCTGGCCAAGGCCGACCTGCGCGAGGCCAAGCTCTTCGCCGTCTATCTCGCGTCCGCGAACCTGCGGGGAGCGGACCTGACCGGCGCGCGCTTCCGGGAGCCCGGCGACCTGCGCGAGGAGGCTTTCCTCGCCTACGCCGACTTGAGCGGGGCCGACCTGTCCGGCACGGACCTCAACGGAGCCTATCTTCTCAGGGCCAATCTCGCCGGCGCGAACATGCGGGAAGCGCGGCTCAACGGCGCTCACCTGGCCAAGGCCGACCTCCGCGGGGCGGACCTGACCGGCGCGGTCGCCGACTTCACCTATTTCCAGGGAGCCGAATACGACGAGCGGACGCGGCTTCCATTCAGCGACAAGGAAGCCGGCGACCGCGGCATGGTCAAGAAAGAAGCTGGAACCCGCCGCGGGACCAAGCCCGCCGGAGGCGGCATCTCGGCCGAGCGGTTCCACGCCATCCTGGACCGCGCCGAGAGGGTCTTCGCCCCGATCTTCTTGGCCAAGAGCCAGAGACTGCGGGTCAACCGCGAGTGGGACAACGACCAGGTCCAGGCCGACGGGAGGCGCGAAGAGGACGACCAGGGCTTCACGGCCGTGCTGCGCTTCGCGGGGGGACTGCCCCGGCATCCTGCCATGACCGAGGACGCGTTCACCCTGGTCGTGTGCCACGAGTTGGGCCACCACATCGGCGGCGCGCCTCTCTATGGAGGAGCCTCGGTGGAAGGCCAGGCGGACTACTACGCGGCGCTCAAATGCCTGCGCGTGCTCTGGAAAGGCGAAGCCAACTCCGGGCTCCTCGTCGGCCGGCCCGTCCATCCCAAGGTCCTCGGCCTGTGCAGCCAGGCCTTCCGGGATGGCGGCGAGGCGGCCTTGTGCGAGCGCATCGCCATGACCGGCTATCAGAACTCGCTTTTCCTGGCCAAGCTGCGCCGGGTGGCGGATCCGAGCTTCGACACGCCGGACCCCACGAAAGTCGACCGGCTGTTCCTGCCGCCGCCGTCTCCCCAGTGCCGCCTGGACACCTATCTGGCGGCCGCGGTCTGCAACGCGCCCTTGTCCGAGGACGTGAGCTCTCAAGACCCGTCTACGGGGGCCTGCACGGCCAAGTCGGGCCATTCGCTCGGATTGCGGCCCGCCTGCTGGTACGCTCCTTGACCTTAATCATCGCGGCCTGCCTGCTATTCTCCATCCCGGGAGCCGACTGCTGGGCTGCGGCATGGGCCCCTCCTTTCGAAGACGGCGACGCCGCGTTCTACCGGCGACTCCGCGAGATCCCCTCGACCGTACGGCCTTTCGCCAAGGCCCCCGGGTTCTATCCTCCGCTCGAGACCCCTAGGCCCTCCCCCTTCACGGCCGCGCTCCTGGACGCCGTGGTCGAGCTGTCTTCCGGCTGGAGCTCCTGCACCGGCGTCTATGTCTCCCGGGCCGGCCATGTCCTGACCGCGGCGCACTGCGTCCGGGACGACTTGAGGCGCGCGCGCAGGCTGCAGGCAGGCGACCTCTCCCTCTGGGAGCATGACGAAGACGCCGTGCTCTACGGCGGCTCCAGCACGGAACTCTACGACGGCGACAGGGCGGCCTCGCTGCTCGCCGCCGGCCGCGGCTTCTTGTCTCCGAGGCGCAGCCCTCCGGACGTCTCCTCCATCGCCGGCCAAGACGGCCTCATCCGCCGCATCTCCTCTCTCGCCGCCGGGGACTGGGCCATCCTCCGGGTGGAACGCCCCGACCCGGCTCCTTGCGTTCCGGCCAACCCACGGCCCCCTGTCGTGGGCGAGCCGCTCTGGACCATCGGCTTCCCCGGGCCGGCGTCCAGGCAAGGGAGCCCCGGCGCGCCGGGATCGAGCAGGCGGGCCACCTACGGGGAGAAGGTCGGTGACATCGGCTCCAGCAAGTGGCTCCACACGCTCAACGGCGCCAGCCAGATGGTCTTCCGCGCCGTCTACTCGCCCGGCATCCTGTCGGGCGACCTCATCCTCTCCAACCAGGACAGCTACCACGGCATGAGCGGGGGAGGCACCTTCAACTCGGCAGGCGAGCTGGTCGGGGCGCTGACCGCGTCCGGCCAGAAGTCCGACCGGTTCCTGGACGACTCGACCATGGGGATCAGCCTCCAGAAAGTGTTCCTGGCCCTGCGGGAGCGCGGCGTCGACCCAAGGCAGTTCTTCGACTGCCGCTAGAGTAAAGTTCCCCGCGGGAGATGGGCGCTCCTTGCGCCATATGATACAATGAAGTCAAGGGCCGACGAATGAAACCGCTGCGGCTTTATGTGGACACGTCCGTGATCGGCGGATGTTTCGACGACGAGTTCGCGTCCGATTCGCACGGCTATGGAATGCTGACCATCGTTTCTCCCCTGGAGGTGGGGATCGATGCGCCCGATGAAGGCTAGAAAGGGCTTCGACTGCCTGGAGTTCAAGCGCCTCGCGCAGACCGAGATTTACGATGAAATCAAGGCTTTGACGCCGGCGCAGCAAATAGAGTATTCGACCGCGAAGCGGCCCGCGGCCCGTTGGGCGGATGGTGGAAGATGATTCGCCGCGCCTCTGCCGCCGCATCCTCGCGGCCATGTCCCTGACCAGGCCGGCCACGAGCCTCACTCCCTGTTGAAGTGATGCGTCCCGACGCATCTTCGGCCGAATACCCGCCCCAAAAGGATGCTAGAATCTCCGGAGCCACAGGAGGCCTCATGAACCGCCGATCCCTCGCCCTCGCCGCTCTCATCCTGCCTATCCTGGTCTTCATCAGCGCCGTCGGAGCGGCTCCCAAGCCCAAACCAGCCTCCGCTCCGGCGGCAGCGCCCTCCCCCGCGACGACGCCTGCCCCGGCTCCGGCGCCCGCCCCGGCCGCCGCTCCCGCGGCGCCTTCGGCGGAGGAGGTTGCCGCGGCGTCCAAGGACGTCCTCCTGCAGGCCCTGCGCAAGGAGCTCGCCCGCTCCTTCGGGAAGCTCAAGGACGCGGAGAAGCCGCCCCTGTATTTCCTGGCGTACGAGGCCGCGGACGAGCACAATGTCTACATGAGCGCCATGCTCGGGGCCATCCGCTACGAGAACGACGGGCACGACCGCCAGCTCACGATCGACGCCCGCATCGGCGACCCCGCCCTGGACAGCACCCACCAGATCAAGGGGATGGAGGGCTGGCGCCGCGACGACGACTTCGACAGCGTGCGCCTCCCCAACGAGGACGATGAGAACTCCCTGCGCGCCGCCGCCTGGCTCCACACGGACAGGATCCTCAAGGCGGCCCGGGAGCAGTTCACCAAGGTGCTCACTAACAAGGCGGTGACCGCCGAGGAGGAGGACAAGTCGGACGACTTCTCGCCCTATCCCGCCTCCCGGCGCTACGCGACCATCCCCCCGCCCAAGCTGGACCGCGACTCCTGGCGGCGGCGCCTGAAGAACCTCTCCGGGTTCTTCAAGAAGTATCCCTTCATCATCGACTCCGGGGTGAGCTTCCACGCCGAGTCCGTCAACCGCTACATCCTCGACTCCGAGGGCGCCGAGGTCGTGACCGGCAACCCCTATGTCCGGCTGAGCTACTACCTCATGGCCCGGACCACGGACGGCATGGACCTCACCCGGCACCAGAGCTACGACGCGGCCTCTCCGGAAGGCATCGCGAAGGACCCCGTCATCCTGCGGGACATGGAGCGCTCGGCCAAGGAGCTCGATGCCCTCACCAAAGCGCCCTTGGTGGAGCCCTACACCGGGCCGGCCATCTTCCGCGCCCGCGCCTCGGCGGTCTACTTCCATGAAATCATGGGCCACCGCGTGGAAGGGCACCGGCAGAAGCTGGAGAAGGAGGGGCAGACCTTCACCAAGAAGCTCGGCCAATCCGTGACCGCGGGCTTCATCAGCGTCTACGACGACGCGACCCTGCCGGACTTCAACGGGACCTTCCTGCGGGGCCACTACTCGTTCGACGACGAGGGCGTGCCTTCCCAGAAGGTGACCATCGTCCAGGACGGCATCCTCAAGGGCTTCCTCATGACCCGCTCTCCCATCAAGAACTTCCCGCAGTCCAACGGGCACGCCAGGCGCGAGCCCGGGCACCGCATCGTGGCGCGCATGGGCAACACCATCGTCAAGGCCTCCCGCGCCATGCCCTACGCCAAGCTGCGCCAAACCCTCATCGAGGAAGTCAAGCGCCAGAAGAAGCCCTTCGGCCTGGTCTTCGACGACATCTCCGGCGGCTTCACCATGACCGGCCGCGGCTTGACCCAGTCCTTCAAGGTCATCCCGCTCCTGGTCTACCGCGTCTATCCCGACGGCAGGCCCGACGAGGTCGTCCGCGGGGTGGACATCGTTGGCACGCCGCTCGCCTCCTTCACCAAGATCACGGCGGCGGCGGACGACGACGACGTGTTCAACGGCACCTGCGGCGCCGAGTCCGGCAGCGTGCCGGTTTCGGCCGTAAGCCCAAGCCTGCTGCTCTCCGAGGTGGAGGTGGAGAAGAAGCTCACCTTCTCCGAGAAGCCCCCCATCCTTCCGCCGCCGCACCATGACAAAGGAGGACGGCCATGACCACGAGAAGGAGACTTCCACCGATTTGCGCGGCCTTCCTTGCATGGACGGCGATACCGTCAACCATTTCGCCGGCCGCATCGGCGGGCGAGATCATGGTAGCGGCCGGCGATGCTTCGGTCTTCGGGCCCATGCAGGACGAGATGAGGCGCACGGTGGAGCGCCTCGACATGGAGAACCTTGGGCTCCCGTACTTCGTGTCCTACACGGTCCGCGACACCCGGCGCATCGAGGTCGAGGGGTCCTTCGGAGCGCTCAAGAACTCCGACGACAGCAGCTTCCGCAGGGTCGGCCTGGACCTGCGCGTGGGCTCGGCCCGGTTCGACAACACGCACTACGTGCCGAAGGACTCCTGGCACTACGCCCCGGTCACGGACTCGCTCGTGACCGAGAACGACTATGACGCCCTGCGCTACGACCTGTGGTCCGTCACGGACCGGACCTACAAGGCCGCGCAGGAGGCCCTCTCCAAGAAGAAGGCCTACAAGTCTAGCCGCCTCATCAAGGAGGAGATCCCGGACCTCTCGGCCGACCCGGTCGTGACCGCCATCCAGCCCCTCACCACGCCGTCCTTCGACCGAGGGAGCTGGGAGGACGCGGTCAAGAGGCTCTCGGCCGTGTTCAAGCGGTATCCCGCGATCCAGAAATCGGACGTCGGCATCTACTGGACCCAGCAGCACGTCTATTTCCTGGACAGCCAGGGCCGGCAGACCCAGAAGAACAGCCACGACATCGAGCTCCACATGGAGGCCTCGGCGCAGGCGCCGGACGGCATGAAGCTCTCGGACCGCCGCCGCATCATCCGCCAGGACCCCGCGGCCCTCCCGGCCTACGAGGCCCTGGAGGCGCAGGCCCTCTCCCTCGCCAAGGACCTCGCCGACCTCGCGGCGGCGCCCCTCTGGGAGGAGACCTACACGGGCCCCGTCCTGCTCGAAGGGCAGGCCGCCGGGGAGTTCTTCGACCAGACGCTGGCGCGCAACCTCTCCGCCCCAAGGTCCCTGTGGCTCGAGGAAGAGGAACGCATGAAGGAGTACTTCTATTCCGGAGCCTTCTCCGGGAGGCTGGGCCTGCGGGTGGTCGCTCCCACCCTGAGCGTCTACGACGACCCGGGGATCGAGTTCTTCGAGGGAGTCCCCCTGATCGGGCACTACAAGACCGACGACGAGGGCATCCGCGCCCAGAAGGTGGAACTCATCAAGGACGGCATCCTCAAGGACCTCCTCATGAGCCGGGCCCCGACCAAGGACCGGAAAGCCTCCAACGGCCACGGCAGGGCGTCGTCCCGGGAATTCGTGACCGCGCACGTCGGCAGCCTCTTCATCGAGGCCCACAAGACGGCGGGGTCCGCCGAGCTCAAAGCCGAGCTCATCAAGCAGGCCAAGGCCTTCGGCCTGGACTACGGCATAGTCGTGCGCCGCATGGCGGACGAGTCCAAGCGCGGGGACACCGAGACGCTCGCGGCCCCTCTCCTGGTCTACAAGGTGCGCGTCTCGGACGGCCGCGAGGAGCTGGTCCGCAACGCCCAGTTCATGAGCGTGACGCTCCGGGCCCTGCGGGACATCACGCTCGCAAGCTCCTCCCGGCGCGCGCACAACTACTACCAGCTCGGGCCCTACCGGTTCTCTCGGGGAGAGGTCCAGGCGAGCATCATCCATCCCGACGTCCTGGTGACCGAGATGGAGCTCAAGAAGACCGAGGAGAAGCCGGAGAAGCCGCCGGTGCTGGGGCATCCGTTCTTCTCCAACTGACGGGGCACAGGTGCCAGGCTTCGAGAGCGGCGCTGACGCTGGGGCCAAGCCTGGCACCTCCTCGACACCTTCGGCGTCGAGGGTGTCCATCGTCATCCCCTGCTACAACGAAGCCGTCCACATCGCCGAAGTGGTGGCCCGTGTGCGGGCCGCGGACCTCGGGGGCCTGGAGCGCGAGATCATCGTCGTGGACGACGGCTCGAGCGACGGGACCGGAGCCGTCCTCGAGTCCCTGGATGGGATCACGCACCTCAGCCATCCCGTCAACCGGGGCAAGGGAGCGGCCGTCAAGACGGGATTCGCCGCCGCGGCCGGCCGGATCGTGCTCATCCAGGACGCCGACCTCGAGTACGACCCGGGGGACTGCCGCGCGGTGATCGCGCCCATCCTGGAAGGGCGCGCGGATGCGGTCCTCGGATCGCGATTCGCCTACGAGCGGCCGCATTTCTTCTTCGGCGAGCGCCGCTCCCCCTTCTTCGCTCACTACATCGGCAACCTCACCATCATCGCCCTGACCAACCTCCTCTATGGCCACGACGCGACCGACTACGAAGGAGCCTACAAGGCCTTCCGCAGGGAGGTGGTGGCCGGGCTCCCCATCGAAGCCGACGGGTTCGAGTACGACAACGAGCTCGTCTGCAAGCTGCTGCGCCTGGGCCGCCGGGTCATCGAGGTGCCCATCGCCTACCATCCCCGCAGCTACGAGGAAGGCAAGAAGATCCACTGGCACCACGGCCTGCGCATCGTCTGGACCATCCTCAAGTGGCGCTTCCTGCCCCTGTGAACGATTTCCTCAGGCTTTTCCGCGCCTATGGGGGCATCGGGCGAGGAAGCCTGTTCTTCTGCTATCGATGGCTCGTCTTCTCTCATCACCTGGTCTCCGAAGCGATCCCGAAGGAAGGGCTGATCTACGATCTGGGCTGCGGCTACGGGATTTTCAGCGTCTATCTGGCGCTGCAGCATCCCGGCAGACGCATCGTGGCCGTGGATTCTTCCGAGAGGAGGATACGGTCAGGCCGAAGAGCCGCCGACGCGTTGGGCCTTGGCAACATATCCTTCGTGCAAGACGACATCCTCCGAATGGCCCTGCAGCCGGCTCAGGGCGCGATCCTGAACGACGTCCTGCATCATCTGCCCGCTCGGTCTGACCAGAGAATCGTGTTGACGAACGTCTGCGCGGCGCTTCGTCCGGGAGGGAGGCTGATCGTCGTCGACGTGGCGCCAGGGCCTCGATGGAAGCATTGTCTGGGCTGGTTGGTGGACAACATCCTCTATTTCGGAGACAACATCTCCTATCCCCAGGCGGACGAATTGAGGAGCATGCTCGAAGCCCATGGGGTCTTCGACTTCAGCGTTCATCCCATTCATGCGGGCCGGCCCTACGCCAACGTCTTGTACACCGCCGCGAAGAAATGACGCGCTGGAGATGGCCGGCCCTCATCGTCTTGCTGCTCGGGTCCCGGCTGGGATACGTCCTCTTGAGCGCTGAAGGCCGAAATCCGCCCGTGGCCGACGCCGAAACCTATGTCGCGATGGCGTCGAACATCGCCCGGGGAGACGGGATGCATTTCGAAGGATCCTATTCCCTTCGGCCCCCGGGATATCCGGTCTTTCTGGCCGGGGTCTTCAAGTTAACGGGCCATTCCCTCATCAGAGCGCAGATCGTCCAAGTCTTCCTGGCCCTGGCGACCGCGTTCCTTGTCTTCAAGATCGCTTCTTTCTATTTCGACGAGAGGATCGCTTGGATGACCTGCCTCATCTACGCGATCTCATACGACGCGTTCATCATTCCGGCGACGTTCTTGAGCGAGAACCTGTATGCGTTCATGCTCGTCCTGAGCATCTATCTTCTCATGAAGGATAGATACATCCTGGCCGCCGTCTCGTTGAGCATCACATGCTTCACGCGACAGGAAGCGTTCCTGCTCATCCTGTTCGTCGTCCTCATGCATGCGCTCCGGGGCCTCAGAGAGAACCTCAAGAGGATAGCCGCCATCCTGGCCGTCTTCTTCGTCCTTGAATCCGCATGGGCGTATCGGAACTGGACGATCCATCACAAGGTCCTTCTTGGAACCACCCTGTCCGAGATCCACCTTTTCCTCAGCAATGCGTACATCTTCCAGCGGCTGGGCTACGAGGGCGACATCGACCACTCGAAGCTGCTGCGTCAAGAGAAGGGAGTGACGGAGCTCCAGATGATGGAAAAGGGTCGGAAGGTCTGCGCTGACCTGTTTGAACGCCAGCCGCTTCATCGGCTCCTGCTCGCGCCATTCCTGAAATTGGGCTTCTTCCTCTATCCCTTCCTTCCCGGGTATGACCTTACTTTCATGCTGATATTCCCGTTTTGGCTGTTGGGACTATACCTCGGACGACATGACTGGAGGAAGTACTACCTGCTCTACGGGGTGTTCTCCGTCGTCCTAGGACTCTTGCTGGTATTCCACGCCCAGCCCCGATACCGGGGACCCTACTGTCCTTTCATGGCGATCTTCGCCGCGGCATGCCTCTCGGATCTTTGGACCAAGAGCCTCAAGCATCGCGCGTCGATCGTAGGATGGGCCTTGGTCAACGTCGTCATCGGCATCGCGGGCGAACACGCCAGATCGGCCGTCAGGAGCCTCCTGCCCTAGCCCCCCCGATGCTCGTCCCCCCGCGGGGGGGACTCGCGACTTGCCTCCTCGGGCAGCATGTTGGGGATGTCGTCTTTGACCGCGTAGCGGCGGCGGCACTTCGCGCAAGCGAGGACCGACTCGGCCTCATGGTATTCGACCGGCGTCTTGCACACCGGGCAGGCGAGGATCTTCAGCAGCTCGGGGTCCAGGGCCATGTCAAGAGTGCCTAAGCCACCGTCATGTGAGAGATCCGGAAGGTGGGCGATCCCAGGCTGCCGTAGAAAGTGAGGTCCGAGCCGACCATGTCGATCCTCTTCATGAGTTCGATGATGTTGCCCGATATCATGCAACCTTTGACAGCGCGAGTCAACCGCCCCCGCTCGATGGCGATCCCCGAGGCGCCCACCGAGATCTCGCCGGAAGCCGGGTCCGTCATGTGCATGCCCAGGATCTCCAGGACCAGGAGGCCGTCCTTGGTCTGGGAGATGATCTCGTCGCGCGCGCTTTCCCCGGCAGCCAGGTAGAAGTTCGAGGGAGCGGGCCCGGGCAGGCCCTTGTAGGACCCGCGGCTGGCGCTGGCGTTGGAGGGACGGCCGTCCATGTTGGCCGTGTAGGTGTCGTAGAAGAACTCCTTGAGGACGCCCTCGTCCACCATGGTCTTCGCCGAAGTCGCGCAGCCTTCGTCGTCGTAGATCGAGCTCGCCGCGCCACCCCTGCGCCTCGGGTCGTCCACCAGGGTGACCAGTTGGGAGGCGACGCGCGAGCCTTCCTTGCCCGCCAGCAGGGACCTGCCCCGCTGGACCGAGTCCGCGCACAGGAGCTCGGAGACGAGGTCGAGCAGCTCGCCTGCGACCCAGGGGTCGATGACGACCGCCCGCCGCTTGCCGGGAAGCTTGCACGCGTCCAGCAGCGCCGTCGCGCGCCAGACGCCGTCTTTGATGATGCGGTCAAGGCCGAGCCCCGACTTCTTCCGGCTGGCCTCGAACGCGGCCCCGACCTGGAGTTCGCCGTCCTCCCCGGCCGCCAGCACGTTGATGCCCAGCGTGGCCGACGAGCCCCTCTCGGCCGCTCTCAACCCTCCGGTATTGGCGATCACCACCTCCCCGCGGGATTCACCGTAGCCGATCCGCAGGACCGAGCGGACGCGCCGGTCGGCCGACAGCGCCTTGGCCTGCGCCTCGGCGAGCTTCTCAACCCAAGGCTCCAGGGACCCCGAGAAAAGGGAACCGTCCCATAGGGATGCCTCGAACTTGCGGTCCCGGACGGCAACGCCCGTCCCAAGGCCGTCCGGGACGGCGCCCTGCCGGGAATCGAGTTCGCCGTCCCGGGCCTTCGGCCTCTGGGCCGAAGGCCCGGGGGCCGGCGGGAACCCCGCCTTGTCGTCCGGCTCGAGGTGGGGCATCTGCTCCGCGATCTTGTCGAAGATCCCCCGGATCGTCCGCAGGTCCAGGCCGCCGGCGGAGGCGAAGCCCATCCGCCCCTCGTCGAGCACCCTCAGGCCCACGCCCTCGGAGCCGGCGCTCTGGATGCTCTCGAGCGCACCGTTCCTCATCTCGATGCCCCGCTCCTCGCCGCGGGCCAGATAGACCTCGGCTTCGACCCGCCCAGAGCGCTTGCGGATCCAGTCCAGGGACTCGCAGGCTAGGTCCAGAAGAGGGGAGGTGCCAGGCTTGGACCGGGGGGCTGATTCGTGGTTCAAGCCTGGCACCTACCGCAGCGCGGACCAACCCATGTAGATGAAGAGGAGGCTCAGCAGCAGGAAGAACATCCCCCACTTCCTGCGCTCCAACGAGATGCGCGCGTCGTTGAGGACCTGCTCCCGCAGGAAGGCGTTCATCCGCTGGATGAGGCCGGGCCGGTAGAGGTAGCCGAGACCCCAGAGCAGGAAGAAGACGCCGAGGATGACCTGGGTCCAGGGATTCATAATTCGCGAGCCTTCCCCACGGGGAGGCGAGCATCGAGGGGGCTGAAGCGTTTCATTCGGGGCTATTCCTAATTATATTCGTTCATCGCCGCCTCGAGCCCGTCCTCCAGAACGGCCCGCACCGCCTCGGCGCCCCGCTCGACCGCCTCGGAGAAGACATCCTCCTCCGCGGCCGAGAAGCGGCCGAGGACGAAGTCGGTGGCCTCCCATCCCGGCGGCAGCGGACCGACGCCCAGCCTCAGCCGCGGGATGCCCGCGGTCCCGAGGCTCGCGATGATGGACTCCATCCCCTTCTGCCCGCCGGACGACCCGGAGGGCCGCAGCCGCATCCTGCCCAGCGGCAGGGAGATGTCGTCGAAGCACACGAGGACATCGGACGCAGGCACCCGGTGGAAGCGGCAGAGCGCAGCCACGAAGCTCCCTGAATCGTTCATGTAGGTCATGGGCTGGGCGAGGAGCGCGCCCGCCCAGCGAGCGTAGCGTCCCAACCCCCGGAAGTCCCGCCAACAGGCCTCGTCCCCGGCCAGAGCCGACACGACCCTGAAGCCCGCGTTGTGCCTGGTCTTGGCGTAACGCGGGCCAGGGTTGCCCAACCCGACCACCAGGCGCAAGGCCAAGAACGCTCCGGAGGCTAGCCCTTCTTGGCCGGCGGATGGCCTTTCTCGGCCGGCGCCGGCGCTCCGGGAGCCTTGGCGAGCGGTTTGACTTCCGGCTTGGCGCCCGCTTTGGCCTCCTCCTCGCCCTCCTCGCCCTCGGCGGGCTTCTTGCCCTTGGCGATGACCTCGGGTTCGGCGGACTCTCCCTCGACCACGGCGACGGCTTCGGGAGCGGCCTCGACGACCTCCTCCTTCACGATGGTGACGTGGACCACGACATGCTCCGGGTTGTCCAGCATCTCGACCCCTTCGGGCACCTTGATGTCCTTGATCTGGACGCGCTCGTTGAGCTTGAGGTTCGAAACGTCCACCGGCAGGCTAACAGGGATGGCCGCCGGGAGCGCCCGCACCGTGACGACCCGCAGCTCGTGCTGCAGCATGCCGCCCTCGGTCTTGACGCCCGGCGCCTCGCCCACGATGGCGAGGGGAACCTTGGCCTCGATCTTCTCCGTGAGCGATATCCTCTGGAAATCCGCGTGGATCGGGAGCTCGGAGACGGGGTGGCGCTGGATGGCCTTCACCATCACGGTCTCGACCCGGCCCCCGAGCTTGAGAGAGAGGATCGCGTTGACGCCCCCGCGCCGGCGGGCCGTCACCAGGTCCTTGGCGGCGAGCGCCACCTTGACGGGAGGCTCCTTTCCGCCGTAGATCACGCCGGGGATCTTCGCCCCAGCCCGCATCTCGGAGAGACGTTTACGCGTGTCCCTCCCCTTGCCCTCCCTCAGCTGCACGTCGATCTCGATCTGCTCTATCATGTCACCGTCCCCTCTTGGCTGACACCGTTTTTATACGAAAAGCGCGGCGATGGATTTGCCCTGATGGTTGCGGGAGATCGCCTCTCCCATGAGCGGCGCGATGGACAAGACCTTGATCCTGCCCCCTTCCGGGTGGTTGACCGGGATGGAGTCGGTCAGGATCAGCTCCTCTAAGGCCGACCTCTTGACCAGGTCGCAGGCGCCGCTCGACAGGACCCCGTGGACGCAGGCGGCGTAGACCTTCAGCGCCCCGCACTCCCTGATCTTGGCCGCCACCTTCACCAGGGTGCCGCCCGTGTCGACGATGTCGTCGAGGACCACCGCGACGCGGCCCTTCACTTCGCCGATGAGGTGGTACACCGAGGCCTCGTTGGGCCGGGGCCGGCGCTTGTCGATGATGGCCAGATCCGCCGAGAGCCTCTTGGCGAAGGCGCGGGCGCGCTCCACGCCCCCCACGTCCGGCGACACGATGACCGGGTTGGCCAGCTTCTTCCTCCTGACGTACTCCAGGAGGACGGGCGCCGCGAAGAGGTGGTCCACCGGGATGTCGAAGAACCCCTGGATCTGCCCGGCGTGGAGGTCCATGGTGACGACGCGGTTGGCCCCCGAAGTGGTGATCAGGTTGGCCATCAGCTTCGACGAGATCGGCATCCTGGGCGCGGTCTTGCGGTCCGCCCGGGCGTAGCCGAAATAGGGGATGACCGCGGTGATGCGGCCGGCGGAGGCCCTACGCAGGGCGTCGATCATGAGGAGGAGCTCCATCAGGTGCTCGTTGACCGGCCGGCAGGTCGGCTGGATCACGTAGCAGTCGCAGCCGCGCACGTTCTCCTCGATCTGGACGCTGATCTCTCCGTCCGCGAAGCACGTGACATGGGCGGGGGAAAGCCCGGTCCCGAGGTAGCGCGCGATGGCCTCGGCCAGCGGCTGATTGGCGTTGCCCGAGAAGAGCTTCAGCTGGCCGTACATCCGGTGGACGCTAGACCCCTTGGGCTGGACGCCGCCCTTCACGCTGACCATCGATTCCGGCCACACGATCTCGGGATTCATGTCGGATTCCTTTGTCATGGTCCTCATGCCTTGTTCACCGCCTTGGCCAGCGGCCTCGCCGGCACCCCGACGACGGTCACGCCGTCGGGGACGTCCCTGGTCACGACCGCGCCCGCGCCGGTGGAGGCTCCGCGGCCGATCCGCACGGGAGCGACCATCATGGTGCCGCTGCCGATGAAGGCCCGGGCCTCGATGAGGGTCTTGTGCTTGAGCTTGCCGTCGTAGTTGCAGGTGATGGACCCCGCGCCGACGTTCACGTCCTCGCGGATATCGGCGTCTCCGATATAGCTCAAGTGCGGCACCTTCGAGCCGAACCCGACCCTCGATGCCTTCACCTCGGAGAAATTGCCCACCCTCGCCCGCGGGCCGACGACGGACTCCGGCCTGATGTTGCTGTAGGGACCGATCGCGCATTTCTCCAGGATGCGGCAGTCGCGCAGCTGGGAGGAGCGCACCTCGGACTCGTTGCCGACGACCGCGTTCTCCAGGAAGCAGAAGGGGCCTACCTTGCACCGGGAGCCGATCAAGGTCTTGCCCCGCAGGATGGTGAAGGGCTCGATCACCGAGTCCTTCCCCACCTCGACGTCGGCGTCCGCGTGGGTCGACGCCGGGTCCACGACGGTCACGCCGGAGAGCATGAGCCGCTCGAGCATCCTCCGGTTGATGATGCGCTCGGCCGCGGCCAGCTGGACCCGGTTGTTGATGCCCAGCGCCTCCTCGGGGTTGGAGCTCAAGGCTGCGATGATCCGGCCGCCCTTGGTCCGCACCAGCTCCAGGATGTCGGTCAGGAAATGCTCTCTCTTGGGACCCCTGGCGCCGATCTCCCTCAAGCCCGCGAGGAGCGCTGCGACCTCGAAGCAGTAAGCCCCGGAATTGACCTCGTTGATGACGGCCTCCCGGGGAGACGCGACCGACTCCTCGACGATCCTCAGGACGTCGCCGGTGGGAGTCCGCACGATCCGGCCGTAGCCCTTGGGGTTGGCGAGCCGCGCCGTGAGCAGGGTCGCCTGGGCCTTGTTCTCCTCATGGACGCGCTGGAGCGACATGAGGCTCTCGAAGGTCAAGAGCGGGGTGTCCCCGCAGAGGACCGTGACCGCCGTGAATCTCTTCAGGAAGGGGATGGATTCGAGCACCGCGTTGCCGCTGCCCAGCGGCATCTTCTGCTGGATGAACTGCACGGGACGCGTCACGCCGCAGTCCTTGGCGAGTTGGAAGATGTCCTTCTTGACGCCCTCGGCCTCGTGGCCCACCACGACTCCGATGGCGGCGGGCTTGAGGGCGTTGGCCACCCTCAGGACGTAGTAGATCATGGGCCGGCCGCCCACGGGATGCAGGATCTTGGGCAGGGTCGACTCCATCCTGGTGCCTTGGCC
>JACQWX010000074.1 GCA_016209035.1 Elusimicrobiota bacterium | reverse complement strand
TAAAGAGAAGCTCCTGGTTTTGGCCCCAAGGAATTTCAGTCACGACCCGTGGCGGATTTGTCCCGTCCAATTCAGTCACGGGCCGTGACTGAATTGAGACTTCCTCGGTATAGGCGAGGTAGAAGGCCCGCATCCGCCTTACATTCTCGCGTGAGAAGCCTCCAATTCCGGTTTGATATTCAGAATTGGCTCAATCGCGCCATCAGCACCGGATCGGCCGCCCCCCGGGGGAACTCCAGGCGCGAGAGCATCTCGCGGTAATCCCGCGCCGCTCCGTTGCGGTCTCCCGTCAGGCGGCGCAGCAAGGCGCGGTTGAGGAGGGCCTCCCCGAAACCCGGCTCCCTCTGGAGCAGCTCGGAGAGCGCGATTTCGGCTTCAGGCAGGCCCCCCCGGAAAGCGAAGTCCACGGCCAGGGAGTTCGCCCGCTTGAGCGAGGCGTAGCGGTCGGGCGACGACAGGTATTCGCTGGGCAGATGGGCGCGGCCGCGCCGGTGCCAGGCCTCGCCGAGGAGCTGGGCCGCGCATACCAGCCAGACGCACGCGGCCGCCGCCGCGGCGGCTTTCGCGGCCTCTCCAGGCCAGCCCCAAGCCCGCGCTCGGCCGAAGGGAACGACGCGCCTCCGGCCTCGACCGCGCCCCAGCGCGACGCCGGTCAGCCGCAAGGCCAGGAGGAGCCCGACGCCGGCGGCCACGCACACCGTCCCCGCGGCCGGTCGGGCATAGCGCGGCGTCACGCCCATGACGGCGTGCAGGCTGAACCCCGCGATCAGCAGGAAGACGACCCCCGTCCCCTTCGGCATCCGCCGGCGCAAGAGCAGGGGAAGCGCCAGCAGGATTAGCGGCCACTGCTCCCGCCAGAGCATGGGAAGACGGCGGAAGGCGTTCAGGATGAAGGGCAGGGGGCGCCGGCGGATGTTCCGCAGCGACTCTTGCAGGAAGACCCTGGGCCGCTCCAGATCGGACGCCTTCTGCGCCTGGGCCAGGAAACCCCGATGCTCCGCGGAGCGCATGAGCTCCGGGATCTTGGGGTTCTCGAGCAGGCCCACGGAGGCGCCCCAGAGGTTGAGGGAGACGGCGCCGTTCTCGAACGGGATGAACGCGCCGAAAAGGGCCGCGTTGCGCAGCGTCCAAGGAAGCAGCAGGAGATAGCCGCCCAGGACCGCGACGGCCAAGGTCTTCAGCCGCGCCTTCCAGCCGCGGGCCTCCGGCAGGAGCGCCAAGAAAGGCGGCAGGAGGAAGAGCGTCGAGCGGCACGACAGCGCGATCCCGAGCAGGGCGGCCGCGCATAGGACGCGGTTTCCCCCCTTCCGGCGCGCCGCGTCGATCCAGGCGCAGAGCGCCAGGATGGTCAGGAGCCCGAAAAAGGTCTCGATCCTGGGGAACCTGACCTGCTCGATGGCCGGGTCGAAGAAGGCGTAGAAGGCCGCCGCGGCGCCCCCCGCCAACCCGCCGCCGAGCAAGGAGGCGGCCGCGTAGACGGCCGCGACCGCGCACTCGTCCGCCAGCGCCTGGGCCACGCGCAGGGCAGAGATGCCGGGAGCGGCCCTGCGGACCACCGAGATCGCGCTCGGATAGAGCGGCATGCGGAAGGCCGTGGGGATCCAGCCGGGATAGGGCCGGAACTGTCCGGTCTCCGCCAGCTGCGCCCCGATCCCGTAGTACTCCCATTCGTCGTTCCAGAACCCGTCGGCGCCGTCTCCGACGCGGGCCGAGGCCAGGCGCAGGATGCCGCCGAAGAAGAGCGCCCCGGCCAGGAGAGCGTGCCCGGCGAGGCGGGCCAGGCGGGCCGCCGCGGCCGAGGTCATGGCCGGCGGAACGGCCCGAAGATGGGCTCCACCTTCTTCGGGTCCGGCCTCTGCCCCGCGTCAAGGAGGCGGAACACGGCCACCCAATGGTCCGGGTAGGCCGGTTCGTCGAACACCTTCTCCGTGCAGGCCCGCCAGAAGGCCTCGAAGACCGCGGCGCCTTCCAGCGTGAAGCGCAGGCCCTGATGCAGGCGCTGAAGCTCGGCGTGGTTGACCAGGATGTACGCCACCCCGCAACCCTTGAGCCTCGCCCTCACCTCCTCGGGACCGCCGCTGCAGTTGCACAGCCGCTCCAGGATCTCCACGTCGAACTGGCCGGTGGCGTAGAACGGGCGCTCCAGGTACAAGCCCCTGGGATCGCCCACCAGGAGGACCTTGGCTTCCGGCGCAGCCGTCTCGTTGATGAACCGCACGCCGGCCTGCGGCGGGCCGGGATAGAGGGTCGTCCGGCCCAGCGAGAGAAAATCGGACTCGGACTTCCTGCCGCACGCCACGGCCCAGAAGTCCTCGGGCCACGGCGGGGGATGCAGCGCGATCAAGACGCCGGCCGCCAGCACGGCCGCCCCGAGAAGGCCGGCTCCCGGCGCCCTCCATCTCAAGGCCCACGACGCGAAGAACTGGACGTGGGCAAGCCCCACGGCGGCGTTGAGCAGCTTGGCCGTGACCGGCCCTTCCAAGGCGAGCGCCGCGGTGAAGAGCATCTGGACCGTCAGGACGTTGCCCGAGTAGAGGTTGGCGGGGGTCGGCAGCATCCGGTGCTCGAGCAGGTAGAGGCGCGGGATGCCCAGATGGTACACCATCGCGTCCCAGAAGATCTCGGGCATGAGCACGAACGGGACCAGCGCGATCGCGGCCCCGGCCAGGAGGCAGGTGAAGACGGCCCTCCAGCCAGGGCCGAGCTCCTGCGGGCCCGGACCCGCCGACGGCGGACGAGCGCCGGGCTCGGCCCAAGCCCGACGCCCCCGCCACAGCCCCAGCAGAGCCAGCGCTCCCACCACGCCCTTGATGACGGAAGCATATAGGAGCCCCGCCAGGCCGAGCGCCAGGACCAGGTAGGCCAGAGCGCCGATGATCGACAGGCCGGAGAAGCCGGTCCCGGGGCTTTCCTCGGTCCGGGAAGGTCTATGAAGCTTCTTGCCCATCGCGCGGTCGCCGCCCTCAGCGCGCCGCAAGGCGGCAAGGTCCATATAGTATCATCTATACGTGATGACGACTATGCGAAACACAGACCTGTTGGACTCCGTCGCCCGGCACAGGACCAACCTCCTGTCCCTGGCGAGGCGCTTCACGCGCGGCGACGTCCGCTTCGCGGACATCCGCGTCGAGGCCATGGACGGCCGGTCCGCGTCCGCCGAGAACGGCATGCCCAAGGTCGCGGGCTCCAAGCGCCACCTCTCGGTCGGCATCCGCGTCCTGGCCGGATCCTCGGGGGCGCGCTCCCCGGGCTACTGGGGCGCCATCCTGGGCCCGGGCGAGACGGCCCGCATCGAGAAGCGGGCCGCCGAGGGCCTCGCGGTCGCGGCCGAGCGCGCCCGCCACAACGCCAAGGCCAAGGCCGCCAGCCGCGGCCGCTTCAAGGAGCTCGGAGCCGCCCTGGTCTCGACCGAGCTCGCGGCCACGGAGGTCCATCGCGACACGGTCCCGGCCCGGTACAAGATCGACCCGGCGCAGGTCTCCGAGGCCCAAGCCGCCTCCGTGGCGGCCGAGGCCACCAAGCTCGCCCTGGCGGCGGACAAGAAGGTCGTCTACGCCTACCTGGACCTCCTCACCTTCCGCAACCGCAGGCTCTACCTTTCCTCGGAAGGCGCGGATATCGACCAGTCCTTCGCGGTCACGCAGGCCTCGGCGGCCGCGGTGGCCCGGGGCAAGGACGGGGTCCAGATCATCGGCGACGCCATCGGCCACCAACGGGGCTGGGAGATGATCGAGGAGGGCGTCACCGACGACCCGCTCATGCCCATCCCGACGCTCGAATCCTTCGTCAAGAACCTCGCCCGCGAGGCCGCCGAGCTCTCGGACTGCCCGCAGTGCCCCGGCTCGGGAGGCAAGGAGGCCGTCATCGTCACGGACCCGCACTACAACACCCTGCTGGTCCACGAGATCATCGGCCATCCCTCCGAGCTCGACCGCGCGCTCAAGATGGAGACGGGCTACGCGGGCCGGTCCTGGTTCCTCCAGGACGCGAAGCGCTCGCAATTGGGCAAGCCGATCGCCTCCGGCAAGGTCTCGGCCTTCTCCGACGCGACCCTGCCCGGGCTGGGCCACTACCGATACGACGACGAGGGGACCAAGGCCAGGCGGGTGTGGATCGTCAAGGACGGGGTCTTGAACGAGCTCATGAGCGGCCGGCAGACCGCGGCCGCCCTGGGCTTGAGGTCCAACGGCTCCTACTTCGTGACCTCCGGCGCCATGGTGGGCATCATCAGGATGAACAACACCGTGTTCGCGGGAGGAGGAGACGACCCCGGCAGGCTGATCTCCGAGGTGGACCGCGGGTACTACCTGGTCGGGCACAAGACCCCCTCCATCGCGGAGAGCCGCGAGAACTTCCGCATCACGGCCAGGAAGGTCTACGAGATCACCAACGGCCGGCTCGGCCGGCTCTACAGGAACGGCGGCATGATGGCATCGAGCAAGAGCTACCTCATGAGCGTCGACGGCGTGGGTCGCGACTTCAGGATGATCACGATCTCCTCCTGCGGCAAGGGGCTGCCCATGCAGCTCAAGCGCATGGCCAACGGCGGCCCGACCATGCGGGGACGCGGCATCCTCACGGGAGCGGACTGAATGCTGACACAATCACAATTGAAGGCCTTTTGCGCCCAAGCCCTGCGTCGCGCAAGCGCGGCGCAGGGCGTCCTGGAAGCCGAGGTCTACGCCTCGGACAACGCCTACCGGGCGGCGCGGCTCTGCTACTCCTCCCACATCCCGTGCAACGGGCTGGAGGAGCCCAAGAGCGTGGACTTCGGCGGCTACTCGGTCCGGGTGGCGGTGGGGACCGGGAAGGGCCTGCGGGTCGGCGTGGCCTACGAGTCGGGGTTCGACCTGGCCGGCGTGGACGCCGTGGTCAGCCGCGCTTCGGCGGTCGCGGTCGAGGACAAGGAGTTCCAATGCCTGCCCAAGCGGGACTGGGAGGCTGACAAGGGCCTGCCCGCTTCGGGAAGACCCTACCCGGCGGTCAGCGAGAAGGAATTGGTGGCTTCTGGATGGAGAGTGATCGACGCGGTGCTCGGACGCCTCACGGGTTCGAAGGACCTGGCGAGGACCGCCCTAAGCCGGACCAACGGCTGGTCCGGCTTAGGAATCATCGTAAGCGGCGACGTCTCGGTGCGCCACGACCGGGCGGCGCTGGCCTCGACCGCCCTGCCCGAGGCCGTGTCCGACGAATCGTTCAACTGCCGCGCCATCGCCACGGTCATGATCGAGTCCTTGGACGCCAAGGGCTCGGGCTTCGAGATCACGGACGACGTCGCGAAGGTGGGCGCCGAGGCCGGCGCCGACGCCGCGGCCTCGGCCCTGGCCTCCGCGCGCGGGGAGGAGATGCCCTCGGGCCGCTATCCCGTGGTGCTCGGCCGCTTCGCGGTCAAGGACCTCATGGAGAACCTGGTCCTGCCCTCGGTCGACGCCACCGCGTTCTACGCCGGCGTCTCGGCCTTCATGGGCAAGGCGGGCAAGCGCGTCGCGGTCCCCGCGCTCAGCATCTACGACGACTCGGCGGGCACGGGCCCGCAGTCCCCGAAGGGGGCCTCGGGCCGCGGCTTCGCCTACAAGGCGGCCTTGACGGACGAAGGCCTGCCCGTCGGCAGGACCGACCTCGTGACGAAGGGCGTCCTCACGGGCTTGCTGGCCTCGGACTACGAGACCCGCAGGCTCCTGGCCTCTCCCAAGAGCAAGCAGAACCTCGGGCTCGCGCCGGAGAGGTTCCGGGAGGGCCTCGTGCCCAGGAACGGGTTCCGCGTCGGCGACATGGGCAGGAGGTGCTACGACACCCTTCCCGCGCCCATGCCCACCAACACCGTGGTCCAAGGCTCCCCGGCCAGCCGGACATCCGACCTCGTCAAGAAGATCGGCGACGGCGTCTACATCGGCAGGATCTGGTACACCTACGCGGTCAACGGCCTGCCGGCCGGCGACTTCTCGAGCACCGTGGTCGCGGACTCCCACATCGTCAAGAACGGCCGGATCGTCAAGGCCCTCAAGCCCAACTCGGTGCGCATCAACGAGAACATCCGGACCGTCCTCAACGGCATCGTCGCCTTCGGCAAGGCGACCCTGCCGGTCCAGGGGTGGTACACGGGGTTCGTGCTCTACACGCCCGAGATCGCGGTCAAGTCCATGCGCCTCGACCGGGTCTGCGCCGGGATGTCGGAGTAGCCTACCTACGCCTTCTACAGGGCCTTCCGGGAGCTCAACAAGAAGACCGCTTGAACGCGAAGCGGCTTAGGGCCTTGAAGCCCTTCCACACGGTCTTGGCCGTGGCCGGCTCCCGGACGAGCTTCTTGAGGAAATAGAGGATGATCCTGGGCCGGAAGTAGAAGGCGAGGTAGTACTTCTTGAAGTACAAGTCGAGGTCATCGCGGGTCGCGGTCTTGGGCACGAAGTTGGGCTGGAAGGAGTTGAGCAGCCTCCAATCGTCGTCGTAGGCCCCGTGGTCGCGGGCGGTCCGGCAGGCCTCGGAGCCCGGGTAGGCCGTGAAGTAGGTGACGTGGAAGTTGGCGAGCGGCGCCCGCTTGATGAACGCCAGGGTCTCCTCCATGGACTCCTTGGTCTCTCCGGGGCCGCCCAGGATGAAAAAACCCCGGTTGTCCACGCCCGCGTCGCAGGACGCCTTGAGCACCCTCTCCATCCGCTCGACCTTCACCCGCTTGCGGTAGAGGTCGAGCATCCTCTGGCTGCCGGATTCCAGGCCCCAGGAGACCTGCCAGCAGCCCGCCGCTTTCATGAGCTTGAAGTCATCCTCCTTGATGAAATCCACGCTGCCGAAGCACGACCAGGTCAGTTCGAGCTTCTCGGCGATGAGCCTCTCGCAGAAGGCCCGGAGTTTTGGGGGGCTGCCCATCAGGTTGTCGTCGTAGAAAGCCAAGTCCCTGATGCCGTACTTCCCCATCAAGTGCTTGATGAGCCGGACCAGATAGTCCACGCCGTACGAGCGGAACCTGCGGCCGAACGTGGACCGGTCGCAGAAGGTGCACTCCTTCGGGCAGCCCCTCGATGCCACCATGGAGGTGGCGGGAAGGCGCTTGAGGCAGTCGCCCGGCAGCCGGTAGAACTTGGCCAGGTCGGGCAGGAGGTCGTAGGCGGGGAACGGCAGGGTGTCGAGGTCCGAGATGTAGGCGCGGGGCTTGGTGCGCACCAGGGAGCCGTCGCGGCGGAACACGATGCCGTCCACCTGGTCGAGGTCTTGGGGCCGCCCGCCGTTGGCCTCGAGCGCCCGCGCGAGCTCGACCGCCGTCACCTCGCCTTCGCCGAAGGCGCCGATGTCGAACTCCGGCATGCGGCGCATGGTCTCCTCGGCCACGGCCGACATGTGAGGCCCCCCCGCGACCACGACGACGGAGGGGCGGCGGGCCTTGACCTTCCGGGCGATCTCGGCCGCGATGAAGACCGAGGAGCTGATGAGCGAAATGCCCAGGACCGCCGGGTCGGCCGCGAGGACGCGGTCCACCGTCGCGTCGATCGAGAGCCCTTCGGCCAGGGCGTCCACGATCGAGACGGACAATCCCTGCCGGCGCATGTTGCCGGCGATGGAGGCCACGCCCATGGGCGGGAGGAGCGACCCCGCGTCCTCGAACTCCCGGTAGGACCTGTCAGAATCGGGCGGGAACAGCAGGACGGTGCCTGGCATTTTGTTCGCCTAACGCCTAGAGACCGCGGGCGCGCAGGTCGTGGATCTGGATCATGCCCACGGACTTGCCCCGGTCGACCACAGGCAGGACGTTGAACGGGCTCCTGCGGTTCTTCATGATGTCGACGGCCTTCTGCACCGGCGCGCTGGAGGAGACCGTGGCGGGCCTCGGGTTCATGATCCTGCGGATGCTCGATGCCAGGACGTCGGCGCCTTTCTGCATGGCGGCCCGCAGGTCGTAGTCGGTCACCAGGCCCAGGAACCGGCCCTTGGCGTCCACCACCGACACGGCGCCGGCGCGGAAGCGCGTGATCTCCACCAGCATGTGGCGGACCGGGTCGCCGGCGCGCACGACCGGGTTGTCCTCGCCGCTCCTCATGACGTCGCCCACCTTGAGGCGCAGCCTCCTGCCCAGGCGGCCGGCCGGATGGACCCGAGCGAAGTGCTCGGATTTGAAGTCGCGCAGCTTCATGAGCGCGACCGCCAGGGCGTCGCCCGCGGCCAGGGCAGCGGTCGTGCTGCAGGTCGGCGCGAGATTGAGGGGGCAGGCTTCGTCCTCGTCCGGGGTCAGCAGGACCAGGTCGGCGCTGCGGCCCAGGGTGGACTTCGGGTCCGAGGTCACCGCGATGACCCTCGCCCCGATGGAGCGGATGGACGGCAGGAGCAGGTTGAGCTCGTCGGACTCGCCGGACTTGCCGACCGCCAGCACGATGTCGAGCCGGCTCACCACCCCGAGGCTCCCGTGGGCGGCCTCGGAGCAGGGCAGGTAGAGGGCAGGCGTGCCCGTGGAGGACAGGGTGGCCGCGATCTTCCGCGCCACGAGCCCCGACTTCCCCACCCCCGTCAGCACGACCTTGCCCTTGCAGCCGAGCATCCAGCGCACGGCCCTCTCGTAGGAGGAGTCCACGGCCGCCTTGAGCTTGCGCAAGGCCGCCTCCTCCATGCCGATGACGCGGCGAATCTCGCGGGCGATGTCAATCGCCCGGCTCCGAGTCGTGCGGTGCCGTTTCATGAAGCCTTCCTTATAATATCACAGATGCGCTCGATGTCGCTCTCCGGCAGGTCATCGTAGAGCGGGAGGCACAGGGTGCGCTCCGCGATGCTCTCCGACACCGGCAGGCCGGGCTGGAAGTACGGCTTCGTCAGGTTGAGCGACGGGTGGAAATACCGGCGCGGCAGGATGTCGTTGCGACGCAGCGCCCCCTCCACGCGGAGCATGGTTTCCTTCGTCTCGCAGATGACCGGCATGTAGCTGTAATTGTAGGATTCGGGCGGGAACTTCTGGAACCGCAGGCATCCGACGCCGGCGAGCCGCCGCTGGTAGAGGCCGTATTTCTCCCGCCTGTTCCCCAGCACGCGGTCGAGCCACTTCAGGTTCACGAGGCCCAGCGCCGCCGTGATCTCGTGCATCTTGGCGTTGGTCCCCTCGTCCACGATCCGCTTCTCGTCGTCGTGCCCGAAGAAGCGCAGGCGCTTGATCCGCTCGATGAGGCCACGCTCCCGGCTGACGCACCCCCCGCCTTCGCCGCAGTTGATGAGCTTGGTCGCGTGCAGGCTGAAGGCGGAGACGTCGCCGTACTCCAGCAGAGAGCGCCCCCCCCATTCCACGGCGAAGGCGTGGGCCGCGTCGTAGACCACCTTGATGCCGTGGCGGTCCGCGATCTCCTGGATCCGGGCCGTGTCGCAGGGGCAGCTGAAGACATGGACCGGCGCGATCGCGCAGGTCCGCTCCGTGATCTTCCCCTCGATCCTGCCTGGGTCGATGTTGAGGGTCTCCGGGTCGATGTCCGCGAACACGGGCTTGCAGCCCTCCCAGGCGATGGCGGCCGGCGTCGCGGCGTAGCTGAAGGGAGTGGTGATGACCTCGCCTTTGAGCCGCAGGCCCCGGATGGCGAGCTGGAGGGCGAGCGTGCCGTTGGCCAGACAGGCGACGTGGCGGACCTTGAGAGCCTTCGCGATCTCATTCTCGAGCCTCCGCACCAGGGGGCCGTTGTGCGTCATGATGCCGGACTCCCAGATGCCCTCGAGATAGGCGACGTATTCCTTCAGGGGCGGCCTGAAAGGCATCGTCACGGGGATCGGTCCCGCTTGCTTGCGTGTCGCAAGCCTCCCCCCGCGGGGGAGGCGAGCATTGAGGGGGGCTGGGCGCCGTTTTATGGCAGAGCTCCTTTCTGAATGGCCTCCACACAAACCGCCTGCTCCAGGATGCGGGCATACTCGGCTTCGAAATCCTTGCCCGAGACGGCGGTCCTGGCGAAGTGCTGGAAGATACTGACGTACTGGTTCTCGGCCGGGAAGCGGCGCTCCTCCCTGCGGCCCTGGCGTTCGAGCCAGACCACCGCCTCCTGGTCCGGCAGCGGGGTGAAAGCCCGCTCCAGGGTGAGCTTGCCCTGGGAGCCCCACAGCGCGACCTCGCACTGATAGAAGTGCTCGAACCCGAAGGCGAGCTGCGCGACCTGGCCCGAAGGCGAAGCCAGCATGGCCGCGCCACTCACGTCCACGCCCTTGGCCTGGTCCTGGCGCAGATGCACG
The DNA here is from genome assembly GCA_016209035.1 of Elusimicrobiota bacterium. GTDB lineage: Bacteria > Elusimicrobiota > Elusimicrobia > UBA1565 > UBA9628 > JACQWX01. The sequence continues at coordinate 72,893 of JACQWX010000074.1, read as the reverse complement.
CCCACCGCCTTGAGGCCCTGCCCCAGGAACAAGAGCGCGGCCTGGGCGCAGTAGACGCCGCAGTCGAGGAGCGCGCCTCCTCCCAGGGACCGGTCGTAGCGGATGTTGGCCGGCGCCGGAGGCGGATAGCCGAACGAGGCGCGCAGGACCCTGATCTCCCCCAGGTCGCCGCGGCCGATCATCTCCCGCGCGCCGGCGGTCTGGCCATGGTGCCTGAACGCGAAATCCTCCATCAGGAACCTGCCCCGGGACCGCGCGGCCTCGACCATGCGGCGCGCCGAGGCCGCGGTCAGGGAGAAAGGCTTCTCCACGAAGACATGCTTGCCAGCCTCCAGGGCCTTCAGGACCCAGCCTTCGTGGAGCGAGGGCGGCAGCGGCACATAGACCGCGTCGATGTCGCGGCGCTCGATGAGCCTCTCGTAGCCGGCGAGCGGGTCGCCGCCGAAGGTCGTGGCGAACTTCTCGGCCTTCTCAAGGGAACGGCTGGCCACCGCCGCCAGCTCGAGTTCCGGCGCCTGGAGCAGGGCAGGGACGGCCTTGCGCCAGGCGAAATCCGCGCACCCGAGCACTCCGATCCTTAGTCTGGAGCCAATCACTCTTCCTCCGGGAGGCCCACGGCTGCGATGAGGCTGCGGGCCTCGACATTGAAGTAGTTATTGTACTTGATGAACTCGTTCATCTGCGCCGGCGTCATCCAGGCGAAATCGGGCGGGACCGCGGCGGGGAAGTCCTCGCCTGCCTCGACGACCATGTTCCTGTTCTGCTCCCGGTAGAACCGCCCTCCTTCCTCGGATTGGAAGGCGGCGTACCGGACCCTGTCCGGCGGGGCGTCCAGGATGTCATGGAGGAACGCGGGCAGGTCCTCGGGCTTGGCAGCCTTGTAGGAGCCGGTGATGCACTGCACCGTGGGCGCCAGCTCCAGGACGTCGAGATTGCCGGGCTCCAGCTTGGCATGGACCAGGAAGTGCCTCGTGCCGTCGATCCGCTTGGTGAGGAACCCGATGACCCCCTCGTGCTGGGGCTGCACCATCGGCTGGGTCCAACGCGGCACTTCCCGGTCCCCGGCCTCGACGCTGACGCCGATGACCGAGAAGTACTTCCCGTCCTTCCTGAAGATGCGGCGGTCGTCCCTGGCCCAGTCCCCGACATCCTTGAGCGGGATACGTTCCACCTCGAGCTCGTAGCGCGTCTTGAGCTCAGTGAACCAGCTGATGATCTCGTCGTGCGTGCGCAGCGCCCCCCCTGCCGCAACACCCTTCCCGAGGACGGCAGGGGACGCTCGGCTTCCGGCCTCGACCGCGCCCCCCGCCTGCTGCCCGGGGCCGGCCAATGGGATGGTCGAGAGGACCGAGCGCGCGTCCATGTTCACGACGTTGTCCTGCCGGATGAGCGCGTGGATCTGGCCCAGGGTCACCCAGTGGAACCCCTCGTGGACCGGGACCTCTTCCGAGGTCTCCACGACCATGTTGCGGTTGCGCTTGCGCAGGAACCGAGCGCCCTGCTCGGACTGGAGCTGGTCGACGAGGACGCGGGCCCGGGAATGGTCCAGGAAGTACTCCAGGTACTTGGTCTTCAAGCCCCGGTGCGCCTGGGTGTAGTTGCTTCGCGTGGCTTGCACGGTCGGCGAAAGTTGGACCATGTTGAGGTTGCCGGGCTCCATCTTGGCCTGCACCAGAAGGTGCAGGACGCCCTCGAAGCGCTTGGCCAGGAACCCCAGGATGCCGATCTCCGATTGCACGATGATGGGCTGGGTCCAGCATGGCACGGCGCCGAAGTTGGTGGAGACCCGGATGCCCTCGATGCTGAAGAACCTGCCGCTCCCGTGCACGAGGTTGCCGGTGGCCTGGTCGAACTTCCACCCCTCCAAACGGTCCCAGGAAACGGCCTCGACCTTGTAGCGCGGGTCGGCCTGCCGGACCGCGAGTTCCTTGAGCAGGTCCTCGGTGCCGATGAACCGCCCGGTCTCGGTCCGGGCCGACCGCAGGAAGACATCTTCCTTCGCCTGCATGGGGACAATTTAGCATATCGGCCCAAGATCAGCCCCGGACCTTGAAACCATCCGGAGGGAAAAGCTAGTCTTTCCGGGCTTGAGGACCGTCTCCGTCGTCGTCCCTGTCTACAACAACGCCGAGACCTTGTTCGAGCTCCACCGCAGGCTCGTCGAGCACCTCGACGGGCTCTCGCCCAAGGTGGACCACGAGATCGTCTTCGTCAACGACGGGTCCACGGACGGGTCGCTCGTGGCCTTGCGGGAGCTCCGGGTCAAGGACGCCAGGGTCGCGCTCGTGGACCTTTCGCGCAACTTCGGGCAGGTCCCCGCCATCCTCGCGGGCTGGGATCACTCAAACGGCGACGCGGTGGTCAACATCGCGGCCGACCTCCAGGACCCCGTGGACCAGATCGGCCGGATGGTCGCGGAGTGGGAGAAAGGCTCCGACATCGTGGTCAGCTACCGCGAAGAGCGGCGCGACAACGTCTTCTCCCGGCTCGCCTCGGCCGCCGCCTATTCCCTCTGGAGGTGGTCGCTGCCTCAGCTGCCGCCGGGCGGGTTCGACACGGCGCTCCTGAGCCGCAAGGCCCTCGACGCGGTGCGCTCCCTCCAGGAGAGGAACCGCTTCTTCCAGGGCGACATCCTCTGGGTGGGGTTCGACGTCAAGTTCATCCCGCAGGCTCGCCTCCCCCGCCTCGCGGGGGAATCCGGCTACACCTTCGCCAAGAAGATGCGGTATTTCCTGAAATCCTACTTGAGCATCAGCTATCTCCCCATCCGGTTCATGTCCCTCGTGGGCTTCCTGACGGCCTTGGCCGGCTTCATCTACACCGTGGTCGTGCTCCACGCCTACCTGCACGGCAAGCCGCCCTTCGGCTGGACGCCCATCATGCTGGTCATCCTGTTCCTGGGCGGGCTCATCATGATCATGCTGGGGATCATCGGCGAGTACGTCTGGCGCATCTACGACGAGACCAAGCGCAAGCCCCTCTACATCATCAAGGACCTGCAGCGCTAGGATGGCTTCCGGAATACCCCGACCAGGAAAGCGCTGAAGAACGGCGCGTTGACCCGGCCCGCGCCCGGCAGCCCGCGCAGGATCCGGAGCGTCTTCAGCACCCCCCGACGGAGCAAAGCCGAGCGCTCCGGGCCCACGAGATCCGGCTCGAACCCGCCGATGTAGCCGAGGAAAAGGGCCCTCAAGTCCGAGCGCGCGGCGAAATCCTCGAAGAAGGCCTTGTTCATCACGGCTTGGTTGTGGGCCGCCAGGAAAGCCGGCCTGGTCAGCCAGGCGTTCAAACGCGTCAGGTTCGGGACCGAGAGCACGAGCGTGCCTCCGGGCGCGAGGAGCTCGACCTGGCGGTCGAGGACAGGCCAAGGATTGTCGAAGTGCTCGATGAAGTTGATGGAGAGCACGACGTCGAAGGGCTTGTCCGCCTTGAAGGAGAACAGGTCGCAGGCCGCGATCTTGGCCGGCGCCCCGCATAACTTGAGGTTCTCCTCGGTGAGGGCCAGGCCCCGCGGCGAGATGTCGCAGCCGTACGGGGCGTAGCCGAAGCGCCGGTGGAAATGGGCGAGCCACATGCCGGGCGCGCAGCCCGCCTCGAACACGGTCCGGCCCGGGTCCGGCCTGAAGTGGCGCTCGAAGAGGTCGAGGTAGCAGCGCTCGTAGCTCTTAGCGGGGTCCGGCAGGACCGGGAGCGTGGTCTTCTTCCAGAAGTCGTCCCAGAAATCAGCGCCGGTCAGGGGGCGAGGCTCGCGCTTCTTCATCATGGCTTCGGCCGCGTGCCAGTCGGCCTCGGAATCGATGTTGACCGTCCGGTCGTCGGGGAAGACGTAGGGACGCGAGTCCTTGGTCCCGTAGCGCCGGTCCATCACCATGAGCGCGTCGCGCCGCATGGCGTAGATCGAGCCGTTGCGGATGTAGGCCGGGGGCTGGAGGTCCTGGCGCATGGCGCCGTCCGGCTCGGGCACGCAGAAGTCCACGATGCGGTCGTCCACGATCCTCTTGACCCGGGCCGGATGCTGGTCGTAGAGCCGCGCCATCCCGATCACCGACTCCGCGCCCGTGGCGACGAGCTTGTCGACGACCGCGTCGATGTCCTCCACGGTCTTGAGCGGGTTGGTGCACATGAGCTCGACGATGAAGTCGTAGGCCCGGCCCTCCTCGGCCTCCACGAAGCGGACCGCGTGCTGAAGGCAGTCCTTCGAGGGGGTCTTGTCCGTGGCGAGCTCCGCGGGACGCAGGAACGGGACCTGGGCGCCGAACTTCTTGGCGACATCGGCGATCTCAGGGTCCTCGGTGGACACCACCAGGCGCGTGATGCGGCGGCACTTCAGGGCCTCCCGGATGGTGTAGGCGATGAGCGGCAGCCCCGCCAGCGGCCTGATGTTCTTGCGCGGCACCGACTTCGAGCCTCCCCTCGCCAGGATGACGCCCAGGATCCTGGGCCCCTTCATGGATGGTTCCCCCATGCGGACATCATGCTAACCTCGGAGAAGCCCCCTCGTAAAGCCGGGCCGCAGAATCTCGCGCCAGGGCATCAACCGGATGCCGCCGGTCAGCGCCATGCGATCCCGCCCGCGGTACACAAGATAACCACTCTTGAGGCCCAGGTCCTTCATGCACTCCCGCAGACCTCGAAGACCGTGCACGTCGCAGGAAGAGGCCGACTTGATCTCGACGGCCGCCTTCCTCAGGCCAGCCGCCAAGATGAGGTCCGTCTCGCCCCCGGCCCGCGTGCGCCAGAAATAGGCCGCCGCGCCCGGGACTTCGACGGCGGCCCGGGTCGCGAGCTCCTCGATCACAAATCCCTCCCACGAAGCGCCGCGCCGCGGCCATGATTCCAGGTCCGCCGGTCCCGCGAGACCTGAAAGCCGGTGCAACAGGCCGGTATCGCGCACATAAAGCTTCGGACTCTTCACGAGCCTCTTTCCGACGTTCTCGAAAAACGGCTGCAGCCTGCGGATGACGAAAGTCCCCTCAAGGGCGTCCAGGTAACGGCTCATGATGGTGTGGGAAACGCCCAACGAGCCGGCCACCTCCGAAGCGTTGAGAATGCCGCCGTGGACATGGGCGAGCATTTGGAGAAGCTTCAAGGCCCTCGTCGGGGGGATCCTGGGCCGAAGCCGGGGAAGGTCTCTTTCGGAAAGCGCGATGAGGTAGGCGTCCAGCCAGTCCGCCTTGTCCCCCGCCCTGGAAACATCGAAAACCGGCGGGAATCCCCCCCAGAACCACCGCTCGGAGAGCCATGCGGGCTTGTCGGCCAGTTCGCCCGCCAAGAGAGGGGTCATGGAAACAATGCCGACCCGCCCGGTGAGCGATTCCGTGACCTCCTTGACCAGGAAAGGATTGATGGACCCGGTCAAGACGAAACGCCCTGGGCGGCGGTCGGCGTCGACCGCGCCGCGCATGAGCGGGAACAGGCTCGGCAGACGATGGCACTCGTCAAAAATGAGCCGGCTGGGATGCGATTCCAGGTACTTTTCCGGGTCCAGGGAGAGGCTCTGCAGGTCGGAGGTCCGCTCGAGGTCGAGGTACTTCCAGCCGGGGAGAACCTTGCGCACCAACGTGGTCTTGCCGCACTGCCTGGGACCGATGACGAGGATGACGGGGAAGGTCCTGAGCTTGGCCCTGAGGACGCGCTCGCAGACCCTGGCTATCATAATGACATTCTGCAACTCTTGGTTGCAAAAAGCAAGTTCCGAAAAAAGACGGCCAGGCACCCCGAGCCGGTAGTCAGCTAAATAGGGTAGAATAACCGGGTCACTCATGAAGCCGCGGGTCCTGATCTACTCCGACTGCCCCATCTTCGGCGGCGCGGAGAACCTGGTGGTCAACATCTTGGAGCACTCGGACCTCCCCGAGGAGTTCGGCATCCATTTCGTCTACCGCCACAATGAGCCCTATGCCGAGGGCGTACGGCGCAAGATCACGAAACCGGTCCCCATCGCGGCGCTGCGCTTCCCCGAGCGCCTGGAATGGATCGACGCCATGGAGCGGCAGGTACGCCTGCTGCCCCTGCGCTGGGTCTTCAAGGCATTCTTCAGGCTCATCGAGCCCCTCCTCTTCGGCTACGCGGCACTGCGGCTGTGGTGGTCGTTCTCGCGGCCCAGCCCCGACATCGTGCACATCAACAACGGCGGGTATCCCGGGGCGCTGGGATGCCGGGCCGCCGCCCTGGCCGCCAGGCTCGCCGGAGCGCGCCGCGTCATCTTCAACGTGAACAGCGCTGCCAAGCCGCTCAGGCTCCCCCAGGCCGCCATGGAGCCCTTCATCGACAGGCTGGTCATCCGCTGCAGCGACGTGTTCGTGACCGCCTCCAAGTTCGCGGGCGAGGCGCTCGCGGCCCGAGGCTTCCCCGCCGACCGCATCATCCAGATCCCGAACAGCACCCCCATCCCAGCCCCCATCAGGGACCCGGGAGAGATCCGCGCCGAGCTGGGCCTGAAACCGGGCGACATCGTCTTCGCCATGATCGCCTACTTCGGCCCGTGGAAGGGGCACGGTTTCCTCATCGACGCCGTCGCCAGGCTCAAAGCGGAACATGCCGGGAGGATCGCCGGTCTTCGAATCCTCTTGATCGGGGAAGGCCCGGACACCGACCGCATCCGCCGCCGCGTCGCCAAAGCCGGCATCGGGGAGCACTTCGTCTTCGCCGGGTTCCGGGCCGACGCCATGGAGCTCCTGCGGTCCAGCGACGGGCTGGTCCTCCCTTCCATCTTCTGGAAGGGCGTGTCCGAGGACATGCCCTACTGCGTCCTCGAGGCCATGGCGCTCTCCAAGCCCGTCATCGCGAGCCGCCTCTCCGGCATCACCGAGACCGTGGTGGAAGGCGAGACGGGCATCCTGGTCCCGCCTTCGGACGCCCCGGCCCTGGCGGACGCCATCCTCCGGCTGCTCTCCGACCACGGCCTCCGAGACCGCATGGGCGAGCAGGGCAGGCTGCGCTTCTTCCAGCTCTTCGAGACCGGCCAGACAGCCCGCCGGTACCGCCAGCTCTACCTGGACGTCATGCGGGAACCGGCGGCGCCTAAGCCTCGGGTGCTCATCTACGCCGACTGTCCGGTGTTCGGAGGCGCGGACGTCTTGACGGTCCACATCCTGCAAGACGATCGCCACCGCCGGGAATTCGACATGACCTACGTCTACCGCTACAACCGGCGCTTCCACGCGGGCTTGAAGCACCGGCTCAACGCCGCGGTGTCCACCGCCCGCGTCCGGTTCATCGAGAGGCACGATCTCCTGGACGCCATGGAGAACCACGTCACCGTCGCGCCGCTCCGCTACGCCTTCAAGGCGGTCTTCAGGCTCGCGGACTACTGCCTTTTCCCGCTCGAAGTCCTGGTCCTTTGGCGCACTTTCCGGGCCTTGCGTCCCGGCCTGGTCCACGTCAACAACGGCGGCTATCCCGGGGCGCTAGGGTGCCGCGCCGCGGCCGTCGCGGCCCGCCTGGCGGGCGCCAAGCGCGTGGTCTTCGGCGTGAACAACCTGGCCAGGCCGCTGCGCCTGCCATGGGAGTTCGCGGAGGCCCTCATCGACCGGCTCGTGCTGGCCTCCACCGACATCTTCGTGACCGCCTCGCTCGGCGCGCGCGACGCTCTGGCCCGGAGAGGCTTTCCAAAACGCCTCATCGAAGCGTACCCCAACGGCGTGCGGGCGCCCGGGTCGGTGCGCCCCGCCGAGGAAGTCCGCGCGGAGCTCGGCCTCTCCAACGGGCGGGTCGCCTTCGCCATGATCGCCTTCTTCGAGCCTCGCAAAGGACACCTGATCCTGGTGGAAGCGGCCAAACGCCTGGCCTCGGCGTGGCCGGACCTGTCCAAGAACCTGCGGTTCGTCTTGATCGCGGACGGACCCGAGCTTCCCGTGGTGCGCCGCGCCGTGCGCCGGCATGGGCTGGAACGACAGTTCCATTTCCTGGGCTACCGGCCGGACGCCATGGACGTCCTCAACGCCTGCGACGGCCTCGTCCTGCCTTCGATCTCGGCGGAAGACATGCCGGTCTCGGTCCTGGAAGCCATGGCGCTGGCCAAGCCCGTGATCGCCTCAAAGCTCGCCGGCATCACCGAAGAGGTGGAAGACGGCCGCACTGGCGTGCTGGTCCCCCCGGGCGACGCCGAGCGGCTCGCCGCCGCCATGGAGCGCCTCGCCCGCGACCCCGCGCTCCGGCGCTCCATGGGCCATGCCGGCAAAGAGCGGTTCCTTTCCCTCTTTGAGATCGAGAAGTCCGCCGAACGCTATCTCCATCTTTATCAGCGGCTGACTGCCACGCCCCGCGCGCGTGAGGACCGCTGACCCTTCCATGCGGCGACCGCCGGCATCCGCTCTCCTGCTCGCAGCCCTGTCAATCCTGGGCCAGGCAGCCGCTGGACCGTCCGCGCAGGCGCAGGCCGCATCCCAGGACGCTTGGGGGACCGAAGGCTGGACCGGCCACATCAACGTGGTCAACGCCGTCTTGTTCCTGCCCGACGGCAAGACCGCGGTCTCCGGGGGATGGGACGAACACATCTTCTTCTGGGACGCAGCCTCGGGCAAAGCGAGGAAGTTCATCGAGACCGGGATGCGCCGCTGCGTCAGCAGCATCGCGCTTTCCGCCGACGGACGGCGAGTCATGGCCGGAAGCTGGGACCCATCCGTCAAAATGTGGGACATCGCTTCCGGCAAGGAGCTAATGACGCTCCAGCCCCGGGCTTCGCCCGGGACGGATCGACGAGGAAGAGCCCATACGATCCAGGGACACACGGGGCCTGTCGAGGCCGTGGCCTTCCTGCCGGACGGCAAGCAGGCGCTCTCCGCCGGCTGGGACAAGACCATCGTTCTCTGGAACCTGGACCGACGCCGCCAGGAGGGCGCCTGGAAGGGGCATGCCGACAAGATCACTTCCCTGTCCGTCAGCCGCGACGGCTTGCGTGCCGTATCAGGCAGCTGGGACAAGACGGTCAAGATCTGGGACGTCCGGTCGGAACGCGTCTTGGCGGAGTGCCGGGGACATACCAAGACCGTCACCGGCGTCGCCTTTCGGAGTCAAGGCGACGCGGTGCTCTCCAGCAGCGAGGACGGGCTCATCAAGCTCTGGGACGCCTCAACCGGCCGGGAGCTTGCCTCCTGGCGCGGGCACCAGGGAGTCGTCCACGGGGTGGCCTTCTCTTCGGACGGGAGCCTGGCCTTGTCGGCCGGCGAGGACCGCACGGTGCGGCTCTGGCGAGCGGCCTCGGGCGAGTGCCTGGGCGTGTGGAAGGGGCACTCCGAACCGGTCAAAGCCGTGGCCTTTTCTCTTGATGGGAAGAAGGCCATATCAGGCGGCTGGGACAGGAGCGTGCGCGTCTGGGACGTGGCCACGGGCAAGACGCTGGCCGTGGGCCTACCCCACCCCTTCAAGCTGAACGGCCCTCAGAAAGGCCTTCCCGGGGACGCTCGGCCTCCGGCCTCGATCGCGTCGCCGGAGGGCCGGCGCCGCGGGCGGCAACCATGATCGGCGACAAGCGCGTCCTCGTCATGATCCTTGCGCGGTCCGGCTCGACGCGCGTCAAAGACAAGAACATCGCCGACCTCTGCGGACGGCCTGTCCTTTGGTACTCCGTGTCGGAGGCGAAGAAGAGCCGCTACGCGGACGCCATCTGCGTCTCGACCGACTCGCCCCTCTACGCCAAGATCGCGGAAGAGGCGGGGGTCAAGGTCCCCTTCCTGCGCGCCCCGGAACTCTCCCAAAAGACCACGACCGCGGCCGAGTCGAACCGATGGTCGACCCTCAAGTACGAGGAGCATTCCGGCGTGGTCTACGACTACATCGTCGAGTTCATGTGCACCAACCCCTTGAAGACCGTAGAGGACCTCGACGCCTGCATCGAGAAACTCCACGCCACGGGCGCGGACTCGGTCGTGGCCGTGACCCGGCTCTGGGACCACCACCCCCAGCGCATCAAGCAGATCGTGGACGATGAGATCCAGGATTGGCCTGGGTCACCGGAGATCCTGGAATCCCTGCGCCAGGACTTGAAGCCTCCGGCCTACATCCGCTGCGGCTCGGTCTACGCCTTGAAGCGGGACACCATAATCAACCAGCGCAACCGCCGGGGCAAGGTGAGCCGGCCCCACATCATGCCCCCGGAGCGCGTCGTCAACATCGACGAACCCCAGGACCTGATGCTGGCCCGCGCGCTGATGGAGCAGCGCCGGTTGGCAGAGGCCGAACGGCGCGCCGCGCAGGCACGGGAGCCTCGCCGGCCCCTGCCGTCCGGCATCGAGGTCTTGGCCACGGCCAATCTCGATGGGGTCCCGGACGTGCTCGAGACCCTCAAGCTCATCGGCCGCGTGGACTACCGGCCCGACATGACCGTTTCGGAGCTGAGGTCCTGCGCCCGGCGCTACGACGCGCTCTTCGTCTCGACCCAGCTCATGGTGGACGAGGTCGTGCTCAGCCGCATCCCCGGGTCGCGGCTGAGCGTCGTCTGCACGGCCTCGACCGGCACGGACCACATCGACAAGGCGGCCGCGGCCCGCAACCGAATCGAAGTCCTTTCCATCACCAAGGACCTCGATGTCCTCAAGACCATCACCTCGACCGCGGAGCACGCCTTCAACCTGATGCTCAGCTGCGCCCGCAAGACCATGCCGGCCTTCCGCCACGCCCTGGAAGGCGGGTGGGACTACACGCGGTTCCTGGGCCTCGAACTCAACGGCAAGACAGCGGGCATCGTGGGCTTCGGCCGGCTCGGCTCCATCTTCGCCCGCTACTGCATCGCGTTCGACATGCGCGTACTCGTCTGCGACCCCTATGTCGCGGTCAACCAGCCCGGCATCATCCAGGTCCAGGACCTCAAGGACCTGCTCCGCCAATCCGATTTCGTGGCCCTGCACGTCCACCTCAGCCAGGAGACCCGGCGCCTGATCGGCCGAGAACAGCTGTGTGCCATGAAGCCGACCGCCTATCTGGTCAACACCTCTCGAGGCGCCGTCATCGACCAGGACGCCCTGGCGGACGCCCTCTTAGCCAAGACCATCGCGGGGGCGGGCCTGGACGTTCTGGAAGGCGAGATCGAGGGCGAGTGGACCGACAAGGTCAAGCGCTCCAAGGCCAGGCTCCTCGACTACGCCCGCACCCACGACAACCTCCTCATCACGCCGCACCTCGGCGGCATGACGGACGGCGGGAGGCGGAAGGGCTTCGGCCGCGCCGCCCAGAAGCTCTTCGAGCACTTCAGCGCCTCGGCGCGGTCGAGGCCGTAGGCCGAGCGTCCCGGACGCCCTCGGGGAAGGCGTTGGCGTCCGGCGACGCGGGACCTTACGGAAGGCGATCCTGGTGCAGCCGGTAATACGCCCTCAGGGAGGGACGCGCCCGAAGCCAGTTCAGCGTGGCCCGGAAGCCCTCCTCGAACGAGGTTGCCGGCCTCCAGCGCAGTCGGCGCCGCGCGTTCCCGATGTCCGCGACCCAGACCGACGTATCCCAGCAGCGGTCCGGCATCGAGCCCCAGCAGGGGCGCGCGCGCAGTTCCATCGCCCTGCGAGCCACCTGGACCGCCCGCCGGATCGTGGTCTGCACCCCTGTCCCGATGTTGAACACCGAGCCAGGCGCAAGGCGCGCAGCAGCAGCCCGCACGAAGGCATCCACGGCGTCCTCCACATGGATGAAATCCCGCCCGACCCAAGGGTGGACGAGGTCAGGAAGGCGCCCGGCCAGGCCCTTCGTGATCAGCGTAGGCACGAACCTTGAGGGCTCCTCGTAGGGGCCGTAGACGGCGTAGAGCCTCAGCGTGTGGACCTTGAGCCCCAGGCGCCGCGCGACCTGGCGGCCATAGAGGGTCGCCGCGGCCTTGGTGACTCCGTAGGGGCAGTTGGGCTCCAGGGCCTCATCCTCGGACGGGGCGTGGTCCTTGACGCCGTACTCCGAAGACGACCCGGCGTGGACGAAGGCCTCGAAGCCGCCGCGCGCGGCGGCGTCGAGCAGCCGCATGGTCCCCAGCACGTTCGTCTCGACCATCCGCTGGACGTCCCGCTGGGAGGAGTAGGCTCCGTGCGCGGCCAGGTGGAAGATCCAGTCCGGCCTGACGCGGCGCAGGACTCGGACCATCGCGGCCTCATCCGACAGGGAGAGCTCGTGCAGGACGACGTCCCCGCGGATGCCTTCAAGCCGCCAACCCGCGTGGCCCCGCCGAACGAAAAGATGCACCTCATGGCCGTCCCGCAGCAGGCGCCGGGCAAGGTTGGCGCCGACGAACCCCGTCCCGCCCGTGAGAACGACCCGCTTCATCTCAGGAAATCCCGGTAGTCGAACTCGTCGAGATACCGCCAAGCGCGCTCCCGGACCTCTCCGCGCTCCCGAGCGGACAACTCGCGCGCGGCGGCCCGGTTGGCCTCGGGGGTGGCCTTGCGGATGGCGCCCCACGGGTAGACCTCCGAGAGAGTGGACCCGTTCCAGGTGGGGGCCCCCAGGGCGTCCGCGGCGTCGAGCCCCAGCTTCCGACAGAACGCCCCCAGCGTCCTCCGGGGGCCGGCCAGTACGTCCTCGATGCGCAGGACGTGCACCCGCTTGGGGAACCTCCGCTGGAACAGGAGAGCGTGGTACTGGTTCAAGGTCCAGCCCAACACGTAGTCGTCCAAGCCCAAAGGCACGGGCCTCTTCTTGGTGTCCGCGTAGGCGGACCAGGGGTTCCTCACGACGTGCAGCACGTGGGCCCCCGGGAGGTCCTCGAGTATCTTGTCCGCGTCCACGGTGACGATGGGGCTGTAGCCGACGAAGACGGACTGCTCCTTGGTCCGCTTGAAGTCCTTCCATGCCTCGAAAGTGGCCCGGAAGAACGCCTCCACGTTCTTGCCGCGGGAGCGGCCCGAGTCTCGGATCAGCCGGCCATAGGCCGCCCCGCGCTCCTCGTCGGAGAAATCGAAAGGCACGTGGCGGAACTTGCTGACATGCGGCGTGCGGGCGCGGACCCGGCACTCCTCGTCGATGATGGACCGGAAATCCTGCTCGGCCGTCGCGTGCAGCGCGAAGACGGGCCACCGGTACTTGACGGGGAACAGGGAAGCCATCCGGTCCTGGACGAGCGCCGTCCCCAGCTGGGACTCGAACGGATAGACGCGCAACTGGGGGTGCCCGTCCAGGAAGCGGTGGGTCGTGTTGCCCCCGTTCTCATACATCGCCCCGATCATCACCAAGCGGAAGTCTTCGTTCACAGGAAGGTCTCCTTAAAGAACGGCAACGCCGACCTTTTTCCCCATCCGCCTACGGCCGGATGGGGAAGTACTGAAGGCGTAGAACAGCCGGCTTCGCGACCGCGGGCCATGCCCGGATCCCGGACCGAAGGGAAACCCCCGGGCAAGCGCGCCCGGGATCCAGTCCACCGCGAACAACTGGTTGCCGTTCGGCCACAGGAGGCTCCCCAGTATCCTGCCGGAACGGAGGTCGACCGCGTGGACGCCGCAGAGACTGCGCGCCGGGTCGAGGCCCGGAGCGTAGGCCTCGAACCGGGGGATCACCCGCGACGTCCCCACGAAGGCGACGTCTCCCTTGAAGCACAGGCCGCGCGTCCACCCCGGCAGGCGGGCGACGGCGACGAAGCGGCCGTCCTCGACGAAGCCCAGCTCCCCGTAGCCGCTGTTGTCGACCCAGACCCTTCCCCGATGAAGCCGCGCCGAGTGCGGCCGGGTCAGACCTCGGGCGACGGGGTCGCGGGTCCTTCCCGAGAATATCACGCCGCGGCCGTCGACCGGAAAGCCGAGGTGACCCGGCCGCAGACGCGTCATCCGGTCCGTGGAGGCCGAGAAGAAGCTCTCCTTGAGGGTCTCCCCAGCGGCGATGGAGTTGAGCTGGAGATGGTTCCTCTCGAAGACCGGACCGCGCGGAGTCTCGATGCAGCGGGGCCACCACGCGGGACGCGGGGCGTCGCCGCCGGAAAGGCGGATGATCGCGTTCTGCCCCGAGGAGGCGGCGTAGAGATCCCCGCCGATGACGGCCAAATCGTGGATATAGGAGCGTCCCGGAAAGAACCGGGAACGCCCCGGGATCAGGACCGTCTCCTCGGCCGAGGCCTCGCCCCGAGGATCCCCGCGCGGCGGGACGCCGCGCGCGGGCCGGAGCTCGAAGACCTCGTTGGGATTGCGCGTGCTGGCGACGTGCACCACGCCGCGCTCGCGGTCCGCGACCAGCCCGGACGGGTGGGGCAGCGGCATGAAGGACACGCGGGGCCTCCCGCCGCGCGAGCGCACCGCCATCACCAGGTGTTCGTATTCCCTCGTCAGGAGCAGGGTGACGCCTGCCCGGGCGAGCGTCTCCCACCAGGCGCCTTGGGCCCGGCATGCCAGCAGCGTCGGATCGACCCGGTCGCCGTCCCGCCAGTGACTGATGACCTGGCCAGGCTCGCGCCACTGCTCATCGTGCCGCCGCCACAACGAACGGGCCTTCATGATCGGGATCGGCGCTCCCGCAGCCAGAAACGCAAGGCCCCCCAATAGAGCTTGAGGGCCGACCGCCAGCTCGTCGTGGACCTCCCCCCGTGACGGCGGGTGAAGAACACCGGCACCTCCAGCATCTCCGCTTCCAGGGCGTTGCAGCGCACGTTGAATTCCAGGTCGATCAGGTCGTCGTCGAATCGCAGGTCCAGCCGCGGCACAAGCTCGCCGGGGAACACCTTGGGGGTGCCGTTAACGTCCCACATGGGCAGATCGAACAACGCCCGGCACTGCACGTTGAACAACAGGGACCCCAGGCGGCGGTAGACCGAATCCTTGTGCCTGCGCCGGTTCGCCTTGATGACGACGCCCGGATTGCGCAGGCCGTAGGCGACGAATTTCTTCAGCCGCTCGGGATCGGTGCGCGCCGAGTTGGTGTAACACACCAGCCTGCCCCTCGCCCGCGCCAGGCCGGTCCGCACGGCCAGGCCCCATCCCGGGGGCGAGCTCTCCAGGGCGACGATGTCCGGGAACCGAGCCGCCAGACCGGAGCACACGGCCAGGGAGTCGTCCCTGCTCCCGTTCACGACAAGGATCATCTCGAAAGGGACGTTCAGCGTCAGGAGGACCGCCCGGTAGCCCTCCACCACCTCGCCGATATGGACCGCTTGATTGAGGACCGGCAGGATCACGGAGAGTCCCGGCGGCGAGCTCATGCGCGTCCTCCCTGCTCGACCGGCGCCCCGTGACGGCCGAACCGGTTCTCCGCCCATCTCAGGAGCGCGGACTCCAGCCGGGTCTGGGGCTCCCGCCGCCAAAGGGAACGCGCCAGGCCGAACACGCGGCCGGGACGCAGCGTGAAGCTGACGAGGTAGAACGCCAGCATGCCGGCATGCGCGAGGATCGGAGCCAGCCATCCGGGGATGTGTTCGTCGACGGACCGCTTGTTGCAGATCAGGCCGTAGAAGAACCCGTCGTCCAGCGCGAGCTTGCCTTGCGCATCGAGCCGGTCGAAGAGCGCGGAACCCGGATAGGGCGAGAACGGGAAGAACGAGGCATCGTGGAGCCCCGCCCAGGCCAGGCGTATCGCGAAGCCCATGCTCTCCAGGACGTTCCCCACCGTCTCGTCAGGAAACCCGATGACGAAGTTCGCCTTGGTCTTGATCCCGGAACGTACGGCCCCCCGGATAGACCGGACCAGATGCGGCTTGCTGATCCGCTTCCTGATGCGTTCGAGCGTGGCGTCCGAACCGCTTTCCGGCGCGTAGATGATGTTCCGGCAGCCCGACCGATGCAGCCAGGAGGCTACCTCCTCGTCCAAGGCCTCAGAACGGGTGCCCGAAGGCAGCTGCCACGTGACCCCCAGGCGATGGTCGACGATCAGCCGGGCCATCCGAAGGATCCAGTCCTTCCGGAGGATCGCGGTCGGGTCGAAGAAGTCGAAATTGGTGATGCCGTATTCCCGCATGGCGTGCTTCATCTCCGCCAGCACCTGGTCCGGGTCCCTGGCCTTCCAGAGCCGCCCCCACATGGCCGGGTTGGAGCAAAACGCGCACTCGAAGGGACAGCCTCGGCTGGCCATGATCGGCAGGGAGGGGCCCATATGCACCCCCGGCGTGATCCGATAGGCGATGTATTCCCGGACCGGGAAGAGGTCCCAGGCCGGCCAAGGGATGGAGTCGAGGTCCTTGATGCGCTCCCGCGCCGGCGTGCGGAGGGTGGCGGCGCCGTCCCGGCGGCAGATACCCGCGACCGTCGAGGGCTCGCGCCCGGCGCCGCGCGTCTCGGCCAAGGCGACGATGGTCTTCTCCCCTTCTCCGAGCACGCAGCAGTCCAGCTCCGGACAATCCCTCAGCGCGAAGGACGCGCACGCGGTAGCGTGCTCCCCTCCGGCCACGATCAGGGACTCCGGGTGCCGCGAGCGAAGCCCCCGGATCAGCCTCTTGGCGAGGGGCCACTCGGTCGAGAACATGCACGCGACGCCGATCAAGTCCGCTCCGGGCCGGATGCGCTCCAGGATCGACTCATCCGAGAGCCCGTGCCGCCGAACGCCCGCGACGCCCTCGATCCGCTCGAACCGGCCCAACGCCTCTCCGACCGCGTCGACGACCCGCACCTCGTGCCCGGCGGCGCGCAGGCCGGCCGCCACGTAGGCCAGCCCGATGGGCAGGCCGGCCCCGGGCCTGAGCTCCGAGACGCTGATGGCCGTGGCGGGCCGGACCAATTGGACCCTCATGGATCAGCGGCGGCCCAACCGCTTCCCCCTCCCGGAGGAAGGCTTGCGCAGCTCCCGGAGCGCGGCCTCCATGATGGCTCCGCGGGAGAGCCCGTGCCGGCGGTAGTAGTAGTCCTGGCTGCCGCTGGCCCCGTCCGGAGCGGACCAGACGCCGCACCGCACGACCCGGCAGGACAGGCCGTTCTCCGCCGCGACCTCGCAGACGAGGGACCCCAGGCCGCCGACGACATAGTGCGCCTCGACCGTGAGCGCGACGCGGTGCCCCGCCAGCGCCGCCTTCAGATCCTCCACGGGGGGCGGGTTCAAGGTCGAGACCAGCAGGACGCTGGAGCGGACCCCTCGGGCCGAGAGCATGTCGGCGGCGGCCACGACCTCCCGGGCCACGGACCCCGCCGCGATCAGCAGGAGGTCTTGCCCCTCCCGCAGGCACACCGCGCGGCCGAGTTCGAACCGCCCCTCCAGCCCTGGGACGAGCGGCTTCTCGTCCTTGCCGAGCCTGAAGTAGACCGGTCCGGGAAGGTCCTTCGTCGCGTGGATGGCGGCCCGCGCCTGCTGGGCGTCCGCCGGAGCGATGACGGTCAGCCCGGGCTGGATCCTGGTGACGCCCAGGTCCTCCAAGGCATGGTGGGTCGGACCCGCGCAGCCGTAGCCGAAGCCCTCTCCGACGCCCACGACGCGGACGGGGAGCCGGTGCAGGACGGGACCGTTCCGGATGAACTCATACGGACGCAAGGACGCGAACGTCGCGATGGAGTAGACGAACGGGATGAACCCGGCCTCCGCCAATCCGGTCGCCAGGCCCACCAGGTTCTGCTCCGCGACTCCGACGTTGAAGAAACGGTCCGGGTAGGTCTCCGCGAAGGGCTCGAGGACCGTGTAGCCGAGGTCCCCCGTCAACAGCAGGATGCGCGGATGCCGTTCCGCCAAGGCCAGCTCGACGAGAGCCTGAACGAAGGCTTTCCTCATGCCCCCCCGCTCCTGACGGCCCGCAGAGCCTCCTCGTACTCATCCTCCGACATGGGCCAATAATGCCACTTGATCTGGCCTTCCATGTAGGGCACGCCCTTGCCGAACACGGTGCGGGCGATAAGGACGTGAGGCGGCCCGGAACGGGTGTCAAGGCGGGCCAGCGCCCTCGTCAGGCGCGGCGCATCATGCCCGTCGACCTCCACCGCCTCCCAGCCGAAGGCCCGCCATCGCTGGGCCAGCGGGGAGAGGTCGAGGACGTCCTTCGTGTAGCCCATGGCCTGCTGCCCGTTGAGATCTACGATGGCCACGAGATTCGCGAGCCGGTGGTGCGCCGCGAACATGGCAGTCTCCCAGACGGCCCCCTCGTCGCATTCCGCGTCGCTGAGCAGCACATAGGCCCGCCTCCCGGAACGCTGGAGCCTCGCGGCCAAGGCCGCGCCGGCCCCGTAGGACAGGCCCTGCCCCAACGACCCCGTCGAGAAATCCACGCCCGCCAGCGCCCGCTCGGGATGCACCCCGAGCAGACTCCCGTCCCGGCAGTAGGAATCGAGGGTCTTCCTGGATATCCACCCCTTGAGGTGGAAGACGGCGTAGAGCGCGAGCGCCGCATGCCCCTTGGACAGGATGAAGCGGTCCCGGTCGGGATCCTTCGGGCGGGGCACGCGCAGGACGCCCGAATAGAGCGCGGCCAGGATATCCGCCACGGACAGGGAGCAGCCGATGTGCCCGACATGGGCCTTCCAGGACCGCTCCAGGACGAGCTCTCGGACGCGGCGCGGGTCGACGCTCGAGGCCTTTCTCATGTCCGTGGTCGAGATTCTACAAAATCCCTCACAGCCGGTAAGGCGGGCTGTAGCGGAACACGACCTGACCGGCCGGAGCCTCGACGCGGACCGCCCAGAAGGCGCCGTCGGCCGGCATGATGGTCTTGGATGCCCCGTCCACCTCGCAGGTCCAGAACGGACTGTAGTTGTTGGAAACGACGAGCAGGGCCGGGCCGGCCGCGGCCAACCGGAGCGTGATGCGGTCGGCCCGATATTCGACGAAGGAAACCGCGCCCCGGGAGAACGGGCCGCGTCCGACCGCCCCTAAGAAGCGGTCATCGAGGAACACGGTGTCCCGCAGCGTCCGGCCGTCCGCGGAGGAGAGGGCCTTCATCAGGTCCTCGCCCTCCGGGAAGAAGCGGGCCTGGCCGACGAGGAAGGCCCGGGGAAGCGCGGTCTTGTTCTCGTAGACGAAGAGATGGGTCTTCCCGGTGAAGTTCTCCTTGAGCCTCAAGAGAACGCGCTCTTTCCGGTCGTTCCACGGCCACGGCGGGACCGGGGCGACCGGGACCAGGTCCTTGTCGAGCAGGGGATGCCGCGAGATGACGTACCTGGCGTTGGCCAGCGACAACAGAGGCAGCCGATAGTATCGCGAGAACTCGATCCCCTCGCGGAACATGTCCACGCTCTCGAAGAAGAGGTAGATCCTGTTGCCCCAAGCGTTGAAGTACTCGTCGAACCTCCGGTCCTGGGCCGTCAGCGGCTCGATCACCTTCGACCAATACCGCTGATAGGCTTTCGGGTAGATGCCGACGTAGCCGTCGACCGTTTCCAGGCCGTAGGCGTTGGCGTAGCCCGGGTGCAGCCCGTGCGTGAAGGACGCGACGCGGAAAGGCTCCTCCCGGCGGCTCGCCAGCTCCTTGAGGACCGGGCTGCCGTAGTTCGCCGTGTACCCTCCCTGGAAATACCACTCCGCGAGCCTCGTCGCCTTGCCCGGCAAGGAGAGGCAGGCCAGGACCAGCATGGCGGCCCGGAAGACCCTGCCCCGCGCGCTCAGCAGATCGAGCCCCCGCGCCGCGCAGAGGACTGCGAACAAGGTGGACAGCATGTGGAGCCTGGCGAACTGGAACCCCTTGAGGAATCCGAGATGGCCGGCAAAGGAGGCCCTGAGCCCGTCCAAGCCCAGCGCGCACGCGACGTTCGCCAGAAGCCCGGCCAGAAGGCCCCACAGGACACGGTCATCCCGCCTGCCGAAGGCCAGCCCGGCCGCGGCGAGGGCAAGGAGAGGGCCGTGCTGCCGCAGGAGACTCCCCGCGAGGTCCATCCATCCGGAAACGGGCAATGCTTGGGACGCCCAGCTCACGCGATGGGAGAAGTCCGAGTTGAGCGCCGCGGCCCAGGCCGAGCGCAGATGCGGCAGGGTCGAGACCAGGCAGAAGACGAGGAAGAGCGCCCAGAAGCGCGGGCTCGCGCTGCGGCGCACCACGGAGAACCACACGGCGCCGGCCACCAGGGTGAACGGCAGGGAGTACACGATGGACGAACACGAAGCGTTGAGCAGGCCGAGCCCGAGGGCCAGGCCCCAGGCGGCCCCCCCGCGCCGCTCGTGGATCTTCTCCAGGGACCAGAGCATGAGCGGCAGGAGCGAGAACCCCGATTGGTAGATGACCGGCGAATCGATGAAGAACCCGGCGGCGATGCCGGCGAAGACCGCGGGGAGTTCGCCGATCCCAAGACGGTCCCGCGCGAGCCTGTAGGTGAAGTAGGCGCAGAGGAATATCTGCAGGACGATGACGGCTTGGTAGGCCAGCCACCCGGGCAGGAGCCCGAACAGGAGCGAGGACGCGTGGAAGAACGAGAAGTCGATGGAAAGGCGGTCGGTCCCGCACGCCAGCCAGGGGAGCCAGAGGCTGGTCCTGGGGACGAAGCTCCCCGACGCCACGGCCAGATGCCGCGGGATGTAGGAATCGCCGGTCTCGAGGGTCTGGACGTAGGAGAAGGGCCCGAGGATGAAGTACTCCAGGCAAAGCCACAGCGATGCCAGCGCCAGGAACAGGGCCGCGCGCGGGCGGCCGGCGGGCGCGGGGCGAGCCGCATCGTCAGCAGGATTCCCTGCGGGCATGGTCAGCCTTTCCCGGCCGGGCGGGCAGTCCTGATGAAGACCAGCCCGCTGTCATCTCCGAGGATCTCGAACGGCCGGCGCAGGAGCGGCAGCGCGTCCGCCGCTCCGTCGTAAGAGAACAGCGACCCCCAGGAGAAGTCGAACGACAGGCTCTCCGGCGAGACCTCCCAGCCAGGCTCGACGGAGCGCATCCCGAACGGGCTCCTGAAGCGGGCCGTGACCACGGTCCGTTCCGGACCCCAAGGCCAGCGCACGTGGTTCCGGGGGGCATCCACTGAGACCCCCAGTATCCAAGCGCGGCGATCCGGGAGATCGAAGCTGACCCGGCCCTTGACGGAACAGGCCGGCGGGATGGAGACCCAACCAGAGAACACCGCAGGGACCCGGAGGGCGGCGCAGCCGGCGGGAGCGGAGACCGCCAAGACGAAATCAGACCCGGGGTTGTCCACCAGGATGGCCGCCGGCCGACCCTTGAGCGCAGGCCCTTCGACGGCGATCCCGGAGAAATCCTTCATGTAGAACCCGTGACGCCGCTGGATCAGTTCATTGCGGCCTATCAGCGCGAGCGAGTTGAGCCAGCGGTAGGGATACGCCACGATCAGGTCCGGCCGCCGGTCACGCAGAACGGAGCTCATGAGCCCGGAGCCCTTGATCATGGCCCACGGCACGGCGGGCAAGCGCCAGGCCCCCTCCAGCAGGCACGCCATCATGAGCGTCGGATGGTCGAGGTAGAGCACCGAGGCCCCCTCCGGGACATCCTCGATCTGCCTGCGCAGGGCGCGGGAATCGATGACGGAGAACTTGTTGAGCTGAGTGTACATGTACGCCTCGTACCGTCGCGCCCCTTTGTAGACGGGGAAGGTCAGGAACAAGCCCAGCAGCACCCATCCCATCCAGACGGGGCTGCGCGAGATCACGCGCGCACAGAAAAGCCCGGCCCAACCCGCCGCCAGAATGCCGCAAGGGACCAGCATGCGGACGAAAAGCACCCCCTCGAGGCCCGGGGCATGATGCAGAAGGGAGCCAGCCAACATGGCCGCGCAAACCAGAAGGACGGAACAGACCCGCCATGTCGACAACAGACCCCGGCCAAAGAAGATGACGCCGCCCAGGCCCAGCCCCACCGTCAGCCTATTGTCTCTGGCCGCCTCCAACAAGGCCTGTCCCGCCCCCGGCAGATTGACTGAGATGCTGCCGAAACCTGCGCTCCCATAGATCTCCGAAATCATCCCTTTCGGCAGGAAATGCGGCAGATGGGGTCGCTGCACCAAGAATGAGGCCACGAGGGCAAGGGCAATCAGCCCGATGATGCGCAGCCTCCGAAGAGAAAAGCCGCATTCCGCCAAAGATGCCGCCGCAGCCAGCGCCAAAGCAGCCAGGAGATACGGCTGGGCGATTGGATGGATTCCCGCCAATGCCAAGGCCAGCAGGAACGTCCCCGGCCAACCGCCGGCGTCCGCTAGGATGCACGACCATAGGATGAGCGCCAAGGCCAGGGCCATGACACTCGGCACCAGTTGCTGTAGTCCGTGCTGGGGCAAGATTGCGACGCTCAGAATCATCAAAGCCCAACCCGCGGCCTCTCCGCCAAAGAGGACTTTGACAAGAGCTCCGATGCCGACGGCCAGAAGAGCGGCGATGACGGCCTCTGTAGCGAAAAAAACCCACTTCGCAGGAAGACCCGTGGCCAGCAGCCCTCGAATGAGCCATGCGTGGATGGAGAAAGGCATCCCCGAGCCGGTCGTCTGCATATGCAGGGCTACGCGGGGTATCATCAGCTTGGACGGCGCACCTTCATCGAGATGGCTCAAATCGCGGATGTCCCTCACGGCGGGAGAGGCCGCGACAGAACGAGATCCGAGAATTCGGCCCTGCCAAAGGTAGATGAGAGCGTCGTCTCCGAGGCGCGGAGCCCCCGAAGCGAAGGTGAAGGCAAGGAGGAAAAGACCCTTGAGGGAGAGGAAGACCGCCACCCCCGACCACAAGCCGATGCTAGGGGGCCTTATCGTCATTCTTTCTCCACCCCTTGAGGCGGTCTCCATCGGGCATGCCGCCGAAACGCGCGGAGAATTATATCATATGCCCGTTCTTCGCCCGCTCCGGCCGGCGACTCCGGCCGAACCTTGGCGCAAGGTGAGAGACCCGGCGATGTTGAGGCGGGGTCTATCCGCCCACCGCACTCTGGCTCAGGTTGGCTTCGCCAAGTATCGCTGCTTCCTGCTTTGCGGCTTTCCAGGGATGGTATGCTCCAGCTTCCCGGCACGAATCAGCCCGGGCAAGACGTGTCTGCGGACATATTCAGGGCTGAGTCTGAGCTCTACGGCGATCTCCTCCCTTGAACGCGGTCTCTTGCAGAAGGACAGCACTCTTTCCTCCGTCGAGCTCATGGGACGCTCATGGGAGGTCTCATGGGAGGTCCCATGCGATGCGCCAGGCGCTTCTTGGGCCGCCTTCTTGAAAGTGAGCTTAAAGGCCATGTCGGACTCGAAGAGGGGCTCCGGCATCCCGGCCGCAGAGCACTCGCCCATCATCTTCTCGATTCCACTGCCCCACTGCTCGATGAGCCCCGCGTAGAAGAGCATCTCGGCAATCTGGCGGTTCCTGGGAATCGAGTGGTGGCTGCGCTTGAGTGCCTCGACCGATAGACCCGCCGGAAGTCCCCCGGGATTCATGACCAGCAATTCCCGGTCATAAACTCTGACTTGGACGTGAGCATTGCTCAGGTAATCCCTGTGGCAAACGGCGTTGGTCACGGCTTCACGGAGGGCTTCCAAGGGATACTCCCAAACGACATCGCGTTGCGGCCTGCCCGTCATCACGAAGCGCGTGTCCAGCTTCTCGCGGAAATAGCCCATCGTCCCTTCTATCTGCTCGAAAACGGTACCCTCGATCTCCCGGTCGTCCACGATGAGCGTTTCGCTCCTGAAGCGTCCGACCTTGAGCAGCGCCTGGCGATAGAAGCTCTGAGGGGCCTTGCCGAACAGGAGGATCGCGGCGCGGGTCGGCCGGCCCTGGCGGATCAGCTTGAGCTTTTGCAGAAGCTCAGCGGTGGGAGTCCTGGCTGGCATCGGCCGTCGGCCTTTCTCGTTCGCCATCCGGATGAAGGCCTTCACCTTGGCCGCGGAGATGTCAGCCATGCTGGCCCGCACCTCGGGAATCTCATCCCAAGTGACGTCCACGTTATCCATGGCCGCGCGGGTGATCTCCTCAATGCTCATCTGGCGCGTCGTGGAGCCGGAGCGCTTGAAGGCCCGGCCCTGGAACATGACCGGCTTGATGCGGCTTCCGGGAACCCTGATGCAGACTACGGGCCTGCCGTTGATGGATGTTCCCACGATTGAAGGATGGAGTCCCGTGGCTTGGGCAATCTGGTCGGACCAGTCCTTGAGCGCCTTGCGCGGGGCAGGGATGCCTGTCGCAACGCCCTTGTCATTCACCCCGACAAGGACGGTTCCACCCGAGGTATTGGCGAAAGAGCAGAGGACTTCAATGGCCTCCCGGCCGAAGGACTTCTTGAACTCCAGGGTCTCGGACTCCCCCTTGCGGATGAACGCCGGGAGCCCTCGGGGCGAACCCGTCATTGAGCTGGACCCCCCCTGAGGATGTCCCGAACATCCTGGGGCAGCTCGGCCTTGGGCCCGGGCAGCTTGGTCACGAACTTGGGAGGGATGGTCCAATGGGAATCCCCGGTTCGTACGCTCAGGGTCTTGCGGTTGACCCGGACGACCAAGCCCTCCACGGCGCGGCCGTCACTCTGGAAGCTCACGCGGTCGCCGACCTCGAAGCGGTCGAGGTGGGCCCGGGTCTTCAAGCCGTGGAGGTATTCGATGCGCCTGACGATCCTCCTGTTGAGGTCCAGCAGTTCCTCCAGGCTGAGTTTCTCGATATCGATGGACATAGGTTTTCGGGGCGGGGCAGGGCATTGCCGCCGCCTTTCAAGAATAGCAAATGCCGCCGCGACGGTTCATGGCGACGGATTCGCCTTGCCTTCCGGCCGCTTGAGAAGGTAGTCCTGTCCATGGCGAGGGTCGCCAGCCGCCGCGAAGGTAGACGAATTGGACCTCGGGGACGGCGGTAGCTGTCGAGGTCCCCGGATTCGGCTCTGCCCGGTATCGGCCCGAACGTGCAAACACGTTGCGAATTCGGCGAATTTCCTGGCCTCTCCGTCGAAGAAAGGCCTTGCTTTCTTCGAAGATTCCCGCCTTCCTTCATGGTGACCGGCCCGGGCGGGCTGGAAGACTGGCCGGCGGGAACACAATCCAGGAGATCGCCACCGAGCTGGCCAAGAAGGCCAGCGAGGCGGTCAATACGAGGATACCTGGCGTGGGGGCGCCGCGCGGAAATTTTGTATGATTTCACCTCGTGAGAAAGATCGAGTTTTTCAGGCATAACATCGACGAGCGGGACATCCGCCGCGCGGCGGCGGTCCTGCGCTCGGTCTTCCTCACGACCGGGGCGGAAGTCGCGGCCTTCGAGGACGGCATGCGCCGGTATCTGGGCTCGGAGCACGTCGTAGGCCTCACCAGCTGCACCGCGGCCCTGCACCTCGGACTCGAGGCTTGGGGCGTCGGGCCGGGAGACGAGGTCATCACCCCGGCCATGAGCTTCTGCGCCACCTCCAACGCCATCCTGCACGCGGGAGCGGTCCCGGCCTTCGTGGACTCGGAGGAGGGGACCGGCAACATCGACGCGGAGCTCATCGAAGGAAGGATCACCCGCCGGACCAAGGCGATCATGCCTGTCCACCTCTACGGGCACCTGGCCGACATGCGCCGCATCCGGAGCATCGCCGGCCGACGAGGGCTGGCCGTCATCGAGGACGCGGCCCACTGCCTGGAAGGCCGCCGGGACGGCATCCGGGTGGGACAGCTCGGCGACGCGGCCGCTTTCAGCTTCTACGCCACCAAGAGCATCACCTCCGGCGAAGGCGGGGCGATCTCGGTCCACGACGCCCCGAAGGCGGACCTGCTCCGGCACCTCCGGCTCCATGGCATCGACAAGGGGGCTGCGGACCGCTACACCAAGCGCTACCGCCATTGGGACATGCCGATCCTGGGTTGGAAGTACAACATGGACAACATCCAGGCCGCTCTGCTCATGGGCCAGATGAACGACGTCGGCGCCCGCTGCCGCAGGCGCCGGCGGATCGCCGAGGAGTATGAGCGGGGTCTCGAAGGCGTCCCCGGGCTCACGCTGATGCGCACGGCTCCCTGCACGGAGCACGCCCGCCACCTCTTCACCATCAGGGTCCGGCCAGCCCGGAGGGACAAGGTCCTCGTCGCCCTCCAGGAGGCGGGGGTCGGAGTCGCGGTGAACTACCGGCCCATCCATCTCCTGCGCTACTACCGGACCCGGTTCGGCTTCAAGCCCGGGGCCTTCCCCGTGGCCGAGAGGATCGGAAGCGAGACCATCTCCCTGCCGCTCTACCCGAAGCTGAGCGACCGCGAGGCGGAGACCGTGGTCCGGACCGTCCGGCGGGTCGTGTCGCGCCATGCCTGAGGAGGTATTCCTTCAACAGCAGCGACGGGGGCGCCTGGCGAGCTCCGGCGAGTTCCCCAAGGTGGTGCTCATCGACACGGTGAGCCACTGCAACCTCAAGTGCTCCATGTGCGTCCATTCCCGCATGACCCGCAAGAAGGGCATCATGCCCTGGGGCCTCTTCACCAAGATCATCGACGAGGTGGCCCGAGAGGACCCGGGCGCCCGGGTGTGGCTCGTGTTCTTCGGCGAGGCCCTGATCCTCAAGAACACCAAGCCCAGCATCTTCGACATGATCGCCTACGCCAAGAAGGCGGGCCTGCGGGACGTGGTCCTCAACTCGAACGCGAACCTCCTGGACGCTGCGGCGGCCCGGCGCCTGATCGCCTCGGGCCTGGACGCCCTCTACATCGGCATCGACGCGTTCAGCCCCGAGACCTACGCCCGAGTGCGCGTGGGCGGGGATTACCGCCGCACGGTCGACAACGTGGTCCGCCTGCTCGCGCTCAAGAAGGAGCTCAAGTCCGTCCGTCCCGCGGTCTTCGTCCAGTTCGTGGAGATGATTGAGAACGCGCGAGAGAAGAAGGGCTTCATCCGGTTCTGGAAGAAGCACGGCGCCACGGTCAAGATCCGGCCCAAGGTGAGTTGGGCCGGCCAGATCGAGGCCCGGAACCTCGTGCTCGGAAACGACCAACGCTGGCCATGCTATTGGGCCATGCGCACCCTGTCCATCACCGACACGGGCAAGGCCGTGCTCTGCGCCGTGGACCTCGACGCCAAGCACATCGCGGGAGACGTGACCAAGAAGTCCCTTAGAGAGGTCTGGAACGGCAAGCTCAAGGACCTCCGGGACATCCATCAGCGCCGCGATTGGGACCATCTGCCCCGCCTCTGCGCTGACTGCCGCGACTGGCAGTCAGCTCGAGCCGATTATTACTCCTGACGATGTGCGGCATCTGCGGTTTCTCAGGCCCCCCCCGCGACGATATCCTGCGCCGCATGTCAGGCGCCATCGTCCATCGCGGCCCTGACGAGGACGGGTTCTACGCCGACGACTCCGTGAGCCTCGGGATGCGGCGGCTGAGCATCATCGACCCAGCCACCGGCAGGCAGCCGATCCACAACGAGGATTCGTCCGTCTGGGTCGTGATGAACGGCGAGATATACAACGCGCCCGAGCTGCGGACGGAGCTCAAGCGCCAAGGCCACCGGTTCTACACCGACCATTCGGACACCGAGACGATCGTCCACCTCTACGAGGAGCATGGCGACTCCTTCCCGGACGGCTTGAACGGCATGTTCGCCATCGCGCTTTGGGACGGACCTAAGCGCCGGCTGGTCCTGGTCCGGGACCGGATGGGAGTCAAGCCCCTCTTCTACCGCTGGGGCGGCGGCAGGCTGATCTTCGGCTCGGAGATCAAGGCCCTGCTGGCCCATCCGGACTGCCCCAAGGAACCGGACCGCGCCGCCCTGTACCACTACTTCACCTTCAAGCACGTTCCTTCTCCCCGGACCGCCTTTGCCGGGATCTCGGCTTTGAGGCCCGGGGAGATGCTCACCCTGGAGGACGGCCGGCTCTCCCCGCGCACCTGGTGGAGTCCGTCGTTCCGCGAGAACCGGGACCTGGGAGAGGCCGAGATCCAGGAAAGGCTCCTCGGCACGCTCGCCGACGCGACCCGGGTCCGGATGCGCAGCGACGCCCCCTTCGGCGCTTACTTGAGCGGCGGGATGGACTCGAGCGCGGTCGTGGCGCTCATGTGCCGCGCATCGAGCGTCCCAATCCGCACCTTCTCGCTGGGCTACGAGGAGTGCTTCAAGAACAAGGAGTCCGACCTGATTTCCGCCCGGGCGGTAGCCCGGGCGATGGGGACGGAGCATCATGAGTACGTCATGTCCGCGGCCGAGCTCAAGGAGGACGCCGGCGCGATCCTCGGCGCCTTCGATCAGCCGTTCTCCGGCACGGTCTCCACCTTCTTCCTCACCAAACTGATCTCCCGTCACGTCAAGGTCGCCCTGTCCGGCGACGGCGCCGACGAGCTCTTCGGCAGTTATCTCTCCCACCGGGCCGCCGGGCCCATGAGCCGGTTCGGCGCGCTGAGGGAGAGAATCCGAAGCGGGAGCCTCTCCCGCGAGGAGGAAATATCCCTCCGACCGTGCGACACCGCCTTCTTGGAGCGGCTCTTCCAGCAGTCCAAGGGGAACGAGGCGCAGTGGCGCTTCCAGCTCTACCTTTTCACCGATGAGGAGAAAAAGAAGCTGCTGAGCCCCGCGCTCCTCTCCGGCATCGGAGAGGAGCGGTCCTTGGACCTTGTGCGGGAGGCCTTCCGCAACGTCCGCGCCCAGGACCCGCTGAACCGGGTCCTGGAGATGGAGTACAAGACCCAGTTCCCGGACCAAGTCCTCGCCTTCGTGGACTTCCTCTCCATGGCGCATTCGGTCGAGGTGCGCTCGCCTTTCCTCGACTACCGTCTCGTCGAACTGGCGGCCTCCATCCCCGGCGACCTCAAGATCAAAGACGGCGTCGTGAAGGACGTCCTCAAGAGCGCTGTGCGCCAGCTCCTCCCCGAGGGAGTGGTCGACCGACCCAAGGAAGGGTTCGTCCTGCCGATTTTCGACTGGCTGGGCGGCGCCCTGAAGGGCTGGCCGGAGGAAGTCCTCACCCAGGAACGCATGGCCCGGCACGGGTTCTTGGACGCAAGCGCGGCGACGGCGCTCACGACGGCCTTCCGCGGGGGCGAGAACCGCTTGGCAGGCAAGGTGTGGAACCTGATGATGTTCCAGCTCTGGTGGGAAGGCTGCTTTGGATAGGATCGTCGACCTCAAGCGCGAGCCGGCCATGGTGGAGCAGTACGTGGCCATCAGGAACAGCTACCTGGACCTGCTGCTGACCGGGCCCGTGACCGTCGCCGAGACGAGGGAGTGGCTGAGGAAGGCTCGCGTCAAAGTCCTGGGACTGGCCGCAGGCCAGAACTTGCTCGGCGCGGCCATCCTCTACCTGGACCGGGCCAACGAGATCGCGTTCTTCGTCAAGGAGCCGGGCAAGGGCGTTGGCACCCGACTTCTGGAGATCGTCGTCGACGAGGCTCGCCGCAGCGGCCTGGACAAGGTCTGGGCCTGGGCGCTCAAGAGGAACCTCCCGGCGCAGAAGTCGTTCGAGAAGGCCGGCTTTTCGAAGGCGGGAGAGACCACGCGGACCTGCGGCGGCAGGCCCGAGCAAGGCATCGAGTACCGGAGACTGTTGTCGGAGAAGGCCGCGGGATGAAGAAGAAACGACCCCTGAAGCATATCCAGGATTCATACGGCATCCGGCCCGGGGCCCGCGACTTCCCGATGATGTGCGTCCTGTCCTTCGTCTACGTCTGCAACGCACGCTGCCCGAACTGCCCCTACACCAACTCGGACATCCGAAGGACCTACAAGGACGCCCTGTTCATGGATCCGCCGCTGTTTTGCAAGATCGCTGACGAAAGCGGACCCTTCAAGGCCTGGCTCCGGCTTTCCGGCGGCGGCGAACCCATGCTCCACCCGCAGGCCGTGCCCCTCATCGAATACGCCAAGAGGGCCGGCGCCAGAGTCGGCCTGATCACCAACGGGTCCCGGTTCACGCAAGCCAACTCCCGCCGCCTGCTCGCGGCGCGAGTGGACATGATCGAATTCAGCGTGGATGCGGCCGACCCGCAGACCTACGCCCGGGTCCGGCCCGGCCTTGACTGGAAAAGGCTCGTGCGCAGCGTCAGGCTCATGGTGCGCCTGCGCGACAGCCTCAAGGCGCCCACGAAGGTCATCGCGAGCGCCGTCAACCAGGTGGGCGTGGACATCTCGGCGGTCGCGGCCTTTTGGAGCCCTCTCGTAGACGAATTCCAGAAGAGGAAGTACCTGACCTGGGGGATCAACGACCCATCGCGGTCCGCCGACCCCGAGCCCTATCTGCCACCCGACCAGCTCGTCCCCTGTCCCTTCCTGTTCGAGCGCCTCAACATCGATTCGCGAGGCAAGGTCATGATGTGCGGGCTCGACATCGCCGCGCGCACGGACATGGGAAACGTCCGCGAACGTTCGATCCGCGAGATATGGCACGGCGAGAGATTCTCCCGCCTGCGCCGGCTCCACCTGGAGGGACGCGGCCGCGAGATCGAGCTCTGCCGGGACTGCCCGGATTGGAAGTACCGGTCGTGGAAACACAACTACTGGAAGATCGTCAAGACCGCCGAGAAGAAGCGCCGGCGGAGGGCCGGGCTCGCCGGCCCGCTCGCGGCCGAGGGCGTCGTCTCGGAGTGACGCATGGTCATCGGCATCCTTCAGCCAGGCTACATCCCTTGGCTGGGATTCTTCGAGCAGCTCGCCCGCAGCGACGTGTTCGTCCTTTACGACGATGTCCAGTACGACAAGCACGGCTGGCGCAACAGGAACAGGATCAAGACCGCCGCCGGCGCCCAATGGCTGACCGTGCCCGTGTCGGTCGACTTCTCCCAGCACCCCGCTGTCAACAGCGTGCGCATCGACAGCCGGACCGACTGGCGGCGCAAACATCTCCTTTCCATCAAGCAGAACTACTCCCAAGCGCCCTTCTTCCGCGACCACATCGGGCTCTTCAAGGAGGCCTACGCCCGACCTTGGGAGAAGCTCGTGGACCTCGACGTGCATCTCATCCTGAGGCTGGCCGAGGCGCTCGGCTTGGGCCCGAAGAGGATCGTGTTGTCCTCCTCCCTCGGGGTCGAGGGACGGCGGGTGGAACGGCTGGTCGCCATATGCAAGAATCTGGGGGCGGACGTCTTCTATGAAGGGGCCGCCGGCCGCGACTACATGCGGCAGTCCGATTTCGAGCCGCATGGGATCAGGCTCGAGTTCCAGGACTACCGACACCCGGTCTACCGGCAGCTCTACGGAGAGTTCGTGCCGTATCTTTCGGTCGTGGACCTGCTGTTCAACTGCGGGCCGGAGAGCCTGGACATCCTGACGGGACGCATCGCTGGAGAAACGACATGAAAACGAAGAAGACCATCCTGGTCACCGGGGGCGCGGGCTTCATGGGCAGCAATTTCGTGAGGCACCTCTACGAGAAGTACCCCTCCTACAGGATCCTCGTCCTTGACGCGCTGACCTACGCGGGCAGCGTGGAGAACCTCCCGGTCGACATCAACGCCAACGAGGGCGAACGGCTGTCCTTCTGGTACGGCGACGTCCGCAACGGCGAGCTCGTCGACACGCTGGTGGAGCAATCCGATGCCGTGGTCCATTTCGCGGCGGAAACCCATGTCACCCGCTCCATCTACGACAACCTGCTCTTCTTCGAAACGGACGTCCTCGGCACGCAGACGGTGGCGAACGCGGTGCTCAAGTACCGCGACCGCATCGAGCGATTCATCCACATCTCCAGCTCCGAGGTCTACGGGACGGCGCTCACCCCGAAGATGGGCGAAGACCATCCCCTCGTCCCGCTGAGCCCCTACGCGGCGGCCAAAGCGGGAGCGGACCGCCTGGTCTATTCATATTGGACGACCTACGAGGTACCGGCGGTCATCCTCAGGCCCTTCAACAACTTCGGCCCCTACCAGCACCTGGAGAAGGCGATCCCGCGGTTCATCACCAGCTGCATCCTCGGCGATCCCATCCGTCTCCATGGCGACGGCATGGCGGCCCGCGACTATGTCTATGTCAAGGATCTCTGCGCCGCGGTGGACAAGGTACTCCACGCCAACATCGCCAAGGTCAGGGGGCAGATTTTCAACATCGGCGCCGGCACCCATCGCTCGATGCTCTCCATCGCCCGCACGATCGTCAAGATGATGGGCAAGAGCGAATCGCTCATCACCTTCATCGGTGATCGCCCCGGGCAGGTCTTCCGCCACACGGGAGACATCGGCAGGATCCGCAAAGTCCTGGGCTGGAGACCCCGAGTCACCTGGGAGCGGGGGCTCCAGGAGACCATCGATTGGTACCGCCACAATCGGGAGATCTGGAGCAAGCAGCTCTGGATGAGGACCGTCCCCATCATCACCAAGACGGGCAAGAGGGAACTGCACTAGGCGGCATGCCCGCTGCCATGGACCGACTTCGTTCCCGCCTGGATGCCCTGCTCCGGCGGCCGGACTGGGTCTTCGTCCTCCTGACCCTGTGGCTCGGCCTAGAGAGCTTCGCTCTGGGCCCGTTCTCCTACATGCAGCTCAACGAATTCGGGGACAACCCCTTCCCCTACTGGCAGGTCATCACCTCCGGCCTGCTCGGCTCCGGCAGCCACTACTGGCTGCCTTCGGTCGCGTGCGGCGTGGACCGGCTCGCGAACAGCTTGATGTACCCGCAGGCGCTGGCATTCCTGATGTGGCTCCTGCCCGGGTGGGCGGCCTACCAGGCCTTCCTCTTCATCCATTACTTCTTCGGCGGCTACTTCACCTGCCGACTCTGCACCGACGACCTCAAGACCTCCGCGCGGGCGGGCATCCTGGCAGGCTTCGCCGTGGCCTATTTCAACGCGTTCACGGGGGGGATTGGGAACTCCATCTTCCCCTTCGCGCTGTGGGCATTCGAGCGGCTGCTTGACGCCGGATGGAGGCG
Source organism: Elusimicrobiota bacterium (assembly GCA_016209035.1). Taxonomy (GTDB): domain Bacteria; phylum Elusimicrobiota; class Elusimicrobia; order UBA1565; family UBA9628; genus JACQWX01. The sequence goes on along the minus strand of JACQWX010000074.1, from coordinate 40,397 downwards.
GGGGATCCTCGGCGCCGCGCTGCTCGGGCTCTTCTTCTCCATGTTCTCTTCCGCCGTGGCCTGCCTGCCTTTCTGCTTCGCTTGGGCGTTCCTCTGGTTCTCGGTGGTCCGGCGCCGCTTCTCCGCCAGGTTCCTGGCTCTCTGCGCGACCCTCGGCCTGTTCGCCGTCGGGATGCACCTCCAGGAGATGATCGCCATGTGGCTCAATGCCCAATTCTCCCATCGCGCCCAGTGGGGAACGGTGTGGGCCTGTTCCGCAGCCGACCTGGGCCGAGCGCTCGCCCAAGGCCTGCGCTGGACCTGGAGCAACTGCAACGTCCCCGCGGCCGTCGGCCTGCTCGGACTCGCCGCGTCCCGATTCCGCCCGGGCCGCTTTGCAGGCGTGTTCGCGCTGTTCCTGTTCACCGTGGTCGCCTCCGGGACCGGAGAGTGGGTCAAGACCTGCCTCGGCCTCGCCTCCGGCACTCTCAGCGGGCTCCATCTTCACCGCTTCTTCCTCATCCTGCCGCTCGCCGGCGGCTTGGTCGGCGCAGCCGGGATCGAACTGCTGCCTGGTCGGAGATGGGTCTTCCCCTTGGCGATGGCGCTGCTGTTTGGCCAGACGCTCCAATCGAAATCGAAGGCCCTATGGGAGTACTTCTTCCAGGGCGGCTACACCTCGAACTATCGCAGCCCGGTCCTCTCGGCGCTGGCCCGTCAGCGGAGCTCCTCCGAGCCTTTCCGGGTCGCGACGTTCACCCACGGCCTCCTTCCAGGCTACGCCACCTCCTACGGTCTGGAATCGGTGGACGGCTACGTCAACAACTATCCCCGGGCCTATTTCAACCTGTGGCGGAAAGTGATCGAGCCGGTCATGAGACGCGAACCCTACCTAGAAGATTATTTCGGCCGATGGGGCAACGAAATATACCTCTTCCTGCACTCGGTGGACGATTGGCCGGCGGGGATCAGGTTCACGGACCACTACCGGCTTCATCTGCTGTCCCTCGCGAACACGAGGTACATCATCTCAAGGCACCCGCTGGAGGATCCGAGCTTGAGGCTGCTGGCTCCTCAGCCTTCCTGGCGCAGCATGCCCCGCAAGGAACGGATCTGGCTGAGGATCAAAGAGCTCTTCACCGGGAAACGCTACTTCTTCATCTACGAGAACACCTCCGCCTTTCCCCGCGCCTTCCTCGTACGGGGCGTCAAGACGCTCCCGGACGAGGAGGCGCTCTGGGCCGCCATGGCCGACGCGACCCTCGACGACCTCAAGGAAGCCGTCTATGTCGAGGCGTCCCGCTGGCGCTCCGGGACGCTCTCCAGGGCTTACCGAAAAGGACGCGTCGCGATCTCCGGCTATCGAACGGACCGCCTGGACCTGGAGGTCTTCCTGGACGGCCCGGCGGTCCTGGTGGTTTCGAACAGCCTCAATCCCTACTGGAGATGCCTGGTGGACGGCAAGGAACGGGCCATCGTCCCCGCCTACGGGGCATTCTGGGGAGTCGTCATGGGCCCGGGCGACAGGAACGTGACCTTCAGCTACTCTCCCCCGTACCGCCTGTTCTGACCCGGCGGGTTCAAGCCCTTCTTCTCTTGACCAGACCGCAGAGAGTCGAGAATCCCACGGGCAGGAACAACGGCCAGATCGAGACCATGCCGATAAGATACCTCGGTTCAAGGAGGTCCGCAGGGGTATTGTTGATGAATCGGATATCCCCGCAACAGGTGAAGACATGGCCGACCAGAACGCCCAGATACATGGCAACAAGCGACATGGCGGCTCGGCTATGGCGCAAGGCGAAAACTCCAACGCAGAATACCCCGAACAACCCCAGGTCCACGTATTTGAGCGTTTGGTAGACGCTAGAACTGCGGCAGCCGAACTGGCTGTTGGCCACCGGCGTGCCCTCCTGGAACCATCTCCCATACATTCCCGACATCTTGGGCGTTTCGGCAGGCCTCAGCAGGCAGGTAGTGATGGTAGCGATAAAACGATGCGCAGGAAGGAAGTGGACGAAACGGGCCGCGATCCAGCCGGCATAGCGCGCTGGATGCTCGACGATGACCTCGGTCGCGTAGGCGGCCAGGTTGGGGTCGCCCGGACAGACTTTCGATAGGAAGGCGAAAGCGCGGTTCCCCGACGCCCGCAATGCCTCAACCTTGGCCGTCATGTGCTCGAAGGCCGGCTCATCCTTGTAGAAACGCAATCCTGGATACGTGGCCGGATACTCGCCCATGGAATTGTAAAGCGCCAGCGCCATGGACGGGGTGGTCGCCTCCTTGCTGCTCCGGAACGCGAGGCTGTGGGAGTAGCCCGCGACCGGCGCGAGCAAGAACACGAAGAGAAGGCAGAAAGCGCCGCCTCCGCAGAGGAAGGCGAGCGTGCCCTTGACGCTCTCCGCCATGCTCCCGCGCAGCGTCCAGGCGATGAACGCCGGCAGGAACACGGCGATCAGGCCGTTGTCGAATCGGATGAAAAGGACCGCGGCGGTCAGCGCGCCGGCGGCCGAGAGCCAACGGAGCCTGCGTTGCGCCGTGAAGGCCTTCACCATGCAGAAAGAAAGCGCCAGCAGGGCGATGGGCAGCCCCCCCTCCGATATCGCCTGAGCCGCGTAAACAATGCTGGGCAGCCAGACGGCATAGATCAGAGCTCCCCAAAGGGCGTTCTTCCGCGTCGACAAGGTCGAAAGGATCATGAAGACGAGGACTACGCCGAAAGCGTCGACGACGCCCTGCAGGAACGGGACGGACCAGTAGGGGGCATAGGGGGGATAGTACTCCGGGTGGAACTTAAGCATGCCCGCGGACCAATGATAGAGCAGGCTGGTCACGAAGCTCACTTCGTATGCAGTCCTGCCAAACACCAGGCTGCGGTAGACTCGCATATCGTTGTCCTGGGAATGCGCCGCGATGTAGAGCGGGATGATGAGGCGCAGCCCCAGCGCCAGCAGGAACGCGCCGCACAGCAGGACCTCCTCCCGGAACAGCCAGGCCCAGAAAGGGCTACGGCCGGTCTTTCGCATCTCTCCACGGGCCGCGCCGAGGGGCGGACCCATCGCTAGTATGACAAATTGCCCGCAGGCTTGTAACCGCAGGGATTTTGCAGAGATTTTGCTACCATTGGACTCTGCCTCGATATTCCCCGGACTTCTGCGACTCGCTGCCCCCCTTCGACCGGGGCGTCTCCTGCCTTTGCTGGGCCTACAACGAGGAGAAACTCATCGCCGGGTTCCTGCGCCGGATGAACGACCTCCTGCGCCGGACGGTCCACGACTACGAGATCGTCGTCGTGGACGACGGGAGCACGGACCGCACCAACGAGATTGTCCGCGGCCTGGCGGCCGAGATTCCCCGGATTCGCCTCATCCGCAACCCCGTCAACCTCAACGTCGGCCACTCCTCGCGGAAAGCCATCCAGAACGCGTCGAAGGAGTTCCTGTTCTGGCAGACCATCGACTGGTCCTACGACATCACTTACCTGCGCATCTTCCTCGAGTTCCTGCGGACCCACGACGTGGTCGCGGGGGTCCGCCGGTCGCCTGTCACGGTGTCCGGCCCCCTGGCGAAGCCGACCGCCGCGCTCATGCGGCTCTTCGGGGCCCGGCACATCACCAGGCGCTCGGACACCGTCCCGAAGGCGCTGGTGTCGATCATCAACTATGTCCTGGTCCGCATCCTCTTCAGGGTGCCCTTGTCCGACTACCAGAACGTCGTGTTCTACAGGACGAAACTGCTGCAGTCCATCTCGTTCGAAGCCACGAGCTCCTTCGCCAATCCCGAGGGGCTGATCAAGGCCTACTGGATGGGAGCGAAGGTCAAGGAAGTGCCCATCTCCTTCATCCCCCGGACGGAGGGGACGGCCAAAGGCACCCGGCCGGCCGCCATCTTCGCCGCGGCGAAGGACGTCCTGCTGTGCTGGTTCCGCTGGGTGATCCTCCGCCGGGCGCCCTTCGTCCGCTACGGCCGGATCGACCGGCTTGCGCCGGAGGAATGGGAACAGGGCGTCCACGAATAGCCGGGCGCTTGACACTCCATCTTAATGCCACGAGTTCGCGTGTCGGATAAGGGAATCGTGCAAGGTTTGCCTCATCGCCTTCAATTTCATTTCATATCCGAATGCCACGCCGAGAGATGACCGCCCGACTTCCCGCCGCGTCTGAATTCGCCCTGGCGCTCTCTGCCTGGGAAGGCCAGTTTGTCGAGTTCAAGGAGTCCGTCTCGGACTCGCTGGCGCGGGAATTCGTGGCGTTCGCCAATTCGGCCGGCGGACGCATTTTCGTCGGAGTGGCGGACGACAAACAGATCAAAGGCGTGGCGGTCACCAACCGCCTGCTTTCCCAGGTGGTTGACATCGCCCGCCATTGCGACCCTCCGGTCTCCGTCCGCGTGGTCCCGTTCAAGCACGAAGGCCACGGACTTCTGATGATCGAGGTGGCCGAGGGCAAGCACAAGCCTCACGGCTGCGCCTCGGGCTATTTTCTTCGGACCGGCCCCAACAGCCAGAAGCTCAACCGGCACGAACTCGTCGAGTTCGTCCGCTCGCTTGAGCCTGTCATCGTCGAACATCAGGACTGTCCGGCTTTCCGGTATCCTGCGGATTTCGACGAGGCGGCGTTCCGGGCGTTCCTCCGCGAGTCCGGCGCCTCCGTCGGCGGGCTCTCCGCGGAAGACCTACTCATCAACCTGGGCTGCGGCCGGCGGCAGGGGCGACGACTGGTGCTCAACAACGCCGGGGCTCTCTTCTTTGCCAAGAACCCGCCGAGCTTCCTTCCGCAAGCCCGCGTAGCCTGCGTCCTGTTCCAGACGCCCGAACGCCTGCACATCCTGGACCGTAAGGACCTCGAAGGCGGCCTATTGGAGAACCTCCAGCAGGCCGAGGTCTTCCTTCTCAAGCACCTGCGGGTGCGCTATGAAATCCGGGGCATGGACCGCGTCGAACACCCTGAATTCCCGGTGGCGGTCTTGCGCGAGGGCTTGGTCAACGCCTTCGCGCACCGTGACTACTCGGTCAGGGGCGGGAACATCTCCATCGAGGTGTTCCCGGACCGCGTGGCCATCGTCAACCCCGGCGGCTTGCCGCCCGGGTTGAGCCCGGAGGATTTCGGCCGGCGCAGCGTCCGGCGCAATCCCCTCGTGGCGGACCTGCTCTTCCGAGCCCACAAGATCGAACGCACCGGAACGGGCATCGGCCGTATGCGCGACGCGCTGGCTCAGGCCAAGTGCGCGGCACCGGAATTCCGGTTCACCTCATTCTTCGAGCTTCTTCTTGCGCGCCGTCCGGCCGCAGGGGGGCAAGTGGGGGGCAAGTGGGGGGCAAGTGGGGGGCAAGTCAGTCCCCGGGACCGGACCATCCTCCAATTCTGCAAGACCCCGCGGTTCCTAAAGGAGATCATGGTCGAGATCGGCATCAAGAAGCGGGATCACGCCATGCCCTGCGTGAAGTCCCTGATCGAGTCCGGGCTCTTGGCGCCGACGGTGCCTGACAGGCCTCGAAGCCGCATCCAGAAGTATGCAACCACGACAGACGGTGTCAAATGCCTGGGAAACGCCGCGTAGCCGCATCCCTGTTCTGCATTACAGAGCATTATAGACTTTTTGTATCATCTTTCGCGTGGGCTTGGCACGACTGATTCGAAGGCCGTCGGGATGGAGTTCCGCCGAAATCGCACTTTTAAAGATCCTAACGGCCGCCATGGGCCTGCGGCTCATCATCCCCCTGTACCTGATCGCGTCGGGCAGGCCGGACGCGACGCATGACGGCTTCCAGACCGCGTGCTACGTCGAGACGCCCTTCCTGACGAACCTCGTTCTGTGGATGCTCGGCGTGTTCAACCGGCTGTTCTCGACGACGATCCAAGGGACGGCAACGGCGAAGATGATCATCCAGGGGGCATTCGATTCCGCCGGCTGCCTCCTCGTGTTCGGGATGCTGCGGACGCGGTTCTCCAGAGATGTCGCCTTGAAAGGCGCCTTTCTGTACGCCGTCTGGCTGCCGTCCATCTTCTATGCGTCGCAAATCCTCGGAGAAGCCTACACGCCGGTCCTCATGCTGACGTTCGGCTACGCCATCATGCAGGGCCTGTCCCGGGAACGATGGCAGCCATGGTACGGGCTCGCGGGCATCGTCGGCGCCCTGGTCGCCTTCACTCGCTTCGACAACATCGCGATCCTCCCCTTCTTCGCCCTGTTCGTCCTCTGGGCCTATCGGAAGACGAGATGGCAGGCGGCCGCGAGAGTCGGCGTGCTCCTGGGGGCGTTCGGGCTGTCTTGCGTGCTGGTCAAGGGAGCGATCACCCTCTCTGCGGGCCGCGCCGGATTCACCCACTCCCTCAATGTGTCGTCCCCAGGGGAATACCGGCCCTCCCTTCCCGTGGCGCTCTACAATGCGCTCGGGGAGTATCCAGGCACCTACAAGGGGCTCAGGATCTTCCGGGACGACGCGGCCTTCGAGCACATGAAAGCACAGTCCGCCCGATACGCCTCCAGCGGGGACCGGATCCACCGCTGGCTGTGCAGGCTCTGGCCGGGCAACCCCTTCCTCATGACTTATGTCCGCGAGGTCGTCGTCGGCAAGCCCATCCTCTACGCCGACTGGCTTTTCCGAAGGTTCGTCGCCTACCTGCCGGCGAATCCCTGCATCGCCTCCGTCATCACGTTCGTATCCGGCTCGCGCGGCAACGCGTACATGAACCAGTACGGGTACAGGTTCAGCCAGGTCTACCAAGGATTGAAATACGTTGACTACGCCTTATTCGCCGTCTTCGCGCTCGGAGCATGGCTGTGCCGGCGCGACAACGCGATGCTGTCGCTGCTGGCCATCTATCTCGGGGTGCTCGCAGGCCACGTATTCACCCAGGTCGGCGAGGTCTTCCACCGGATGGAGGCCGAGGAGGTCTTCATCGATCCGCGCTATCTGCTCGGCATGGTGGCCATCTGGCCCGTCTTCCTCCCGCTTGGGCTCGATGGGATCCGAAATCTCATCAGGGGAAAGACCCTGGAAGGGTAGGAACATGATGCGCATCTCTGTCGTCATCCCCGCCTTCAACGAAGCCGATTCGATCCGTCCTCTGACGGACCGTCTCCTGTCCGCGCTCGCCCCGCTGGGCACGCATGAGGTCATCCTCGTCAATGACGGCAGCACAGACGGGACCGAAAAGGAGCTGGAATCGGTGCGCGCCGAGCATCCCGGCATCGTGAAAGCGATCCACCTGCGCACAAACTGCGGCAAGTCAGTGGCCCTGCAGGCGGGCTTCAACGAATCGTCCGGCGAGATCATCGTGATGATGGACGCCGACCTGCAGGACCAGCCCGAGGAGATCCCGAAGCTGGTCCAGGCGCTCGGGGAACGCGGGCTCGACGCGGTGAGCGGATGGAAGGTCCGCCGGCAAGACCCCTTCATCAAGACGCTCCTTTCGAGCGGCTTCAACCTGATGGCCCGCCAGATGTCCGGGATCGAGATCCATGATTTCAACTGCGGACTGAAGGCCTTCTACCGCGAGTGCATGCAGTCCTTCTTCCTGTACGGGCAGCTGCATCGGTTCATCCTCATGTTCATCGCCGCGCACGGGTTCAAGGTGGGAGAGGTGGAGGTGTGGCATTCCCCCAGGCGGTACGGCCGCTCCAAATACGGCGTGAAGCGCATCTACCACGGGTTCATGGACCTGCTGACCGTCTTCTTCATCACCCGGTTCCTCGGTTCACCCCTGTATTTCTTCGGGTTCTACGGGGTGAGCGCGATCGCGGTCGCCGTGCCGATGGGGGCGTTCTTTGTCTGCATGCATTTCCTCTCCTTCTTCAACGGCAACCCGGCCTGGCGCTTGGCGGAGCACCCCCTGTGGATCCTGTCGCCCGTCCTGTTCTCGATCGGGGTCGCGATGATCTTCTTCGGCCTGATCGGAGAGCTGGTGACCTACCACATCATGTTCCCGAAGAACTACGGGGCCTACATCCGCAAGGACAAGGAAGGGAATGGTTGAGCCACGCGGGCGAACACCATGACGGACATCGAGGACCAAGTGTCGTTCGTCGTGTCCTCCGTAGAGAGGCTGCTCAGCCAGATCGACGGCGACATCCTTTCCCCAACCTACGGCTGCGCCCACCTGGCCTACTGGCGGGACAAGACCTCGGACGTTGCCGATACCAGGCGGCAGGAAGCCATGCTGCCGCTGGCCTTGCTGTTCGCCCGCCGCTTCCCCGGCTCGCCATTCCAGGGCGATGTCCGGCTCCAGCGCGCCGTCGGGGCGCTCCTGACCTTCTGGATGCGCGGTCAATACACGGACGGGTCTCACGACGAATGGTACAAAGGCGAGCGCGCCTACGCCGCGGCGGCCTTCTCCGCCCACGCCGTCGCCCGCACCCTGGATGTCATGCGCGAGCATCTGCCCCGGGAACTCCTGGCGCGTGCCGAGGCGAGCCTGGCCCGAACCGCCGGCTGGCTCATGCGCCGTGACGATCTTTTCAAGACGAACCACCAAGCCGTCGGGGCCTGCGCTCTGGCCTGGGCCGGGCACACGCTCAAAGAGCCCCGCTACACGAACGCGGCCAAGGAAAAGCTCGCCTCCATCGTGCGCACCCAGACCTCCGAGGGCTGGTTCCCTGAAGTCGGCCATATGGACGTCGGCTACACGTTCCTCACGGTCGAGTTCGCCGCGATGGCCATGGAGGTCATGGACGACCACTCGCTGAGCGACCCGTTCGCGCGCGCCTTCGACTTCGCGACCGAATGGGTCCACCCGGACACGACGGTCGGGGAGGAGTACGGGGTCTGCCACAATCCGTACGTCTCCAGGATCGCCGTCATCCTCATGTCGCGCTTCAGCGGCCGGGCCCGGCGCCTGCGCAGGATGCTCGATGCGGGGCCGGTCGGGTTCAAAGGCCTTCGCTCCACTCTCGCGGATGACCTGCGCCTTCCTCGCTGGGCCTTCCAGCCGCTGCTCGCCCACGAATACTCCGGCCGCTTCCCCCTCCCCGCGGAGGCGCCGGACGAAGCCCTCCCGCTGGCGCGGACGGACGCGGACTCGCGCGTCTATGCGTTGGCGAACCTCGCGCGGTTCGCCGTCCAAGGCAGGCCGCTCGTCGTGGCGGCGTGCGCCGGAGGGCTGACGAGGTTCTTCGGAGAGGAGGGACGGGTCCTCTCCGACCACGGCTATGCCGTGGAGACCGAGGACGGGTACGCGACGAACCTCACCTACGACAGGGCCATCCAGGCGGACGATCTGGGCCGTGAATACGCCGTCCTGGCCCCCCTCTCCCCGGTCAGGAAATTCATGCCCCCCTTCTGGGCGCGAATCGCGCTGCGCGTGGCGTGCTCCACAGCGGCGGGGTCCAGGCTCGCGAGGCGGTGCATCGACGTCGTCCGCAAACGGAAGGGGACCGCCATCAACCAATCCTCCGCCAACCTCAAATCCTCATCCCGATGGGCGTTGGCGCGGAGCGTCCGCCGCGAGGATGACAGGGTGATCCTCGCGGACACGCTCCGCTTCGACCGGCCTGTTCGCAGCGACAGGATCTCTTTCCTCACCGCCAATGAGGATGGCGTGATGACCCTGACGCCGGTCGCCGTCCATCTGCCTGGGCTTTCGAAGACGCTGACGGAGCTGACCATCACCAAGACCTACGTGCCCGGCCCCTCTTGGAAGCTGGCCGGTATCCGTCCCTGAACCACCGTGTGCGGAATCACTGCGATCGTTAGCGATCACCAGGCCGATCACGCCCGTCTCGGCGAGATGACCGAGCTGCTGCGCCACCGCGGCCCGGACAGCGGCGGCCTGCGCCCGAGCGCCAGGGTGAGCCTGGGGCACCGCAGGCTCGCCATTCTGGACCTCTCCGAGGCCGCGGGTCAGCCGATGTCCAACGAGAACGGGAGCATCCATCTCGTCTGCAACGGCGAGATCTACAACTACAAGGAGAAGACCGCCGAGCTCAAGGCCAAAGGCCACGTTTTCCGGTCGGATTCCGACTGCGAGGTCCTGCTCCATCTCTACGAGGAACATGGGGATGCATTCCTGGAGCAGGTCAACGGGATGTTCGCGTTCGTGCTCTCCGACGAACGCCGCGGCAGGGTCCTGGCCGCCGTGGACCGGTTCGGGAAGAAGCCGCTCTACTACGCCGTGTCCGGCGACCAGCTGATCCTCGCGTCCGAAATGAAATCCTTGCTGATCTTCCCCTGGATCGGCAGGGACATCGACCCCTTGGCCGTGGACCGATACCTCTGCCTGCGCTACGTTCCGGCTCCCATGACGATCCTCAAATCGGTGAGGAAGCTCGAGCCCGCGACCATGCTGACCTGTGCGGAGGGCCGCTGCTCGGTCCGGACCTATTGGAAGCCCAGACACCGCCCCTCCGCCGGTTTCGATGACTCTTCCGTCGATGCCTTCGAATCGCTCCTGAAGGATGCAGTGAAGCTCCGGCTGCAGAGCGATGTCCCCCTGGGCCTCTACCTGAGCGGCGGGATCGATTCCTCGGCCGTCGCCGGCATGATGCGCTCCCTAACCCAAGGGCGGCTCGTCTCGTTCACCCTGAGCGTCGATTACGAGCATAACGAGCGGCGCAGGGCCCAGGCCGTCGCCAAGCATCTGGACATCGAGTTCAACCCGGTTTCGGTAGCGCCGGAGGACTTCGGCCTGCTCCCCGCCATCACCTACCACTTGGACGAGCCGTTCGGCGACCTCATCAGCATGCCGGCGTTCCTCCTTGCGAAGAAGACGAAGGAGAAACTCACGGTGGCGCTGACCGGAGACGGCGCCGATGAAGTCCTGGGCGGGTACTTCCACCAGCGGGTGATGTGCGGCTGGGACCGGTGGAAACCGTGGCTCAGGCTCCCCGGCTCCGGCAGGGCGCTGTCCCGGCTGTTGGACTGCGTGCCGACAGCGGTCCTCAACCGCTTCTTCGACTACCCCGCCGAACTCGGGGAACGGGAGAAAGGAAAGCTGTCCCTGGCGCTGGGCCGATGCGGCGGATTCGGCTCTTTCTACGAGGGCCTCACCTCAACCTTCTCCCAGCCCGAGAGGGACGCCTTGTACGCGCCGTCCTGGCGGTCCCAGGCCTCGGCCGACCCGCTGGCCCAGGCCATCGATCGCGACATGGCCTCCTTCTCGGATTTCCCGTACCTCTCCAGGCTGGGCCTCCTGGACTTGAAGTATTGGATCCCCTACAGCGTGGTCTTCAGGCTGGACAAGCTGAACATGGCCCACGCAGTGGAGACGCGCAGCCCCTTCCTCGACTACCGGGTCGTGGAGATGGCCCTCAACCTGCCTCGCGAAGGCAAGGTCGCCAAGGGCAGGAACAAGGAAATCCTGCGCCGAGTGATCGAGAGGATGTTCCCCCCGCAGTTCCGGGAGAAGGGCAAGCAGGCGTTCTACATGCCCGTGCCGCCGCGCTACCGACGGCCCTTCTTCGACTGGGCCTCTTCCCTGTTGAGCAAGGAGAGCGTCGAGCGGCGCGGACTGTTCCTGTGGCCCCGCGTTGAGAGCCTGCTCCAGGCATTCGCCAGCGAGGAGAGCATGCTCCTGAACCGCCAGCTGACGGCGCTGGCGATGCTGGAGCTCTGGTTCCAGACGTTCGTCGACCGGGAAGCCCCCGCCGGAGGCGCGGTCGAGGCCGGAGGCCGAGCGTCCCCTGCGCCATCAGGAAAGGGGTGGGCGGCAGGGGGCGCGGCATGATCGACGCCCTGCTCATCTACCCGCAGCTGGGGAGCATGGACAGCATGGTCGTCGACCTGCCGCTCAGCGTGCTCTACGCGGCCGCGGAGAGCGTCAAGCGGGGCTACCGCGTCCGGATACTGGACCTGAGGCTCGAGGGGGAGCGCTGGAGATCCGAGGTGGATGACTGCCTGCGGGAGGGGGTGAGGCTGGCCGGGGTGTCCGTCATGACGGGCAACCCCCTCAAGCATGCCCGGGAGATCTCCCTCTTCATCAGGGAGAAGTCCCCCTCCACCAGGGTCGTCTGGGGAGGGCCGCATCCCACCGTCCTGCCTGACACGATCCAGGAGCCCTACATCGATTTCCTCGTGCGCGGATACGGCTCCTGCGCCCTGGCCGAGCTCATCGAGCGGCTGCAGGCGGGCGCGCAAGACTACACCGGCGTCAAGGGCCTTTCCTACAAAAGGGACGGTCAGGCCGTCCACAACCCCAGGTCGGGCCTGTTCGAGGTCATCGGCTTCCGGGACATCCCCTACGGCCTGCTCGACGTGATGTCGAGCAAGTATGCCCGCTCCTTCAGCAAGAGCAGGTCGTTCCCGATCTTCAGCAGCATCGGGTGTCCCTACCGGTGCTCCTTCTGCGTCCACCCCACGATCTACGCGGAGATCAACGGTCCCAAGTGGCGCCCGCTCGACGAGGACGAGGTCCTGGACCACATCGAGCACATCCTCAAGAACTACTCCACGGACCGCATCGTCTTCATCGACGACACCAGCTTCCCGGACCTCGCTAGGATGCGCCGGCTCTTCGAGGGGATCCTCCGGCGCGGGATACGGGCCACGCTGGAGTTCCGCGGCGCGCGCATCAACGAGATCGACCGGATGGATGACGCCTTCCTGGAGCTGATGACGCGAGCCGGCGGCAGCATGATCATGGTCGGTGTGGAGTCCGGAAGCGACAACGTCCTGAAGAACCTGCAGAAGGGCGTGACGCGCAACCAGATCCTAAGGGCGAACCGCAAGCTCGCGCGCTTCCCCATCACAGCCCACTACAACTTCATCTACGGTACCCCGGGCGAGACCTATGAGGACCTGCTCGAGACGAAAGACGTGGCGCTGCAGCTGCTCCGGGACAACCCGAACGCCTATTTCGGGTTCGGAGGCGACTGGAAGCCCATCCCCGGCACCCGGACCCTCGCCGTGGCCGAGGCCGAATACTCCTACCAGCCGCCGCGGACCATGGACGAATGGATCGAGATGGATTCCTCCGATGCCGAGAGGAAGATCGCGTACCCCTGGTATACCCGCAGACACAACAACCTCATCAAGCTAATGCAGGTCTCGTCCTTCGTCATCGATGACAAGATCATCAAGGAGTCAGCGGGCAACAAGAGCCTGCTTTTCCGCATGCTCCGGCTGTTCTCTCGGATCTACAAGCCGATCGCGCTCTTCCGGCTGAGGCACGACCTCCATCAATGCCCGGTCGAGTACGAGGCATGGAGATGGATTACCAAGCTGATGCCGCGGCTCAAGGCGCTGGGATGACGGGACCTGGGCGCGGCGGAGTGGTCGAGACCTTGAGGGTATGGGCGAACGTGTTCAGGCGCATCTATTTCTTCAACAAGATGTACCCTCTCTCGGCCATCGCCGAGGATGCCGTCCTGTTCCCGATCGACTACATCAGGAACCGTTCCACCGCCGTCAGGAATCTGACCTTCGCGATCACGGACAAGTGCAACCTCCGCTGCTCGATGTGCTATTTCCACACGGAACTCGCCCAAAGGAGGACGCTGCCGCTCGATCTGTTCCAGAAGGCGATCGACGGAGCCGCCAAGAGCCGCCCCTGCGTCATCCTGTCCGGCGGGGAGCCCTTCCTGCATCCCGACCTGGTCGCCATGGTCCGGTACGCGAAGGGCAAGGGCCTGCCCGTGCAGATCTTCACGAACGGCACTCTGGCCGGGCCGGACATCGCGGACCAACTGGTGGCGTGCGGCCTGGACTACATCGACTTCACCCTGCTGGGGGACGAGCGGTCCCACCCCGCCGTGGCCGGGGCGCCCGCCAGCTATCGGATGCTGCTGCAGAACCTGGAATATTTCGCCGGGCATCGCGGGGGCACGAAGGTCGTCTTGAACTACACGATCACCCCCTGCTCGCTGGATGACATCGGGCATGCCTTGCAGCTTGCGGAGCGGTTCGCCCTCGACGGCGTCAGGTTCCAGCATTACAATTTTCTGCGGCCGGCCGAGTTCCAGGCCCAGGACCGCAGGATGTCCGCCCTCTTCGGCGCCGCCGGCCCGGCCGTCGAGATCGAGGATGCGGCCGACCTCGGGGGCGTCGCGGAGAGGCTCATCTCCTTCATGGGGACGATCCGGGAGCGGGGCTCGCAGATCCCCATCCAATGGGCGCCGACCCTCACTCACGACGAGATCCGCAACTGGTATTCCGCGGATGAGTTCGCGACGTGCCGCAAGTGCCTCTATCCCTGGCGCGGCATCCTCATCGATGCCGCTGGGAAGCTCTACCCGTGCTCCAAAATCCATCTGGAACTGGGAGACCTGCGCCACGGGGACATTCTGTCCCTGTGGAACGGCGACAGGATGAGGGAGTTCAGGTGGGGCCTGAAGCGAGGGCTTTTCCCGGCATGCTCGCGCTGCTGCAAGCTATGATCTCAACCGACCACCCGCTGAGGTATTCCGTCCACTCGCGCCTGCGCGAGTTCCACCTGAGGAGGCTCATGTCCGGCCGCCGCGGCGGGATCCTGCTCGACGTGGGCTGCGGACTGGGGTATCTGTCCGAGACGCTCGGGGAAGGCTTCACCTGCGTGGGACTCGAAGCCGACCCGGAATCCCTGGCCCTCAACAAGAGCCGCGGCCTCGCCAACATGGTGAGGGGAAGCGCCTCGCGACTGCCCTTCAAGCCTGACAGCATCGACGCCATCATCTGCTCCGAGGTACTGGAACACCTGCCGGAAGGGCTCGACGAGGAAGCCCTGCGCGAGTCGTGCCGCGTCCTCAAGCCGGGCGGCCGGCTCTACCTCACGGTCCCCTCCCTCGAAGGGCTGCGGGCGACGACCTCCCTGCGGAATCTCGGGCACGAGACGCCCGGGAGCGGCGAATACCACTACCGCATGGGCTATTCGTGGGCGGCCATGAGCGGGATGCTCGGGAGGATCCCCGGCCTGCGGGTGGCGGACAAGACCTACTCCATGTTCCTCGCGTCCGAGCTTTTCATGGACATGGTAAAGTGGGTCTACTTCAGGAAGAACAAGCTGAAAGAGCACTCCGACCTCATCGGCGTCAAGAAGTCGCCCCTGTTCCGCGCCTACCGAAGGGCGTTCCCCCTGATGCACCTGTTCTTCGTGGCCGAGGACCTCCTGCTGTGCAGGTTGTTCCGAGGCCACATCCTGATCCTGGCGTTGGAGAAGACCGGGGCGACCAGCCCCGGGAGGAGCTGACATGGCGTCATTCCTGGGCACCATCCTGAAGAACTATTCCCTCCGCCAAGCCGCGCGGGCGGAGCTGGAGGAGGATGTCGGCTTCCTGGTCAGGAGCCTGCCCGGCATCTGCGGGTTCATCATCCGCTACCTCGCGTACAAGCCTCTGTTCAAACGCATCGACTCCGTCCCGTACATCTACTCGGGGGTCCGGTTCGTCTTCATGAAGAACATCTCCCTGGGCAAGGGCGCCCTCATCAACTCGAACTCCTACATCTACGGGAGGGGCGGCATCGAGATCGGCGACCATGTCCTCATCTCGCCGAACTGCTCCATCGTGGCGGGCGACCACGACATGTCCCGGGGCCTGCCCATGATCGAACGGGCGTCGAAGGAGGAGAAGATCGTCATCCAGGAAGACAGCTGGATCGGCGCCAACACGGTCGTCTGCGGCGGGGTGACGATCGCGAAGGGCTCGGTCATCGGGGCGGGCGCCGTGGTGACGAAGGATACGGAGCCCTATTCCATCAACGTCGGGGTCCCGGCCCGGAAGGTGGCCGAGCGGAAGTAGGAGGACATCCGGCATGCTCCATCTCCTGCGCGACGCCGGGGACAAGCTGCTGCGGCTCCCCGAAATGCGGGGATTCAAGGGGACGGATTTCGACACCCCGGAGGCCGCTCTCAGGGAAAGGGAAGTCCTCCGGAAGAAGACGATCCTGGGCGTCCTCTACGAGGAATACTGCCGTCCTTTCGTGGAATCCGCAAGGGGCCTGCCCGCGGGGGCCAAGATGCTGGAGCTCGGGTCTGGCACGAGCCCGCTGAAGGAAAGGCTCCCCCGGCTCATCTGCAGCGACGTCGTCTCTCTTCCCTGGCTCGACCTGGTGTGCTCGGCGTTCGACCTGCCCTTGGCCGACGCCTCTTTGGACAGGATCTTCTCGATGTTCTCCTTCCACCATTTCAGCCGCGCGCGGAGCTTCCTGGACGAGGCCCGTCGGTGCCTGAAGCCTGGAGGCGAGCTGGTCATCGTCGACCCCGCCATCACGCTCTGGTCCAGGGTCTATTACAAGATCCACGTGGATAAGCTCGATTGCGAAGCCCCCTCGTGGGGCTTCGACGGCAAAGGCCGGCTCAGCGACAGCAATATCGCGCTCGCCTGGATCGTCTTCTTCCGGGACGCCGAGGCCTTCAGGAGAGAGTATCCCGAGTTCGTCTTGACCAGGGTGGAGTACAGCACCTGCTTGTCGTTCCTCCTCTCCGGGGGCTTCCGCATCCGGCAACTCCTCCCGACGGCCGCGCTGTCGGCCTTGTTCGCGCTGGAGAACTGGGTCATCAGGAACGTCTCCAAGCAGTTCGCGGTGACCATGGCCGTCACCCTTAAGAGGACCTGACGCGAGCATTGTTCTTCTTCTATTTCAATCCCGATTGATGGCCGGACGCCTGAATTTTGGTATCATCTAGGTCCTGATGACAAATGCCGAGGTCAGCGGCTATCGACCACAAGCCGAACTCGCCACCGCAGCACCCCCGCATGCGGCGCCCGCAGACCCGGATGCCGGGATCAAGGGGATGATATCGGTCGTCGTGCCCCTGCGCAACGAGAGCGCGGGGATCGAGGCCCTGGAGGCAAGCCTCTCCAAGCTTCGCGACGCCCTGAACGACAAGCGGCTAGAACTGGTCTTCATCGACGACGGCAGTACCGACGGGACAGCAGATCGCATCCACAAGGTTTTCTGCCCGAAGTGGGACTACAAGCTCACGCGGCACGAGACGAACCTGGGCGTCGGCGCCGCCTTCCGCACGGGCTTCGACCGGGCCTGCGGCGAGATCGTCTGCACCATCGACGCCGACTGCACCTATCCTCCGGAGGAACTCTCCCGGCTTGTCGCGGCTCTGGAGCAGACAGGTGCCGACGTAGCCACCGCTTCACCTTACCATCCTGAGGCAGGGGTTACGAACGCCGTGCCGTGGAGGCTCTTCCTCAGCCGGGGGCTGTCGTTCATCTACCGCCGGGTCTCCCCGGTGCGGATCCACACCTATACGAGCATCTTCCGAGCATACCGCCGCCCCGTCATCCGGCGAGTCTCCTTCCAAGCCTCGGACTTCATCTGCGCGGCGGAGATTCTCTTTCTGGCCGCCGCGCAAGGGCGCCGGATATTGGAAGTCCCGATGCCCCTGCGGGTGCGGCAGTCCGGCAGGTCCAAGCTGCCCGTCTGGAAGACCATCCTCGGGCACCTGCGCCTGATCGATCGGATCCTCCGGGGACGGCTCGACCGGAACGCAAGCGCCGCGCGTCCGGGTTGAGCATGCCCCGCCTCGGCATCGTTGGTCTCGGAAATTGGGGTTGGAACCTCGGGCGGGCCTTCGCCGAGATGAAGGAATGCAGGCTGCTCTACTGCTGCGACTCCAACCACAAGCGCAGCGAGGCATTCGAAGCGGCCTACCCCCATACCAAGGCGGTCCCGGATTTCGACGCCCTCCTCTCCAAGGAGTTGGACGCCGTGGTCATCGCCACGCCGGCCGTCACGCACTACGAGCTCGCGCGCAAGGCCCTGCTCGCCCGGCGCGACGTGTTCGTAGAGAAGCCCCTGACTCTAAGCGTGCGCGAGGCCGAGGAACTGCTGACCCTGGCGGACGCGAGACACCGGGTCTTGATGGTGGGCCACATCCTGCTGTTCCACCCAGTGCTCCGGCACCTCAGGAAGATTATCCAATCGGGGGACTTGGGCTCGGTCTACTATCTCACAATGCAGCGCGTCAACCTGGGCCGCATCAGAGGCGACGAGAACGTCCTCTGGAGCTTCGCTCCGCACGACATTTCCCAGGCCCTTTACCTGCTGGACGACGAGCCGGTCGAGGTGGCCGCCCAGGGACAGAGCTACATCCAGCAGGGCATCGAGGACGTGGTCTTCCTGGGTCTCTCCTTCGCGAACCGGGCGATGGCCCACATCCACGTCAGCTGGCTCGACCCGCACAAGATCAGGCGAGTGACCGTCGTGGGGTCGAAGAAGATGGCGGTTTTCGACGACATTGAGACCACCGAGAAGCTGCGGATCTACGACCGATGCGCCCACCCCCCCCAGGTGCGCACCTACGGGGACGCCATCCAGCTCCGGTTCGGCGACATCCTCATCCCCCGGGTCGAGATGGCGGAGCCGCTCAAGCTCGAATGCCGGCATTTCTGCGACTGCCTGGAGTCCCGAGAATCCCCAATCACCGACGGCCGCAACGGGCTCAAAATCCTCAGGATCCTCGACGCAGCGCAGCGGTCTCTCCAGCTTAACGGCGTCCCCCAGAATATCTATGCCCAACCACATCCATCCCACGGCCAGCATCGGCACCCGGACTGACGTCGGCTTCAACGCCGTCATCCTGGAGAACGCCGTCATCGGAGAGGGCTGCCGGATCGGGCACGGGGTCGTCATCCACCCGGACACCGTCATCGGCAGGGGCGTGCGTATCGACGACAACGCGGTCGTCGGGAAATCCCCGATGCGCTCCTCCTTGAGCGCCATGACGCAGCAAAGGAAGCTCGATCCCTGCGTCATCGGCGACGGCTGCATCCTTGGGTCGATGGCCGTGGTCTATCGAGGCTGCCGCATCGGCCGGGGAGTGATGGTCGCCGATTTCGCCTCCATCCGCGAGGACGTCGAGATCGGAGAACTGACGATCGTCGGCCGGGGCGTCGCGGTCGAGAACAAAGTCAAGATCGGCCGGAAATGCAAGCTTGAGACCGGCAGTTACATTACGGCGCTTTCCGGGATCGAGGATGGCTGCTTCGTGGCGCCTGAGGTCACCTTCACCAACGACAATTTCGTGGGGCGGACGGCTGAGCGTTTCAAGTTTCACAAGGGCGTGACCCTGCGTCGCGGGGCGCGCGTAGGGGCCAATTCCACGATCCTACCCCGGCTGACAGTCGGCGCCGACGCTCTCGTGGCCGCCGGGTCACTGGTCAGGCGCAACGTGCCAGCGCGCAAGATCGTTGCCGGCGCCCCCGCTAAGATCTGGCGCGACGTCCCCAAGGAGCAGTTGCTCGACAACCAATGACGTCAGGAACGATCCCCCTGCTGGACTTGAAAGCCCAATACCGGACGATCGGCGGTCAGGTGCGCCGAGCCGTGCGCGACTCCCTCCGGAACCAGGAGTTCATCCTGGGCCCGGCCGTCGAGTCCTTCGAGAAGGCCGTGGCGTCCTACGTCGGAACCCCCGACGCCGTGGGGGTCGCCAACGGCACGGACGCCCTCATCCTCTCCCTCAAGGCGGTCGGAGTCGGCCCGGGCGACGCCGTCATCACCACGACGTTCTCCTTCTTCGCCACCGCCGGCTCCATCTGCAACGCGGGGGCCCGCCCGGTCTTCGTGGACATCGACCCCGCCACCTACAACCTGGATCCAGGAGCGCTGACGCGGCTGGTCCGGCAAGATTGCGCCTGGGATGCCGGGAAGCGCGCCCTCACGCACCGCCCGAGCGGCTGCCGCGTGCGCGCTATCCTGCCCGTGCATCTTTTCGGCCAGCCGGCCGAGATGGATCCCATCATGCACCTGGCGAAGGAACATGACCTGGCCGTCATCGAAGACGCGGCGCAGGCGATCGGGGCCCGGGACCATGGACGCTCGTGCGGAGCGATCGGCGACGCCGGAGCCTTGAGTTTCTTCCCCAGCAAGAATCTCGGGGGATTCGGCGACGGCGGCATGGTCGTCACCAAACGCTCCGACCTGGCGGCCCGAGTCCGGCTGCTGCGCGTGCACGGGTCCCCTAAGAGGGATCACCACGTCATGGTCGGCACGAATTCCCGGCTGGACGCCTTGCAGGCGTCCATCCTCTCGGTCAAACTTTCTCACCTCGAGCGATGGACCGAGCGCCGGCGAGCGCACGCGGCGCTCTATGGGTCCCTGTTCCGCCGCGCGGGTCTTGCTGCGGGTGCGCTGGGCCTTCCGACCGAGCGCCCGGGCTGCCGCCACGTCTACAACCAGTATGTGGTGCGGGTCCCGGACAAGCGCGACCGCTTGGAACAGCATCTCAAGGAGAACGGCATCGGGTGCGCGGTCTATTACCGGCGCGCCCTCCACCTGCAGGACTGCTTCAAGCACTTGGGCTGCGGAGCCGGGGATTTCCCCGAGGCCGAGCGCGCCGCGTCGGAAGTCCTGGCGCTTCCGGTCTATCCCGAGCTCAAGGCGACCCAGCAGCGGCGCGTCGTCTCCGTGATCCAGGCCCTTTTCCGCGGATGAAGTGGCTTTCGGTCGTGGGGACCCGGCCCCAGTTCGTCAAGGCCGCCATGGTCGTCGCCGCAATCCGGCGCCGCAACCGAGCCCTACCGCCCGGGAGGCGCATCCGCCACGCCCTGCTGCACACGGGCCAGCACTACGATCCCAGACTTTCCGACGTCTTCTTCCGGGAGCTGCCCCTGCCCAAGCCGGCCCATAACCTCCGCGTCGGCTCGGGCTCCCACGGCGAGCAGACCGCGCGGATGCTCGCGGGAATCGAGTCAGTCCTGCTCAAGAAGAGGCCGGATGTCGTCATCGTCTATGGCGACACCAACTCCAGCCTCGCCGGGACCCTGGCCGCCGCCAAGCTCGGTATCCGGGTCGTGCACGTGGAGGCGGGATTGAGGAGCTTCAACCCCCTGATGGCGGAGGAGGTCAACCGCGTCGTCGCGGACCGGCTCTCAAGCCTTCTTTTCTGCCCCACCCGGACCGCTGTGCGCAACCTAGCGCGGGAAGGCATGCGCCGCGGGGTCTTCCTGACCGGCGACGTAATGTTGGACGCCGTGGCGACGTTCGCAGGAGATGCCGCGCGCCGATCCCGTGTCCTGCGTAGGCTGGGACTGCGGCCAGGACGATACATCCTGGCGACGATACACCGCGCAGAGAATACCGACGACACGGGCAGGCTGGCCCGGATCGCCGATGGCCTTCTCAGCCTGGAAGGGCCGGTAGTGCTGCCGATGCATCCCCGCCTGCGCCACCGGCTCTCGCGCCTGCCGGTCTGGCGCCGCATGCGCAGCGAGCCCCGCCTGCTTTTGACCGCCCCCGTCTCCTACCGCGACATGCTCTGCCTCGAGGCTTCGGCCCATGTCATCATGACCGACTCCGGGGGCGTCCAGCGCGAGGCGTACTTCCTGGGCGTACCCTGTCTCACGGTGCGCGGGGAGACGGAATGGCCCGAGACCTTCACGCACGGATGGAACAGGGTCGTGGGCGTTTCCGCGCAGGAGGTCCGCCGGGGGATCGAGCGCCTGCTTGCCGATGGCCGACCCAGGCCCAGGCCCATCCTGAGCGACTTTGGGGGTGGCCGCGCTTCCGACCGGGTGGTCCGCATCATGGAGGAGCATGCCCGCTTCAAGTGAGGCCAGCGCAAGCACGGTCCTTGTGACCG
Source organism: Elusimicrobiota bacterium (assembly GCA_016209035.1). Taxonomy (GTDB): domain Bacteria; phylum Elusimicrobiota; class Elusimicrobia; order UBA1565; family UBA9628; genus JACQWX01. The sequence continues at coordinate 18,969 of JACQWX010000074.1, read as the reverse complement.
GGGCAGCCGGGTTCTTGGGCTCCCACCTCGTGGACGCACTCCTGACGCGCGGCCACCGTGTCATCGGGGTCGACGACCTCTCCCACGGCAGCAGGGAGAACCTTGGCACCGCACTGGCGAATCCGGCCTTCACCTTTCACGTCCTGGACGTCTGTCGGCGCGACGACCTGCGGAATGCAGCGCGAGACGCCCGGGCAGTCGCGCACCTGGCCGCGCTCAAGATCCCGCGCTACGGCAAGGCGGTGGAGACCCTCCTCGTCAACTCCGAGGGATGCCGCAGCGCGCTGGACGCAGCGCGGGAGCTTGGCGCCAAATTCGTGCTGACCTCCACCTCGGACGTCTACGGCAAGAATCCCAAGATCCCGTTCTCCGAGACCGGCGACTCCATGCTGGGCCCCTCCACCATCGCGCGCTGGGCCTACGCCGTGTCCAAGCTCTTCGACGAGCACCTCGCCCTGGGCTACGCCGACGCGTACGGCGTCCCTGCGGTCATCCTGCGCATCTTCGGCTCCTACGGCCCCCGCCAGAACCTCACATGGTGGGGAGGGCCGCAGTCCGTCTTTATCGGCAACATCCTGCGCGGAGAGCCCGTTCCCGTGCACGGGGACGGCCGCCAAACCCGGAGCTTCACGTACGTCTCGGACACGGTGGCCGGCATCGTCACAGCCATCGAGAAGGACGCCGCCAATGGGGAGGTCTTCAACCTGGGGAGCACCCAGGAGATCTCCATTGTCGAGCTTGCCCGCCTCATCAAGAGACTCAGCGGGACCCCTGGCGAACTTCGCCTCGAATTCATCCCGTACGAAAAGCTCAGCGGCAGGCCGTATGAGGACGTCCTGCGCCGCGTCCCGGACATCGCCAAGGCGCGCAAAACGCTCGGGTTCGAGCCCATCGTGAGCCTAGAGGAGGGCCTGCGCCAGACCATCGAGTGGCAGCGGGCCTTGGGAGGAGGCGTCCCATGACCTTTTGGACGCCGGGGATCGGAAGCAATCGAGCATTGCGCGGGATGCGCAGGATTCTCATGCTGGCCGGCCCGGGGGTGGCGCTGCTCGGGATCTGGGCTGTCGCGGTCTTTCTTCGGCTTCTTATCCCGCTCTTCCTCATCGCCTCGCAAACGCCCGACGCCATCCACGAAGGATTCCAAACAGCCTGCTACACGGAAACGGCCTTTCTGACGAATCTCTCGCTGGTCTGGCTGGGCAAGCACATCGACGCTCTCGCATATCCAAGCCAGTGGACATCCTCAGTCAAAATGATCATCCAAGGCGTCATTGATTCTTCGGGCTGCTTCTTGGTCTTTGGGATGCTGAGGATTCGCTTTCCCGCGGGCACCGCCTTGAGGGGAGCTGCCCTGTACGCGATTTGGCTCCCGTCGCTCTTCTACTCGTCGCAGATATTGGGCGAAGCCTATACTCCCATCCTGATGCTGGCATTCGGCTATGCAATTATGCGGAGCGTCGCCGAGAAGCAAGGGTACGCATGGTATGGGATCGCAGGCCTTGTCTGCGCGGTGGTCGCCTACACTCGGTTCGACAACATCCTAATTCTCCCCGCGTTCGCCCTGTTCATCTTAGTCATGCATTGGCGACAGAAGCGACAAGCCGCCTTTCGGGTCGGGATATTGCTGGCAGGCTTCGCTCTTTCCTGTCTGCTAGTCCACAAGACCATCGCTTCCGTCATTGGTCCCGCCGGCTTCACTCACTCCATGAACATGACGTCGCCAAGCGACCGCAAGCCATCCATCGGCGTGGCCCTCTACAACGCATTGGGGGAGTATCCGAGCACATACGCAGGCCTCCGACTCTTTAGTGATTGCGTCGTATACGATTATGCAAAAGCCCGATCCGCGCTATACGAATCAAACGGCGACAAGACCTACAAGGTCTTGAAGAAGATGCTCGGAAACAACGCACTCCTGGCCGCCTATGTTCGCGAGGTCATCGTCGCAAAACCGATCCTCTACGCCGATTGGATCATCACAAGGACCTTCTGCTATCTGCCAGCTAATCCCTTTTTCGCCTGCATCATCAAGTTCGTCACAGGCCCTCATCGAGGAGAGTTCATGGGTGTTTGGTACAATCAGTTCAATCACAAGTTCAGTCAGCGCTATCAGGGCTTGAAATACCTGGACTACACGATCTTCGCGGTTTTTGTCATCGGCGTTTGGACGTGCAGGCGTGACGCGGCCATGTTATCGCTCATGACGATCTACTTCGGTGTACTGGTGGGACATGTCTTCACCCAGTGCGGTGAAGCGTTCCACAGCCTGGAGCAAGAGCGGGTGTTCATGGATCCCCGGTATCTCCTGGGGATGGTGAGCATTTGGCCGGTCTTCCTTCCGCTGGGATTCACCCAGCTGAAGGACTTCGTCCACAGGATATCCCTCAGTCGGACATGATCTGATGACCTTCCCCCCTGAGGACTCATCCAGCCAATTCGCTAGTCTGGAGCGATGCGCCCTGGTTGAGCCCTCAATCAGACGAAGCTGAATCCGCGCCCCCTGAACTCCAGGTAGTCTTGCCGGGTGGGCAGGCCCCGGTAAGAAGGGGACGGACGGTCGGCAACGGGCCGTCGACCGCCGCTCTCCAGCAGGGCCAGGCTCTCCACGATCAGGTCCGGAGCCTCCGAATAGACGAGCTGGTAATAATCCCACACACTCCAGTCTTTCCGCTTCTCATAGACCTTCTGGAGCACGATCTCGCCTGCATCGATCCTCTCATCCACCTTGTGGATGGTCACGCCGACAGGCTCATCGTGGAGCAGCGACCAGAACACCGGGAACACCCCCCGACTGGCCGGAAGGATGGCCGCGTGCTTATTGATGACGCAGACCCGCGGCGCGGCAAGAATATGCTGTTTGAGAATGTATCCGACGAAGGCCAGAACCACGTCGACACGCCGGTCCTTGACCCAGGCGACCACCTCCTCGCCGTTGGGGTCGCGGGAATGGAGATAAGGGACTCCGCGGGATGTACAGAGACCCGCGAACGTCCAGCAGGCGGACTTGCCAAGGATGACATTCGAGAGCCGGCGGAGCCTGCCGGCAATGGTCTTGCAGGCCAGCCTCATGAAGACCGCGAACCCAAAGACCTCCACATACTTCCGGTAGATGCCGATCCCCTGATGGCGGGTCAGCCGATTGGGGAAGGCCACGACCCCCGCCACTTCGTGCCCCGAACGCAGCCTGGGGATGAGGGCTTCCAGCATCCCAAAGGTGAAGGTATAATCTTCCTCCAAGAAGACTGCGACCCTCATGCCCTTGCCGATGCTTGCTCTGCCAGAAAACTCTCCGCCATGGTCTCGAGCGTCACCATCTTCCGGCTTCTTCGTTTGATCTCGCCCAGGATCTCGTCCAGATGTCTGGTTCTTTGCTCCAACGGAACCGCCATCCTGCCCGGATCTTGGGCACGGCTGCGCGCCGCGTAGCCGGGGGGGATGTCCTCCAGCCCCGCAAGATCGGATGGGTGAAGGAGGTAATAGAAATAACGCATCCCGAGGGTGGATACCAGAACATATTCAAATAGCTTGATCGGAAATACGAAAGACATCGAATGCCATAGCGGCAGCCTCAGCACAGGCGTCGCTGGGAGCGGCAAAACGACCAGCCCCTTCTCGCATCGGCGGACGAGGGACTTCCCGTCCGTCAAGAAGGGTTCGCGGCTGCCCACGAGGTTGGCGAGCCAATCCCGGCGCTGCAGGACGCTGCGTCGCCGCTCGTGGTCCCTGTAGTTCCAATAAACCTTGGCGGATGCGAGCCACATGAAACAGGACGGCAGCAACGACGTGTCGTAGAGATACCGGTGTTCAATCAGGACATCAAGGAGATCGGTCGAGGTGGCCCATCCCGGCGCGATGAAGCCTCTGGGCTCCCGACCGCAAGCATTGAAGATCAACTCATGGGATTTCATGACCTCCCGCTCGATGGCCGAACGGCCGAGGGAACCCAGGTTATGCGGATGGCTGTAGGAATGATTCCCGACCTCATGCCCGCGCTGATGCCATTCCCGGACACGGACTGCCACTTCGGGGTTCTCCAGATCCTGTCCAATGACAAAGATGGTGTACCGGAACCCATGCCGGTCCGCAAGATCGAGGAACCGGTCCGCAACCTCAAAATAGGAAGGGTCTCGATTCTGTCGCGGATCAAGAGAAAGGGCGTAGCCCAAAGAATCGAAATTGATGTTGATGCCGGATAATTCGGCCATGCCAGCGTTCCCTCAGGGTGACGGGCAAATCATAGTAATTTCCATCGTCCCTCACCAACGGCTCCTCCGGCGCAACGTCCGGGCCCCGGACAGCCGTTCTCACCAGACACCATGCTATAATCTCCGCACGGCGGGCCTCCATGGGCCGCGCTGGGAGGGCGCTACCCTTGGGCAGCTCGCATAAGAAGGTCTTCCTGATCGGCATCCCGTCTGGTCACATCTACGGGAAGATCAAGATTTCGTTGATCAAGTACGGGGTTCCCCCCATTGGACTAGCATGCCTCGGAGCCTTTCTAAGCGCCAACGGGATCCCGGTCGAGCTGTTCGATCTGCAGTACCTTGAAGGGGGCTGGGAAACCGTCTTCGAGCGAATCAGGCGCGACCGACCGGGGATCGTGGGATTCAGTGCCGTTACCCCGGCAATCCTGTCCATCGCGAAGGTGGCAAAGGTCATCAAGGAAATCGACCCAGGCATCAAGGTCGTGGTCGGCGGGCCGCATCCGTCGGCCCTCCCCGAGGAATCCCTCGGTCATGGCGGCATTGACGTCGCGGTCCTCGGCGAGGGAGAGCAATCCCTGCTGGAACTGGCACAGGGCCGTCCCCTCGAAACCATCCAGGGCATCTGCTATCTCGACTCCGACGGCCGGGCAAGGCTCAACCCGCCGAGGCCGCTCATCGAGGACCTCGACAGCCTGCCGATGCCCGCCTACGATCTTCTACCCTACGACCGGTACGGTTACATCGCCTTGGACCGGAGCCTGATTGTCTACAGTGGCAGGGGCTGCCCGTTCAACTGTTCGTTCTGCGCCACCAGGGTAATCTCCAAGAATAGGTACCGGGTAAACAGTCCGGAGTACTTCGTTTCCATGCTGGAGAGGCTTAAGCGTGACTTCGGCATCAGCCGGTTCGTGATCGGCGACGAAAGCTTTACGTCCAAGCCGGAGCGCGTCGTCGAAATCTGCGAGCTCATCCTCCACAGAAATCTCTCCATCCGCTGGAATTGTCTGTCCCGGGTGGATCACATCACTCGGGAAGTAGCCAGGACGCTCAAGAAGGCGGGCTGCAAAATGGTCGAAATCGGCATCGAGTCCGGCGACGAGCGCGTACTCCGGGAGACGCACAAGGGAATCAGCCTGGCGCAAGTTGAGAAGGCGGTCGATATCCTGGCCGAGGAAGGTTTGGAGAGTTACGGCTACTTCATGTTGGGGCTGCCGTACGAAACGGTCGAGAGCATGCGCAGGACCATCGCTTTCGCCAAGAAGCTTCGGCTCGACTTCGCCCAGTTCGCCATGTTCGTCCCCTTCCCGGGTTCCAGCGCCTGGACCGTCGTCCAGGAAGGCAAGGTCCTCCGGTGCTACGGGCGTGACTGGGACGACTACTGCCGCTTCCAGACAGCCATCGTCGGCTCAGATGCGGTGCCCCCCGCCCTACTCCAGGAATATTACAGGAAGGCGTTGAAGGAGTTCTACTTCCGCCCCGTGATGGCCGGACGGGTCCTGCAAAAATGCCGGTCGCTCGATGACATCGCCATGTTCCTGCGGATGGGCCTGACCTTCCTGGCGGCCCTGCGCAACTCGTGACGGTCGCCGAAGCCGATTGGACGGTTCTGCCCAGGAATAGGCGCACCGAACCTATGAGGCGCGTCGTCATTGATGCGGGGGCGTCAACATGGTAGATTCTGTGTAGCCGTGACGGCGAACGCAGAAGCGTGCGACATTGTCATCGTTTATCCCCCGGTGGTCAGGACCGGGAGATACTCCCAGGTTGCCACCGGACATGAAATCCCGCCACAACCCCTGATCAACCTCGGGGCCGTCCTCCGGCAACGCGGCTTCAAGGTGAGACTCCTCGACGCCAACGCGCTCGGCCTGACCCCGGAAGAAACGACACGCCGGATTCTCGGCTGGTCGCCGCGGTTCGTCGGCATCACCGCCCCGACCATGCTCATCTCCACCGCGGGCAGGATCGCGAAGGCGGTCAAGGACAGCGCCCCGGACATCGTCACCATCGTCGGCGGCCCCCACCTCACGGCCGTTCCCAAGGAGACGATGGAATCCTATCCCGGGGTCGACATCGGCGTCATCGGCGAGGGAGAGAACACGATCCTGGAGCTCCTGCAGTCCATCGAGAGAAAGTCGCCGCTCGACGGGGTGAAGGGCATCATCTATAGAGGCTCCTCCGGGCCGCGCAGGACCCCCCCGCGACCCTTCATCCAAGACCTCGACACCCTGCCATTCCCGGCATGGGACATGCTTCCCGACCTTCTGGAGCGCTACCAGCAGTCGGCGGCGCGCATCGGCCGCCTGCCCAACGTGTCCATCATCACCTCGCGCGGCTGCCCCTTCCAGTGCATCTTCTGCAACCGGACCGTCTTCGGCAACGTGACGCGAGCGCACTCGGCCGACTATGTCATGAGGATGATCCGGCGCCTGATCGAGCGCTACAGGATCAAGAGCATCAGCTTCGAGGACGACAACTTCGTCGTCTTCCGCAAGAGGCTCGTCGATCTCTGTGAGCGGCTGGTCAGCGAGGGGGTGGACATCGTGTGGGACTGCGCCTCTAATGTGAACGCGGTCCAGCCCGAGATATTGGCCCTGATGAGGAAGGCCGGGTGCTGGCAGATCAACTACGGCATCGAGAGCGGGTCGCAGAGGATCCTTGATTTCATCAGGAAAGGGACGACCTTGAAAAAAATCCAGGAGGCCCTGGCGATGACCAGGGCTGCCGGGATCAATACGAAAGGCTACTTCATCATAGGCCACCCGACCGAGACGCTCGAGTCCATCCAAGAGACCATCGACTTCGTCAAGAGGATCGACCTCGATATCTTCCAGATGTCCTTCATGGTCCCGTTCCCAGGGACCGAGCTCCACGCGATGGCCGACCGATACGGGTCCTTCGCCAAAGAGCTGGATCATATGCACATCTGGACTCCGCAGTTCATTCCGCACGGCCTCTCGAAGGAAACCATGGAGAAGGAATCCATGCGGGCCTACCGGGAGTTCTACTTCAGGCCGCGCCCCATCTACGGCTACCTAAAGCGCAGCCTCAGGCCCTCCGTGGCGGCGAAATTCGTGAAGGACGGGCTCCGCATACTGCGATTTCTCCTAGGAAACAGTGGCTGACGCCCCCCATTCCTCCCCGAGACCGCCGGCCGCGCAACGGGTTTAACGGCCCCCATCTCTGGGCCGATCCCCGCTCAATGGGCAGCGCGCATCGAGGTTCAGATAGAGGGCCCCGACCGGGGTCTGGGCCAAGCGTCGGACATTGACGGCCCCTACCTCCCCGAACTGGATCCAGGTTCCGCCGTCACCGACCGTCGTGCTCGTAATGGGAGCAGAGAACTCATTCGTCTCACGAAAACGCCCGATATCCAGGAGGATGAACCTCGATTTGAGCGGCTGGGCGGTTCTCTCCCAAGAGTAGAGCATGCTCACACCCACTCCCGCCGGCAACCCCGCCAACTCATAATAGACCCACGTCATATTGCAGGAGAGCGCCGTATTGCACCACGGGTCGGCGCCCCGCTGATATGAGACAAAAGGACTGACTGCTGCGCGGAAATCCTCGACCCGCTGCTTGTCGTAGTCGACGTACTGGAGCCGGTGTTCCGGAATGAACCGCACGTAATCCCGCGTCTTCAAGGCATTGCCGAGGATGAGGAGCACCCCGAGAGCCAGCGACAGACGGCTTCTCGACGCCAAGATCAGCACCGCGGACAACAGCACATACGGCGAGGAAACACGGTAGTCCGTCGCCTCATGGACTTTGTAGAGGACGCAGATGCTGAAGACGATCGTGCCGATATTGTAGAGGTGGAACAGCGGCTCCTGGATCGGGAGCTGCCATTCCGGCAGGAAGAACCGGGGCTTGAGTCTCGGCGGAAGGACGCGAAGAGCCGCCAGGCCAAGACACCACGCCATGATCAGGAACATCTGCCTGCGATTCGCCAGCCACAGGGCCTCCCAAGGACGGCAGGATGGGGCGCAGGAAGCGGCCAGCGCTCGGAGGTTGCGCGTCGTGTAATCCAGGATCTCTCCGAGGCCGTATTTCAGGCCAAAGGTACCCTCAAGCCGAACGTCCACCGGCCACGGCGCGGACAGCGCCAGCCAGCCCCAGACGACCACCACGGCGAGGATTCCGGTGACAACGAGCGCCAAGGCCACCTGTCTTGTGCCTTTCTTGGTCCGGCCGAGTATCATAGCCGGGAACAGAAGCATGACCCAGGAGGGCCTGATCACGGCGAAGCACATCAGCAATGCGACAACGGCCGCCCGGAACGTCAGTGCCTGATCCGCGCCTTTCTCCAGCAAACGGTGAAACAAGCATGCTATGATCAGGGCGAAGGCGTAATGCAGGGATTCCTGCATCGCAAAGGAATTATTGAAGTGCATGGGCCAGAATGTCGCGAGGAACGCCCCCAACAGCGCCAGACGCACTCCGCTCAATGGGACGACGGACACGAACAGAGCCAGAGAAGCCGTCACCACGAAGAGGTTGAACGTGACGCCGGATGACAAACTCCATCCCCATATCTTGGCCCAGCAGCCAAGCAGAATGGGGAAGATCGGGCCATGGTAGCCAAAACGGCTGGCCTTGACCAGAGCGGGCCGTTCATTGTACACGAAGTACCCGGTGTCCAGGCCGACCTCAGCGAAACCGCGCGCTTCCAGCGTATAGACCAGTTCGTCGCTGAGCCGCGGGACGAAGTCCGCGATGCTGCGGTTGAAGAAAATTTGGGGGATGGAGAGCCCCACGATCGCCGGGATGAGTGGCACGACGACCATCAGCAGCCGCCGAGCCCATGCCGCTATCCTTGGACCCAACAAGACTCCGCCATGGGTGCTACTAAGCGGCACTCTCACCCCTTCATAATCTGGCTCAAGTCTGACGCGACGACCGCAACGCGCGCGGGCCGGAGGCCGCGCGGGACGCGTAGTGCCCGTGGAAGACGAAGCTCGCCTCCTGGAACTTGAAGCCGCAGAACTCATAGGCGTTCAGGGCGGCCGTGTTCCGAAGCTGCGTCCTCACCAGACAACGCCTGAACCCCCGCCTGCGCAACTCGCCAAGACTCTGCTCGATCATCTTCCTGCCCAGCCCGCGTCCGCGGGCATGCTTCATGACCACCAGCAGAGACAGTTCGACCTCTCGCGCGCCCGTCGTCCTGTAGACGACGAAGCCCTTGGGGGCCTCCGAAGGACCGATGACGAAGAAGAAATCGGCGTAGGTCCCGGAGACAGCCCGGTCCAGCCAGCTCTCATAGAGTCTCACGGCGGCCGATCGCTCCAACTCCCGGTCGGCATGGAAACGACTCTCCCGGGACAACTCGCGGGCCAGGTCCTTGAGAGCGCCCAGGCGGACGGAAGGCCCGCCCCGCAGGATGTCGCGGACCTCCAGGGGCCCGGCTCCCGGCGCATCCGCCGCCAGCTCCTTGCGGAGGACCGCCGTGACGTCGACCGGCCTCAACCCCATTTTCAGCACAAGGCCGAGATTGTCGAGATGGCCGACGGATTGGAAGTAGTACAGGAACGCGACTCGCTTCCGCCGGATCTCATCCCCGATCCGCCGGCTATTCGCGGGAGTGACGACGACGCCCTTCCGGATCCGGGCCGTCACCCGGCCGAAGAATCCCGAATCCCACTTGAGAACGGACACATAGCTCATACGGTGCTCCGACTAACCCCAGGCGTACTCCAGGACCGCATCGAGGACGACCGCCTGCTCCTCGTCGGTCATCCCCGTGTAGAAAGGCAGCCGGAGCAGGCGCCGGCTGACGTCCTCCGCGACGGGGCAATCCCCTTCCCTGCCGCCGAACTGCCGCCCCATCGGCGAAACGTGCAGAGGCGAGTAGTGGAAGACGCTGAGACAGCCGCGGGACCCGAGGTAGGCCTTCAACCCGTCCCGATGCGCCGGGGAAGGGAGCAGTAGATAGAACATGTGATAGGCCTGCTCGCACTGCTCCGGCACCGTCGGCAGGCCGACCCCATGCTCCTGGGCCCAACCCGCGAGGCTCCTGCGGTAGGCATCCCAAAGCCCTCTTCGCTTGGCTTGGATACGGTCTTTGGCCTCCAGTTGCGCCAACAGGAACGCCGCCAGGATGTCTGACGGGAGAAAACTGGAGCCGCTGTCGATCCACTCATACTTCGCCACTTCGCCCCGGTCGAACCGGGACCGGTTGGTCCCCTTCGCCCGCACGACCTCGGCTCGCTCGACGAGACGGCGGTCGTTGATGACGATCGCCCCTCCCTCGCCGCAGATGACGTTCTTGGTCTCGTGGAAGCTCAACGCCGCGAGCGCGCCGAACATGCCCAACGGCTTCCCCGCGCAAATCCCGAAAAGCCCGTGCGCGTTGTCCTCGACGACCGCGATCCCATGCCGTCGCGCCGTCTCCATGATGCGGTCCATCGCGCAGCCGACGCCGGCGTAATGGACGGGGACGATGGCCTTCGTGCGGGACGTCAGGTGCCGCTCGACCTGGCCCTCGTCCAAATTGAGCGTGTCCGGCCTGATGTCGACAAACCGCGGCCGGGCGCCGGACAAGACGAACGCGTTGACCGTGGAGACGAAGGTGAAGGAGGGCACGATGATCTCGTCGCCGGGGCGCAGGTCCAGAAGGAGCGCCGCCATCTCCAAGGCGTCGGTGCAGGAGGTCGTCAAGAGCACCTTGGACCCCTGGTACCAGGCCTCCAGGACAGCCTGGCACCGCTCCGTGTATTTCCCATCCCCCGAGATATGGCCTGAGCGCACCGCATCCTCGATGTACTGAAGCTCTTTGCCCGCGAACGAGGGCTTGTTGAACGGGACGCGGAGACTCCGATCGGGGGAACGCCCGGTCATCGATCCGCCTGCACCGTCCTGCGCACCGCGTAGGGCGGACGCCCCATCCCGCGGGCGTGCAAGCGAGCCACATATTCCCCGAGGACGCCGAGGGAGAACAACTGCACCCCGGCGAACAGACTGATGGCCGACGCCAGGAAGGCGAACCCCTGCACCGCCGCGCCCATCAGGAGGCGCCGGCCGACGACGTAGACCAGGAGTCCCCCCCCAAGGATCGTGAATCCGAACCCCAGGAGACTGGCCCCCCGCAGAGGCCAGCTGCTGAACCCGGTCACCATGTCGATGGCGTGAACGACGAGCCTTCCGACCGAGTAGTTCGATTCGCTCCCGCGCCTGGTCTCATGCCTGACGAACACGGCCGAGAACCGGTCCGTCGCCCAGGAGAGGAGGACATCGAACGATACGAACGGGCCGTTGTAGTGATCGAAGACCTCCCTCAATTCGGAGCGCAAGGCCCTGAAGGCGCTCACATGCCGCGCCGTCCTGGCTCCCAGGAAATGGGTGAGCGCCATCTTGGTCAACCGGGAGGCCCATCGTCTCCAAAACTCGTGTTCCTCCCGCTCCGGGGTCCCATAGACGATGTCGAAGCCCCGGGAGAGTTCCTCCAGCAGCTTCGGAATCTCCTCCGGAGGATGCTGCAGGTCGTCATCCATCGTCACGATGACGCTGTACCGCGCCGCCCGGGTCCCGCACAGCACGGCGCTGTGCTGGCCGTAGTTGCGCATCATGTCCATCCCGCGCAGCCAGGCCCTGGTCTTGGCCAAACCGCAGATGACGTCCCAGCTCCCGTCTCTGCTCCCGTCGTTGACCAGGATCACCTCGAAGCCCAGCCAGCGGTCGGTCAGGACGGACTCCAGCCGACGCACGAGCTCCGGCAAGGAACGTTCCCCGTTGAACACGGGGACGACGATCGAAACCTCCTGAGGTTCGAGGCTCATGAGCGTGCATTCCTGATGAAGACCAGGCCGCTTTCGTCCGAGACGACCTCCAAGGGCCGCAGCAGCAGGGCCGCCGCTCCCGAGGCTCCGTCATAGGACAGCAGCGAGGCGAATGAAAAATCGAACGACAGTCGCTCCGGAGCGATCTCGCAGCCCGGCTCCGAGCGCTGCATCCCCAGCGGACGCCTGAAGCGGGCTTCGACGACCGTCCGTTCCTGGGACCAAGGCCAATAGACGCGGCTGCGCGGGGGGCCCAGAGAGACTCCCGCCACCCAGGCTGGGTGGTCGGGAAGGCTGAAGCTGACCCGTTTCCCGGCGGAACAGGCAGGTGGAATGGAGAGCCATCCCGCATGATGGGTGGGCACTTGAAGCGGACCGCAGTCAGCGGCCCCGTCGACCTCGATGGCGAATCCAGGCCCGTCGTTCTTCACAAAGATGGCCAGCATCTTCCCCGAAAGCCCTTGCCCCTCCACTGAGAGACCGGCGAAATCCTTGAGCCGGAACCCGTGGCGCCGCCGGGTAAGGGTCTGGTCGCCCAATAGCGCAAGGGTGTTGAGCCACCGATATGGATACGCCACCACCATGCCTGGAGGATGGCCCGACAGGTATTTCTCCTGGCTTCCAGATCCCTTGATCATAGCCCAGGACATCGCTGGAAGGCGCCAAGCTCCTTCCAGCAGGCAGGCGATCATGACCGACGGATGATCAAGATAGAGCATGCTGGTCCCGTCCGGGATATCCTGGATTTGCGCGTGCAAAGCCCGGGTTTCGATGGCCGAATGCTTGTTGAGCTGGACGTAGCAATATGCGGCGTACCGCTGGATGCCATGGCAGATGGACAGGCAGAAGAGTGCCACCAACGCCCATCCGGCCGCTGGAGGTCTCCCAGCCACCAGCCGCGCGCAGAAGAGTCCGGCACACCCAGCCACCAGGATCACGCAGGGCACCAGGAGACGGCAGAAGAGGTCTGCCTCAAAATGGGGAATAAGATGCAGCAGCGACCCGGCAAGCATGGCGGAGCACAGGACAAGGACGGATCCGCCCAGCCGCGTCAGGTGGCACCGGCCGAAGAAGACCACCCCGCCGCAACAGAGACCCAGGGTCAGGAGATTGTTCCCCGCGTATTCCAAAAGGAAGCCTCTCGCCGCGGGCCAGTTGATCCTGGCGTTAGCCAGGGTCACGGTCCCAACGTCCCATGCGACCGTGCCCGGGGGATGATAGGGCAGCATGGGGCGCGCCAAGATGAAGGCCGAGGCGAGGGCCAAGACCATCCCGCCGATCATGCACCATCTGCGGGAGGACCAGTCTCTCGCCGCCAGGGCCGCCACGACGGCCAGCGCCAACGCGCCCACAAGATAGGCCTTGGCGATCTGATGTATCCCCGCCAGGGCCAAGGCCAGGAGGAAGGGACCGGGCCAGGGATTCGCGTTCGCCAGTATCCGCGCCCAGAGGATGAGCGCCAGCGCCAGGCACATGACGCTGGGGACGAGTTGCTGCAGGCCGTGGAGAGGAAAGACCGAGACGCTCAGAAGCGCCAACGCGAAACCCGCAGCCCCCTCGCCGAACAGCTCCTTCAAGAATGCGGCGATGCCGACCGCGAGAAGGATGGCGATGATAATCTCCGTGGCGCAGAAGGCCCATCGGGCCGGGATCCCCAGGGCCAGCAGCCCTCCCGTCAGCAGGGAGTGGGCGGAAAACGGATACAGCGTGGAAACCTGCATCTGCGTATACGCGCGGAAGATGCTCGTCGGCAGCGACGGACGATCGTCGAGAGCCCAAAGCTCCTTGATGTCCTTGACCGCCGGGGAGGTCTTCTCGATGGAGGACACCATGAGCTGACCCTGCCAGAGGTAGACGAAAGAATCATCCCCGAGACGCGGGACTGCCGATGCTTTCGTGAAGAGCAGGACGAAAAGGCATTTGACGACGACGAAAACCGCCAGCCCCGTTCGCAAGCCGATGCCGGGGGCTATCTTCGTCATTCTACAAATAGACAGATGGTTTCATGACTTCCAGGTAGCCCGGCCAATCCCTTCGCGGTGGCACACGTCCGTCGCCAATCGTAAGCACATCGGCCGTCCGACGGGATTATATCATATGCCCCGAGACCCCGTGCTGCCACGCGAGTCGCTGCGTTCAGCTGCGGCAAACGGTCGCAGCTCAGTACCTCCACGCATGGCTTTCTTTGGTATGATTGTACGGCGAGCCCCTTCCCGGGCGCGCCCATGACATGCCGACTGTCTCCATCATCATCCGCGCGAAGAACGAGGAGCGCTGGATCGGGCGCTGCCTGCGCATGGTCTTCCAGCAAGGGATGAAGGATTTCGAGGTCGTCCTGGTGGACAGCGGGAGCACGGACCATACCCTGGCCATCGCGGGCAAATTCCCGGTCAAGACTGTGCGAATAGAGGGCTATCGCCCAGGAACCGCCCTCAACGCTGGCATCCGGGCCTCCTCGGGCCGCTTCGTCGCCTGCCTTTCCGCCCACTGCATCCCCAAGGACGCGTCCTGGCTCGAGACCCTGCTCAAGAACATGGAGGACCCGGCGGTCGCGGGCGTCTACGGGAGGCAGCTCCCCATGTCCTACAGCTCCGACGTGGACAAGCGCGACCTCCTCATCACCTTCGGCTTGGATCGCCGCGTGCAGGTCAAGGACGGGTTCTTCCATAACGCCAACAGCCTGATCCGCCGCAGCGTGTGGGAGGAGGTGCCCTTCGACGAAACCGCCCCCAACATCGAGGACCGCATCTGGGGCGAAGCCGTCATCAAGAAGGGATACCACCTGGCCTACGAGCCCGAGGCGGCGGTCTACCACTACCACGGCATCCACCAGGCCTTGGACGAACACCGGGCGAGCTCGGTGGTGCGGGTCATGGAGTCCCTGGAGAGCCCCAACGGCCACCCGGCCCTGCCGGAGGGCTTCCTTCCGGAGACCATGAGGACGCTCGCCATCCTCCCGGTCCAAGGCGCGGTGCAGAAGATCGCCGGACGCGATCTCCTGGAGCTCGCCTTGGGCCAGGTCCGGCAGGCCCGGTTCATCGCCAAGGCGGCGGTCATCAGCGAGACCCCGGAAGCGCTGAAGCTCGCGCGCCGGTCGGGGGCGCTGGCCGTCCCCAGGCCGGCGAAGCTTGCCGCACCTCGCACCGGCACCGAGGAAGTCCTGCGCTACGCCCTGGAGAGCTGCGAGGAGGGCGACGTCTTCTTCGACTCGGTGGTCTACGTCAACTATCTCTACCCCTTCCGGCCTCAGGGCTTCTTCGACGCCATGGTCGACGAGTTCGCCCGGACCGGGGTGGACACCCTGGTCCCGACGCTCAAGGACTTCCAGCCGTTCTGGACCGAGGCCCAGGGCAAAATCGTGCGCTGCGACGAAGGGCTGCTCCCGCGGCAGTTCAAGGCCCCCCTCCACAAGGGCATCATCGGGTTGGGATGCGTGACGAGCTCCGAGTTCATCCGCCGCGGCCAGCTCATCGGAGACGAGGTCGCCCTGGTGCCCTTGGGATCGGCCCTCTACTCCATCCGTCTCCGGGAAGGGGACGCGTTCAGCAGGGCGGTCATCTCGGCCGCGCTCGAGCGCGGCGCGGCCGCGTTCGGAGCGACCGAGCAGGGAGAACGAACCTCTGAAGGACCTGGACAACCCAGGGAACGGAAAGGCGCAAGCGCAGCCAGGAGGAAGGATGGCCGCTAACGAGTTCATCGAATCCCTCAAGAGCCAGGGCAAGCTCCTTCACTCGGTCGACCCGGGATACCGGCCGCGCCTGAAGGTGAACGGCAAGGCCTTCGGCCGCGACTTCGTCGTCATCGCCGGCCCATGCTCCGTCGAGACGAAACGCCAGATCGTGGACTACGCCAAGAAGCTCCGCGACGCGGGCGCGGACCTCCTGCGCGGCGGCGCCTACAAGCCCTGCACCTTCCCCATCAAGACCAAGCAGGCCTACGGTTGGCGGGAAGGCCTGGGAGAGCGAGGCCTCGAGCTCCTGGCCGAGGCGCGCGAGGCCTCGGGCCTGAAGGTGATCACCGAGGTGCTCGACGTGCGGCACCTGCCGCTGGTCTGCCGGCACACGGACTTCCTTCAAATCGGCATGCGCAATTTCCAGAACTACGGCCTGCTCGACGCCGTGGGCCGGCAGGGCAAGCCCGTCCTGCTCAAGCGCGGCAGCTGGGGCACCATCGATGAGATCCTCGGGGTCTGCGAGCGCGTCATGCACGGCGGCAACCGGGACCTGGTCGTCTGCCTGCGCGGGGTGGTCGGCATGCCCTCCTACCGCCACGTCTTCCCCTCCGTCCGCTGGGCGCCGGACCTGATGATGATCCCGGCCTTGAAGCGCCTCACCCGCATCCCGGTCTTCTTTGACCCCAGCCACTCGACCGGATACGCCCCGTTCGTGCCGGCCATGTCCCTGGCGGCCACGGCCGCGGGCGCCGACGGGCTCATGATCGAATCGCACCCCCGGCCCTCCCGCTCCATCAGCGACGCGGTCCAGACCGTGGACCTCGCCACCACCCGGGCCGTGATCCGGAGCTGCCGGGAGCTCCGCAGGCTGCTGGGAAGGGCTAACGATACGTCTTCTCGGAACGCCGCCTGACGGACAGGAGCACGACTCTCCTCGAACCGTCGTCTATGTCGTAGAGTATCCGATAATCACCCACGCGCAGGCGGTGCGTGGCCACCAACGAATAGATCGATAGCGGCGGACGCAGTGGCTTCACTCTATCGCCTTGCGGGCGCGGATTGTCAGCCAGAGACTCGATAGCACGCCTGATCCGCGCCATATCGGTTTTGTCCAGTTTCGAAAGTTCTTTCAGGAAGTGTTTCTCGACGGACCCGCTGGGGAATCCGATCGAATAGCGGGGCATGGCGAGCTACGCCCCCAGCTTTTTCCATAGGCCCGAGACAGGGATCCAGCCGCCTCTTGCGTAGGCTTGCCTGCCGGTTTTCACCAGCTTGACCAGTTCCGCGTCCTTGGCCTCATCCAGCATTTCGATCAGTTCCACCATATCCTCATAGGGGACCAGGAAGTAGGCCGGCCGCCCTCTGTCGGTGGCGACGATGGGCTTGCGGGATTTGAAGAACATGGATAGATGATTCTTGAGGTCCTTCACGCCGACATGCTGCGCCCGAAGCATCTGAGACAGGGTCATGAGACCTCCATAAGTGGCTACCAAAGTAGCTACTATTAGTATAGCACAAGCCGGCGAGATTTCAATACCTTGCCTTCCGAACGGCCGCCATAATGTTCTATGATGGGGATTGCCGGTCCGACTTTGATTGGAGGCACATGAAGGACGCCAGTCCGCGGCGGCAGGGATCGGGACTGCCGGACGAGGAATCCCTCCGGCCGCCCCTGGTCACGGTCTACATCCCCACCCACAACTACGGCCGCTTCGTCGAGCGCGCCATCAAGAGCGTGTTCCGCCAGACCATGAAGGATTGGGAGCTCATCGTCATCGACGACGGCTCCACGGACGACACGGCGGACATCCTCAAACGCTACGAGGACCACCCCAAAGTCCGCGTCCTGCACCAGACGAAAAAGGGGTTGAATGTTTCCAACAACATCGCCCTGCGCCTGGCCAACACGCCATATGTCATGCGGCTGGACGCGGACGATTTCCTCGACGAGAACGCCCTCCTGGTGATGGCGCAGGTCCTGACCACCAAGCCCGATGTCGGGCTGGTCTATCCGGACTACTACCTGGTCGACGACCAGGGCGAGGTCCTCGAATTCGTGCGACGCAAGAAGATCGGCTCCGAGGCCAAGCTGCTCGACCTCCCGGCGCACGGCGCCTGCACCATGATCCGCAAGGAGTGCCTGTTGGAACTCGGCGGCTATTCCGAGGAGTTCTCCTGCCAGGACGGCTACGACCTTTGGCTGAGGTTCCTTCGGACCTTCAAGCCGTACAACGTCAACGTCCCGCTCTTCTATTACACTCAACACGAGGGCAGCCTCACCAGGGACGGCCGCCGCATCCTTGAGACCCGGGCCGCCATCAACCGCGGCTTCGTCCGCCGCCACAAGGACGGCGCGGCGCCCAAGGTCCTCGCCATCATCCCGGCCGCGAAGCGCCCCCCGGGCACGCCGGATCACGCCTTCTCCCTGGTGGCGGGCAAGCCCCTCCTGTGGCACGCCCTGACCCAGGCCCTGAAGGCTCGGACGCTCGACCGCGTCGCGGTCGCGACGGACGACCCCGAGGTCGTGCGGTACTGCCGGGCTCCGGCTTGGCGCAAGGCTGCCGTCATCGAGCGGCCCAGCCGGCTGGCCGGGGCGGGCTCGCACATCGCTCCAACCGTGATCTACACCCTCAAAGAACTCTTGGCCAAGCGCCGCTACCGGCCCGAGGCCGTCATGCTGCTCTACCTCAACTCGCCCCTGCGCAGGGCCCTGCACATCGACATGGCCGTGGACACCCTGACCATCTTCGACGTGGACAGCGTGGTCTCGGTGACGGAGGAGCTGGCCTACTGCTACCACCACGGGGCCGGGGGCCTGACCCCCATCCGACGCTCCCGCGACCTCCAGATCGAGAAGAAGGCCATCTTCAAGGAGAACGGCGCCGTCCTCCTCACCAGGACCCGCGCCATCGACCGCCGGAACTTCGTGGGCAGGAGGGTCGGCCACATCCTGATGCTGCCCGAGGAGTCCATCCGGGTCAAGACGGCCTTCGACCTGTGGATGGCGGACCGCATCGCCTCGGACTGGCTCCCCCGGTCCGCGGCGCGGTCGAGGTCAACAGCGAGATGATCTCGCGGCAGAATGTCTGGTACATGCGCGCCTTTTACTTGGCCTGGACCGAACAGGTTTCAAATCTCCAACGGATCGTTGGAGAAATACCCTGGGGGCAAAACGGGGAACTAGTACCCCCGGCGATGAATTCGCAGCGGGTTCTTGCGTGAAAAAATGCTAGAGTCTGTCCACATTACGCCGAGTATTTCCTCCCCTTGGACATTGACAGGACCCTGGGGAGAGCGGCAGGTATTCGGCCTATGG